>JAFRIR010000064.1 GCA_017432685.1 Flexilinea sp. | reverse complement strand
GTGACAGCGGGCCGGTTGCCCGGCGCACCGCAAGGGAAACTTCCCGGGCAGCTATCAGAATTGGAAGCGGCGTTTCCCATACTGGCTGGTGAAGGTGCAAAGGGAACCGTCTCCGCTGTCACTGAATAATGTGAGCCAAATTGGGAAAATAGTGACAGATGGGGACGGTTCCGCTCCGACACAACGCGCTTGTCATGTTCCCATGACAAGGCTTAGCGTGTCTACGGGCAACCGGCCCCACTGTCACCCGAACGGCACGCAGACCCGTCCCCGTGTGCACAAATTACTGATTATCGAGCTTTAATTTGTGCTGAACTTTTCCGCGTTCTTCGGTATCAAGGATCTTCTTGCGGATGCGGAAATTCTGCGGGGTGACCTCCAGAAGTTCATCCTCAGCCAGATATTCAATGGCTTCATCCAGGCTCATCTGCCGGATCCCGTTCAAACGGACTTCGATGTCTTTATTGGACTGGCGCATATTGGTCAAATGTTTTTTCTTGCAGACATTGACCGCCAGATCGCTGTCACGAAGGCTTTCCCCGACGACCATGCCTTCATAAACGTCCACACCCGGTCCGATGAAGAGCATGCCGCGTTCTTCCGCGTTTTTCAGCCCATAAGTGGAGGTCGTGCCGTTTTCCCATGCAACGATGGAGTTGGTTGCCCGGCCCTGGATCGGCCCGGCATAAGGTGCGTATTCCAGGAAGTTTTCATTCAGTACGCCCATGCCGTGAGTGGCAGTCAGGAACTGATAACGGAACCCCAGCAGACCGCGGGTCGGCACCACATAGCTCAAATGGGTCGAACCGTCATTGTTGTCCACCATGTTCTGCATCCGTCCCTTGCGCTGACCGAGCATTTCCACCACTGTTCCCACAGTGTCCGGACTGGTGTCGATATCTACTTCCTCAAAAGGTTCGAGTGTTTCACCGTTCACGCCCTTCATGAAAATCACTTCCGGGCGGGAGACCTGGAATTCATAACCTTCCCGGCGCATGGTTTCGATCAGGATCGCCAGATGCAGCTCACCACGCCCGGAAACCACAAACTGGTCCGCACTATCGGTGTCTTCCACACGGAGCGCCACATTGTTGCGCAGCTCATCATACAGGCGCTTCCGCAGGTTGCGGGATGTCCCGTATTTGCCTTCATTGCCGGCGAAAGGCGAAGTGTTGACACCGAAGGTCATCTTGACGGTCGGCTCTTCCACATAAATTGCAGGGAGCGCGTCCTGATGTTCCGGATCGGTCAGGGTATCCCCGATGGAAATGCCTTCCAACCCGGCGATCACGACGATATCACCCGCAGTCGCCTCATTGGTTTCAACCTTGGTGAGACCGTTGTAGGTGTAAAGATAACGGGCAGCCTGACGTTCGACTTTTCCATCCGGCGTCAGACGGGTCATCGCCTCTCCGGCATGGATCTTCCCGCGGTTGATGCGTCCGATAGCGGAAAGGCCGCGGTAATCGTCATAGGCAATATTGGTTACCAGCATCTGGAAGGGTTCGTCCACGTCAACCACCGGTCCCTGAATGTTTTCAAGGATCACGTCAAAAAGCGGCTGCAGATTGGGACCAAGTTCGGTGGTAAGCCCTGCACGTCCTTCGATGCCGTTGGCATAAACAATCGGGAAATCACACTGTTCGTCATTGGCGCCGAGTTCCACGAACAGGTCGAAGGTTTTGTTCAGTGTTGTATCCGGGTCGGCATCCCGGCGGTCCATCTTGTTGATAACGACAATGACCTTGTGACCCATCGCCAACGCCTTTTTCAGTACGAAACGCGTCTGTGCCATCGGACCTTCCGCCGCATCCACCAGCAGCAGCGCACCGTCGACCATGTTCATCACACGTTCAACCTCACCGCCGAAATCAGCATGCCCGGGAGTGTCCACGATGTTGATCTTCACCAGTTCGCCGGTTTTCGGGTCCGGGATGGTGATTGCCGTATTTTTGGAAAGGATCGTGATCCCGCGTTCCCGTTCCAAATCATTGGAGTCCATTACACGCTCCGTCAACTGCTGATTTTCACGGAAAACCTTCGCCTGACGCAGGAGTTGATCCACGAGTGTTGTTTTGCCATGGTCAACATGCGCGATGATGGCAACATTCCGAATATCTTTTCTTTCTTTAAGCATCGTCATCCAATCTTTTTGTTTATACCAGGATAAAGGCTGAGCCTTTTTGCTCTATTAATTCAAACACAGCAAAATTATATCGAATTTCTGATAAAACCACTGAATAATGTCATGTTTTTATGATACTTTTGTCATGGATAGTCCTGATTAAAACGATTAATTTATTATACTATTTCCGATACTGTCATGATAGAAGAAATACGAATTATCCTATGAAACAACGAAGCGAATGGAAATATATCTGCAGCGACGGACAGCTGGAATTGATCCGAAACCGGCTGAGCGGACTGTTGATACAGGACCCGCACTCCAATAGCTGCGGCTCATATCAGGTCCACAGTCTGTATTTCGATGACTATCTGAATGCCTGTGCTGCAGGAAATGAAGCCGGTGATGGCATCCGTTATAAATACAGGATCCGTTATTACGGTGACGACACCGGAACACTGCACCTCGAAAAGAAATCAAAATTCTATGGAGCAGGAGACAAAAACACCTGTCCTGTTTCGCTTGAAGATTATCAGCTGCTGCTTTCCGGAGACTGTATGAACGTGTTCTGGAATACAGAAAACAAACTTCTGAAAGAATTCTGTATCTTGATGATGACCCGTTTATTTTCACCGAAGGCGATCATTGATTATGAACGGATCGCTTTCACCGAACCGGTGTTAAATATCAGGATCACTCTGGATAGAAATATTACAGCGTCAGATGACTGTCAGTTTTTTCTCTGCGGACCCTATTTGAAATATCCGATCCGGAGTGAAAACCTTAACATTTTAGAAATCAAATTTGACCATATCCTCCCCGGCTGGATCAAAAAGGTGCTGGAAAGTACGGGAATTCAGCAAACAACCTTTTCAAAATATTATTATGGGAGAAAAAGATTGGAATGCATCCTGTAATGTATACTATTAATGTATACTATATGATAACTATTGGGAATATCATACAGAAGCCATTGAAAACGCTTTTGATGATATTGACAGTCTGATCGCGACGGGAGAACATGCCTGGTAGAGGGGAAAACACATGAAAAAAGCACTGATTTTAACCGCTGACGCGGGGTTCGGACATCGGGCAGCGGCAAACGCCATAGCTGACGCACTCAAACGTTATCCCGACCCGGCAATCGAACCCACCATTGTAAACCTGCTGGATGATCCCTCAACGCCTCAATGGCTGCGGGGAACCCAGTCCGATTTTGACAGGATCGTCCGCGAGATTCCAAAGGTCTATGAAGTTGCTTATGACCAGAGCGACAAAGCCGGACCATCAACGGTCGCAAACCTTGGTCTGGCGGCCATTTTATATAATCCGCTCAGCAAGGCCATCAAAGAAGTGGAACCGGATATTGTCATCAGTACGTATCCGCTTTACAGCGGTCCGATGGGCGCATGGTACATGCGCAACGAATCTTTGATCCGAACCCGTGAAGGTGAACAATATCTTTCCGGAAATTCGAAAAAACAGCATTTACCGTTTATCCATGTCATCACAGACCTTTATTCCGTCCATTCCATCTGGTTCAGCTATGCACCGGATCGCATTTGCGTGAGCACCGACAAAGTACGCATGGATGCCATTCAGTTTGGATGCAGCCCATCCAACGTCATTGTTACCGGCATTCCTGTCCGTCCGGATTTGACAGAGATTCAAACCAATAAAACGAAACTGCGTTCACTTTACGGGCTGGAGCCGGACTTGCCACTGATGCTTGCTGTCGGCTCCAAACGTGTCACCAGCATGATCGACTACCTTAAAGTTGTTAACTACAGCGGACACCGTCTTCAGATCGTCATGGCAGCGGGAGGTGATGATGACCTGTATCGGCAAATGAAGGAAATCGAGTGGCATATTCCGGTCAAAATTTTCAATTATTGCAATACGCTTTCCGAACTGATGCTGGCATCCGACATGATTCTTACCAAAGCCGGTGGGCTGATCACTTCCGAAAGTCTTGCAGCGGGGCTGCCGATGCTGCTCTGCGATGTACTGCCCGGGCAGGAAGAAGGCAATGCCAAGGTCGTTGAAGACGGGGGAGCGGGGAAAGTTCTCCATACTCAGCTGGATTTACTGGAAACACTGTGTAATATGCTCCTGGATGACGGCAGAAAGCTGAAGTTCATGCAGCAAAAAGCCAAACAGATCGGGAAACCGAATGCCGCCAAAGATATCAGCCTGATGGCGGAAGAACTGATCGGACAGGAATTAGGAGTAAACAGTAAATAGTAAATAGTAAGTAGTAAGGAAGAAGTAGTAAGGAGTGAGTTGAGCTCCCGATAAGTATAAAATATAATAAAAGAAAGGAAGCAAACCGGTGTCACAGGCCATCGACCACTGACCACCGACCACCGGTCACGATATTATGCCGATTTACGAATATATCTGCAAAGACTGCAATCACAAATTTGAAGCTGTACGTTCTTTCTCTCAAGCGGATGCCCCCATCAAGTGCAGCCATTGCGGAGGAGAACACACCAACCGCACCGTCTCCAGATGCTGGGCGATCGGTAACGGTGGAAATATGCATTTGGAAACCACCGTTTCCGGTGGCGGCTGTGCGGGCTGCTCCGGCGGAAACTGCGCCCATTGCGGACATTAGACATTAGACATTAGACTTTAGACTTTAGACATTAGATATTAGATATTAGACATTAGATGTAGAATGTTTTTGATTAGATGTTATAATTTGGGAATCAAAAGGTAAAGCAAAAGCAATACGTTAAGGTCTAAGGTCTAAAGTCTAAAATCTCATCTCTGATAGCTGATAAAAATCAAAGGACAAAATATGAAGATGAACCATTTTCTCTCCATCGCTGACTACAGCGAGCCCGAATTGATGCACATCCTGGATGTAGCAAAACAGCTGAAAGCCGAGCTGAAGAACGGCGGTAACCAGCCGATCCTTGCCGGAAAGACCCTGGCGCTGGTGTTCCAGAAAGCCAGCCTGCGCACCCGTGTCTCCTTTGAGATCGGTATGCACCAGTTGGGTGGTTATGCCTTCTATCTCGCTCCGGATGAAATCGGTCTCGGCAAACGCGAAGCGGTCAAGGATGTTGCACAGGTTCTGGGCGGCTTTGTGGACGCCATCATGGCCCGGGTTTTTGAACACAAACACCTGCTGGAGCTGGCACAATACGCCGGGATCCCGATCATCAACGGACTTTCTGATTACAACCATCCCTGTCAGGGCATGGCAGACGCACTCACCATTATCGAAGAATTCGGACAGCTCAAAGGGGTCAACGTCTCCTTTATCGGCGATGGCAACAATGTCGCAGTTTCTCTGATGCACATCTGCGCGAAAATGGGCGCCAACTTTACCATCGCCAATCCTGAAGGCTACGATATGCCGGCAGAAGCCATTAAGATGGCGGAGGATTTTGCTGGTGTTTCCGGGTCCAAACTGACCTTCCTGCGGGATCCAAAAGAAGCTGCCAGCGGTGCACAGGTTCTTTACACCGACACCTGGGTTTCCATGGGGCAGGAAGCTGAAAAAGCCATCCGTGAAAAGATATTCCAACCCTATCAGGTCAATCAGGCGCTGGTCGACCTTGCTGACAAAGACGCTATCGTCATGCACTGTCTGCCTGCACACCGCGGTCAGGAGATCACGGATGAAGTCCAGGACGGTCCGCACTCCCGCGTCTTTCCGGAAGCCCACAACCGACTCCACGCCCAAAAAGGTGTTCTTGCCTGTCTGCTGGGCGGCATGTAAGCAATAACGAGCGAAGCAGTTTGTCCGCAGAACATCGAGCCCCGTAAATGTCCTGAAAAGCCAGCGGAAAAGATTAAGTGCACCTCAAAAAACTCATGAGCGGGGGTATGGGGGCTGCATAGCCCCCGAAAACCATGGCGCGGGAAGGTTATTTTCCGAGTAAAAATCAATTAGAATCCCGCGCCATAACGAATGAACTGTGAATGAGAATATAATTTTAAAAGTTTTTAGAGGTTCCCTTAAAAATCAACAGAGAGTTGAAAGATTTCCTTTCAACTCTCTGTTTTTTGTTACAGTCGGTTCACAAAGCGCTGCAGCAGCTGAAGAATAAGCATCAGGATGATGGGGCTGATGTCAAACATGCCGAAGCTTGGCATAAAACGGCGGATCGGATCCAGAAGCTGATTAATGAACCCGTCGATCCACTGACGCAATGGGAAATCCGGCGAAACAAACCAGGACATGATGCAATAAAGCAGCAGCAGTGATGTCGTTGCATTGATCAGCAGCGAAAGAAAAATTCTAAGGAATCCCATAACTCCTCACTCCTCACTCCTAACTCCTAACTCCTAACTCTATTGTAGTTTCTCGGTCCCACCAGCGCCGTTCCGATGCGGACAATGGTCGCGCCTTCCTCTACAGCAACCGCATAATCCGAACTGGTGCCCATGGAGAGTTCCGTCAGCTTCGCTCCGTAATGACGGTTTAAACAGGCTGCAATGTTCCGGGTCCGAATGAAAAATTTACGGTTGATCTCCCCGTCCTCTGTATAGGGAGGCAGGATCATTAGTCCGCGTACATCCAGATGCGGCAGTGTTAGGATTTTCTCAAAATCCGCAAGAAAGTCATCCGGAACGGAATCATCGGCGAAATGCCAGCCGCTCTTGGAGTCCTCGTCACCGACATTGCACTCGATCAGCACAGGCAGAATCCGGTTTCGTTCTGCACAGAGCGTTTCCATCTTTTCCGCAGTCTCCAGACGATCCAGAGAATGATATTCATCAAACAAATCGGCGATGATCTTTGCTTTCCGGCTCTGGAGATGACCGATCATTGCCAGCTTTGCTCCAGGATCTGCGCGGAAGGCAGCGATCTTTTCGGCGGTCTCATCGGGGTAATTCTCTCCAAAACAGTGGATACCGCTTTTAATAAGAGCAGCAATGACCTCCGTCGGCTTGGTCTTCGTAACTGCCATCAGTCTCACATCCGAGGCATTACGCCCGGAGCGGGAGACAGCAGAAGCGATGTTGTCTTGTATGGTTTCGATGTTGTGTTGTATTACAGAAATATCTATCATATCAATCCAATGTGAAAGCTAAGAATAATTTTTACCTTTCACCCTTCACCCTTCACTTTATCCAAAGTTATCAGCACCCCGTAGCGGCCGGATTTCCCATGATCACCGCGGTGAGAGAACCATTCATCTTTGTGACAGACCGTGCAGATCTCAGCTGTTTCGATCTTCCGTACACCCTGTTCCTCCAAGAGGATCCGGTTCGCCCTCCAGAGGTTCAAATAGATACGGTCATCCCGCATTTCACTGATTTCATTATAACGTGTTCCGAAGGTTTTGCGGAAAGGTCCCGCAACATCTTCCTTCACTTCGAAATGACAGGGACCGATGGAAGGTCCGATTCCGGCAAGCACATCCTTCGGATCCGTACC
>JAFRIR010000063.1 GCA_017432685.1 Flexilinea sp. | reverse complement strand
TCCTGCTTTGCTTTGTACGCCTTTAGATAGTGGAGCGCATCGTCTGTTATTCTGCATCGATCTTCGAAACCGCACTCTTTACAAAAAACATTTTTCGGAACTATGCAAGTTTCAAATGCTTCAATCACTTCATCCAGCGTCTTCATCATTCATCTCCTAAAATGGATATTTCGGATATTCTCCGAATTTCTCCTTGTACATCTCACCCCATGAACAGCGATAAGCCGCCATTACATCAGTCAATTCGGTAACATTTTTTTTCAGTTCCTTATTTTCGTATTCGATCGGGCGGCAATTTTCGAGATGAAAAAGAATATCTTCAGTAATCGACCATGCCCCGCCGTTACGAATTGTCTCAATAGTTTCATCCAGCGTTTTCATTTATAACCTCTCATGTCCGCCCCACAATATGGGAGTAGTCAATATCAGTTATCCTAAAAAACACCGCCCCGGAATAACAAACGGTGTTCCATGAATGTCAAACTTGAACCAGAGAAACTTTTTATGTTTTTTTATCCCGGTAAACGCAGGGCACATCCCTACGACGCTCTCTCTTTTATCATTGCGGACCGGCTCCTGCATTATCAAAGACCTTCCATGCATCCTTGTAACGCTCCTTTGCATCTTCGATCGTCTTATTCAAAACGCCTCTTGCAGCGCCATCCGACAAGCCGGACTTCCGAAGTGATGACAGGAATCCCTGGATCATGCAGCTCACGTTACCTGATAATTCTTCGATGATCATCTTGTCAGATTTCTCAACCGGCGGAGCGATGCAGCAGCTGGCAAGGCGAAAGTTGTCTCGAACGTCATGACCCGGAATGACGATACAATAGCTGATTCCAGCGCTGGTCATCATTCCTAATCCTTTGATAGACTTGCTGATGGCCAACAGCTTCTGGTTGGCTATCTCCTCCTGACTCAGAGGTCTTTCCTGTTCCCCTGTTTCCACCGTTTCTTCACTCTTCATTTTTACTTCTTCACTCATCACTGTCCTCCGCTTTTCACCTTTGCAGCCGCAGCCTTCCGCTCAGCTTTCTTCTTCCATTCATCCCAGACATTCGGAACGTAATGATCCGCCAGCTTCATCTTGAAATCTCCACAGTAAGATTTCGGGGACCTGATTGTCTGATCATTTCGGCACATCATCCGCTCAGCATTGTATCGCTGACAATCGGAACATTTTGCTTCGGCTTGGTTAATCATTCCTCATTCCTCATTCCTAACTTCTCATTCCTCATTCCTAACTTCTCATTCCTCATTCCTAACTTCTCATTCCTCATTTCTAACTTCTCATTCCTCATTCCCAATTCCTTCACTCCCAGATAATCGCAGATACAGCCGATCGCATCATCCGCCCCGCGGCAGATCGTGAACTGATATCCCTCAAACGTCAAAGCCTTTCCCCAGGTGTACTGTTCCTCCCGGACCTTTCCGCCCTTTCTCTTCTTCATTTCGATGAACAGACCGTGCGCACCGTTTCGCGCCACCGGAAGAAACAGATCCGGCACACCCGCCTTCACGCCTTCCGCCTTCATCCGTGCGGCAGTTGCCTTATTTCGGTATCCGCCGTTTGGAATGTGGAACAGCAGCTGCAGCTCCGGCACCTTCGGCTGCATCACTGCCGCCCATTCAAACACACAGATCTGCTCATCACTTTCACTCGGTTCCCACCGGTTCCATCCGCTCATTTCTTTTTCTCCGGTAATCCCTGGATCACTTTGCTCATGATTCCGCCCGTCTTTGCTTTCCGCATGTTCTCATCAGCGGCAGCCTGGTCACGCAGCAGGTATCGATACATCATCAGGTAGTGGAGCGCATCATCACTCACCCCTGACAGCTGACCCCGGGATACCAATTCGATCACATCATTCAGCGTCCGCATTGTTCTTCTCCTTCCAGTCCGGGCAGCTGTCATAGCTGTGAGTCTCCGTCAGGTACCGCCAGCATGCCTGATCCTCTGCGTCAAAATACAGGCAGGTCTCGCAGTCTCCCTGATCTTCCTGGATTCCGTTCATGATGCCCTCCGGTTCCAGCAGCGTGCAGCATCCTCTTTTTCCTCACTGCCCTGAAAGCTGATCACAGCCCCGCAGTCATCGCAGAGATAAAAACAGATACCGTCCTTCTCTTCGATCGTCACCTTACGGCTTCCGCAAAATGGGCAGGACTGCTCCTGTTCTCCGATATAAGTTTTGACATTCGTAACGTCACCGCTTCGTCTTACCATGATCGCACTCCTCTCTATTGTGGGCCTGCTGACTTTGCGAATTGATCTATTAACCAAATGGCCCTGCCTCTCATCTGATCAGTTGTGCCTTCCGATTCAATTCCCTGATCTGAGCACACCGAAACAATTAACTTGAAGCTGACACTCTCATTCTTCTCCAGACTGTCAACAGCTGTTCCGGTAATTTTGTAGTATGTCAGCAGCCACCGCTTCAGCTTGCTTGGGTCCGTTTTACTTTTCTCGCACCATACTTTCACTGCATTGTAGCCGCTCAGTCTTGGCAGCGTAAACCGCAGCACATCCGGGTCAGGATCCATGCGGATCAGTTCCCGCAGTTCGTCCATTGTGTACTCGACCCCGACCGGATCCAGTAGATAATCATTGCAGATCTCCGTCAGCTTCGCCGCCTTCGGATCCGCCGGTACAGGCAGCAGTTCCAGACTCGGCGCATCGTACTTCGACTCATCGTGCAGCCATTTGTGACGACGCATATGTTTCAGCTTCTCCTCATCCTGCGACTGTTTCCCGACCACAAAAGATACGCTCACTTCACCATGTTCCAAAGTCTTGAGAATATTTTCAATCGGTTCTTTCAATCGCGCTTCTGCAAAGTCTTTGCTGAATTTATCGTTCAGGCTGATTATGTAATGACTATCGGCGTAACTGAGGATTTCCGCGTGATGGAAGATCGTGCTGAACGTGTTCTGATCCGTCATTCCTTTCAGCTGTGACAGCACTGTCTTCCAATTCGTTTCAACGGCCTCGGGAATTTCTCCCGCTTTTTCGGGAGATTCTCCCACCTGCTCGGGAGTTTCTCCCTTGCCGGTTAAACTGTTAACTTCATTGCTCTGGTTATTAAGTAAATAAGTAGGTTTATTTACATACTTACTTACTTCTTTAACCTGTATATTATTAATATTATTAATTAACAGCTCGGGAGAATTTCCTTTTTTTGTGGGAGTTTCTCCCTGATTTTGGGGAGATTCTCCCGCTTCTTCTTCCTTACCCGTTTCATCTTCGTTTATAGGCTCGGGAGATTCTCCCTTAACTTCGGGAGTTTCTCCCGCCTCTGTTTTTTCTGACCATTTCCCGCTGACCACAGGATTCCGGGAGATTCTCCCTTCGATGGGAAAAACTCCCATCTTGCCGGCAGTATTTCCCGAATATTCTGACCGTGGTTCATCGATCACTTCCAGATCTTCTTTCCCTTCGATTTTCCAAACGGGAGAATCTCCCTGCAGCGCGGGCGTTTCTCTCGTTTTGTTTGGAAACACCGCAGCTTCCAGTGCTGCCACCCGTCTTTCCAGATCGGGAGAATCTCCCCGATATCTGAAAGGTTCTCCCGCCGGCAGGATCCTTTCGTCCCAATAAAGCGGCAGCTGGTAATCCTTCCCGGTCAGCTGGTACCGGTTCCGCTGCGGTTCAGTGATCAATCCCTTTTCCCGCAGCAGCGCCAGACCTGCCCGGACCGGCTTCGCGCTGAACCCCGTCCCGGTCTTCCCGGATAGATCAGTAACCGTAACAGCGCGGTTACCGTTCATCGAAAGGAACAACAGGATCGATAGCGGAGCCCCTTTGATTTCCGGGAGCAGCTCCCGTAAGTCAATTTGACTTTCCATAATTCCTCCATCTTCGTGTATAATAGAGGTGCGGTTGGGGAATCAGATCCTCACTGAGGTTCAGTTCCCCATCCACACGACACATAGAAACCCGCAGCCTTTGTATGAGAGAGAGTAACTGCAGGAATACAGACAAATTTTTTTTGAATAGTTTGCCTGTATTTTTTTTGCACTTTTGCAAAGGAGTTAATATGAAACTGTCAGAAGCTGCGAATATATTTTATGTGTCGATGATTGGCGTTAAAGCCGATACCACTGTCAAATGGTATCAGAACCGTCTTTCTTCCCTGATCGATTTCCTTGACGATCCGCCGGTAGATCAGGTCACACTTTTCTCATTGGAAAGTTTTCGTGCCTCTCTCAACCGCCCTTCCAAAGCGAATGGACGTAAAGGGAAAGTCTCTCCTTATACGATCCATGCTCACGTCAGAGCTCAGAAGCGCTTTTTTTCTTTCCTCTATCGGCGTCAGATCATAGAGAAGAATCCCGCTGACTTTCTCGAAAAGCCCCGCCTGCCAAAGCAGCCGCGAAAAGGAATCAAAGTTCAGGATGCGGAAAGAATGCTGGAAGTATCCCGCGATAACTGCCGGGACTATGCTATCTTGCTTTTCATTCGTGATACCGGCTGCCGTGCCGGTGGAGTATATAATCTCCTGACAGACAACCTGGACATCATTCACAACTCAGCCATTGTCCGGGAAAAAGGAGACAAAGAAAGGATCGTCTTTTACACTACAGAAACTGCCCTGGCATTGGCTATGTATAACTCGATCCGCGAAAATCCGCTCGAGGACGATCACTTCTTTCTGTCTGATACCTATCACGAGAAACTCAATTACTCAGGAGTCTATCAAATCTTTCGCCGTCTTGCTGCCAAAGCAAACGTCAAAACAAAATTCTCTCCGCATCAATGGCGCCACGCAGCCGCACGCTCCTGGATCAAAGCCGGGATGAATCTCAAAGTCGTCGCCGAAATCCTTGGCCATGGTTCTGAACAGGTAACCGGAGATATCTATGGCACGCTCGGCGAAGACGAACTGCATGAGCTCTATGACAAAACCCAAACCGTCATCCATGCCCGCATCAAATAAAAAAAGAGGATGGCATAAATATTGCCACCCTCTTTTTTATATAGCTCTTTATCAGAACATATGTCAGGGAGAGCAGGGGCCTCATAAGCCCTTTGTCGAGGGTTCGACTCCCTCCCCCGCCACTATTTTTATTTAACAGACTTCTTATTTCTCATAAATATGCAATTTTAATTTATTGTCTTTATGATCCATACAATTCCGCATGGGTGCCGAGACGGTCCAGGGATAAAACGGATACGTCCTTTTTCAATGCATAGATCAGCAGCCAGTCCGGCTCGACATGGCATTCCCGTTTGCCGCGCAGGTTCCCTGTAAGGGGATGGTCATAATACTTATCATCCAGTTTTTCTCCGGCAGCGATGGTGTTGATCACTGAAGTCAGTTCATCCAGATCCTGCTTTTGTTTTACCTCACGCTTCAGATCTTTTTTGAATTGGCTTGTGGGTTTGATCATGTATTTCATAAGCCAAGATCTTTCAGCATTTCTTCCGCACTGTTATAGCCTTTTATACTTTTATCGTAAGCAATCCGATCACCTTCTTCTACGGCTGCCAATGTCGTTTCATTTGGTTCATCCAGCTTTAGCTGAAAAGGTATTCCGTTCTCACGGATCGCGGAACGAAGGAAGATGTTAACAGCTGAAGACATATTGAGTCCCAGTTCATTGAATAATGATTCGGCCTGTTCTTTAATATCAGAATCAATTCGGATTTGAGTTGCAACTGCGTTCCCCATCGTTATCACCTTTGTTTGAAGAATTGTGTATTATTATATATCAATTGTACATCAAATAATTGCAATAATGTATACAAAAAATATGAAAAATTCACATTATTCTGTTATTATTCAGTGAAAAAAATATTTTGTGTTTAAAAAACAATAATATTTCTATAATCTACAAGGTATTATAAAATAATATTCTATAAAGTCAAGAGAGGAAATATTAGAAATTTGTAATATCTGTAAGCAAGGTCGAAAATAAGAAAGGACTATATTTTCTGCAGGTCGAGCCCGTGAACCCAGTCGGCTCTGAGATAATAGACCAGAAGAATTACAGCGCTCATGGACCAGGTGATGGGATAGACCCAATAAAGCACTTTGATAGAATGGGTGAGCGGAACCATCACGGAGATGAAGGTCACGCGGAACACGCACCAGCAGCCCAGCATCACCAGCATCGGAACTTTGGCTTTTCCTGCTCCGCGCAGCACTGCTGAAAAACCATGAGAAGCAGCCAGCAGGAAATAGAATGGCGCACTGACGTATAGTTTATCCAGACCATAAGCGATCGCTTCCGGTTCATTGGTGAAGGCAGCGATCAGTGTCGGCCCAAAGAGCATCAAAATGCCCCCGATGAGCTCCGCAATGATGATTGCGCAGGACAGACCGAAACGGGAACCGCGCCTGGCCCGTTCATATTCCTTTGCACCCAGGTTTTGCCCGATGAAGGTCGTCATGGCAGCGTTGAAGCTGGTCACCGGCAGAAAGGCAAATCCGTCGATCTTCCCGTATGCTCCCAGACCTGCCACGGCCATGGTTCCAAAGGAATTGACGTTGGACTGTACTATCACATTGGCAAAATTGATGATTGAGTTCTGAAGGCCGGAGGGCAAACCGAAGTTGAGAATCTGCCGGACCATATCCCTGTCGAAACCGAGATATTTCAGGCGCAGCCGGGTCTCATCTTTGGCTCTCAGCAGACGGCTGACGCACAACACAGCGCTCAGCAGCTGCGCGAGGACTGTAGCCAGCGCTGCTGAAAAAACGCCCCAACCGAAAACAGCAATGAACAAAAGGTCCAGCGCTACGTTCGTCAGAGAGGAAATGATCAGAAAATAGAGCGGATGTTTGGAATCACCGACTGCCTGCAGAATACCGGTGCAGGCATTGTAAAGGATCATGGAAAAAACACCGGCCAGATAGACCCGGATGTAGGAAACAGTCATCTCAAAAATGTCATCCGGTGTGCCCATCCAGTCGAGAATGGTCGGGGTGAACAAAACACCAACGATCGAGAGCAGAATGCCGAACACCAGCGCGATCGTGAAGGTGGTATGGATCGCCTGCCGCATCGGAGTGTTCAGTTTCGCGCCGAAATAACGTGCTACCACCACCCCGGCGCCGATAAAAACACCCTGAAAAAAACCGATCATAAGTTGAATCAGCGTACCTGTGGCGCTGACTGCGGCCAGAGCGCTGTTGCCGAGAAAGTTGCCGACGATGAGCGAGTCGACAGAGTTATACATCTGCTGAAAGAGGTTGCCCAGAAACAGGGGGACGGCAAAACGAACGATCGCACCGGCAATCGGTCCTTCAGTCATCCGGTTTTCTCCGCTCATTTTTCCTGTTTCCCTTTCCGCATTTTATTTCTCAACCTGTAGCCTCATTATACCTCTTTATCTTCACCCTCCGCCAGGAGACACTTGACACCTGACACGGGCGAACTGTCCTGACACTTGAGCGCAGCACAGCGTACAGTACTGCCGGGTTTACGCTGCGTCAGCTGCAGGACTATCCCCGTGTGTTCCGGGTTCATTATCACAGAAAAAAGACTATCTGCGTGAGAAAAGCCTCTTCCTGATTTATAATCCCATTGATAATAAGATTTCCGCATCGGAGAAATGAGGAAAAGCCTATGACAGACATCATGAAAACTTTCGGCACGCGGGTCTTCAATGACCGTGTTATGCAGGAGAGACTTTCCGAAGCAACCTATAAAGAACTCAACAAAACGATTAAAAACGGGGAATATCTGAACAAGGATATTGCCGAAGAGGTTGCCAACGCCATGAAGGACTGGGCCATCGAAAACGGCGCCACCCACTTCACGCATTGGTTCCACCCGCTCAGCGGCGCTACCGCAGAAAAACATGAAAGTTTTGTCTCCACTGCCGGTGGCGGTCAGATCATTCTGGAATTCTCTCCGGACAACCTGGTCAAGGGAGAAGCGGACGCGTCCTCCTTCCCGTCAGGCGGTCTGCGGGATACTTTTGAGGCCAGAGGTTACACGGCATGGGACCCGACTTCCTATGCTTTCATCAAAGATAACATTCTCTGCATTCCGACAGTCTTTTGTTCCTACAGCGGGGAAGCGCTGGATCACAAAACGCCCCTGCTGCGCTCCATGGAAGCGCTGAATGAACAGGCGATGCGTATTCTCAGGCTTTTCGGCAACGAAAACGTCAGCCATGTCAAGACCACGGTCGGCGCGGAACAGGAGTATTTCCTGGTGGATAAGGAATATTTTGACCAGCGGGAAGACCTGGTTCTGACAGGTCGGACGCTCTTCGGCGCTCAGCCACCCAAGGGACAGGAGATGAATGACCATTATTACGGTTCCATCAAGACCCGGGTCTCGGAATATATGCAGGACCTGAACGAGGAATTATGGGCGCTGGGAATTCAAGCGAAGACCGAACACAACGAAGTTGCTCCTTCCCAGCATGAGCTGGCAAACAACTTCCTGACGACGAACGTCTCCGTTGACCAGAACAACCTGACCATGGAAATTATGAAAAAGACCGCTAAAAAACACGGGCTGGAGTGCCTGCTGCATGAAAAGCCTTTTGCCCGGGTGAACGGGAGCGGTAAACATAATAACTGGTCCATCAAGACCGATACCGGACAAAACCTCTTCGATCCCGGCGAAACACCGCGGGAAAATGCACAGTTTCTGGTCTTTCTTTCAGCAGTGATCAAAGCGGTGGATGATTATCAGGATCTGGTCCGCATTTCCATTTCCTCTGCGGGCAATGATCATCGTCTGGGCGGGTCGGAAGCGCCTCCGGCGATCGTTTCCATCTTCCTTGGGGATGAGCTGACAGAAATTTTGGAAAGCATTGAAACTGACGCGGAGTATGTCAATCGCAGGCAGGACCAGATGCTGATCGGTGTGCACACGATCCCTGCATTTCCGAAAGACAACACAGACCGCAACCGGACTTCTCCGTTTGCCTTCACCGGAAACAAGTTCGAATTCCGCATGCCCGGCGCCAGTGCTTCCATCTCCACACCCAACACGATCCTGAACACGATCGTCGCGGAAGAACTGAAGCTGTTTGCGAACCAGCTCGAACAGGCAGTTGACCTGAACCGTGCCGTTCATGACCTGATTCAGGGTACATTCCGGGATCATAAGCGCATCATTTTCAACGGCAACGGTTATGATGCAGCCTGGATCCGTGAGGCAAAGCGCCGCGGGTTAAGCAACTATGCCTCCACACCGGAAGCCTTTGCTCACTATCTGGATCCGAAGAATATCCGGGTCTTTGCTGAGAACAATGTGATGAGCGAGTCGGAGTGCCGGTCCCGCTATGAGATCTATCTGGAAAAATATACCAAGACCGTGAACATTGAGGCGCTGACAATGCTGGACATGCTGAAAAAAGATATCCTGCCCGCTAACCAGCAGTTTGAAAAGATCCTTGCGGAATCGGTGCTGCGGGACAAAGAACTCAGCCTGTTTGATGACAGTTCTTACCAGATGAAGACGCTGAGGCGGCTCAAGCAGCTCAAAAAGAGCATTTTTGAGAACATGGAACGTTTAGAGGATGCGCTGACGCCGAAAGCCCATCAGAGTGCGCTGACGATCGCCTTCCATTTTCATGATCAGGTGATCCCGCTGATGGCTTTGATTCGGCAGGATACGGATGAACTGGAGCTGACCACCGACCGGGGCTATTGGCCGATGCCGACATATAAAGAGCTGATGTTTGGGGTGGACTGATATTAAATAAGAAATAAGAAATAAGAAATAAGACATAAGAAATAAGAAATAAGAAATAGATCTTAGTGGTCAGTGATCGGGAGTTGTTGGTGGGGATGTTTTTTCAATTGCTGCTGATGCATTGACAGGACCTGTCATGAGAATAAAAGGGATATTTAAATTATGAAGTTATATACTTTGCTTTCCGAGAATGAAGAATTGGTGGCGGTGGAAGCTGCGAACGGGCAGATGATTTCCGTGGAGACACTGGGTGTAAATGCGGCAGACATGAATGAGCTGATCGACCGTTGGGAGGATTTTGGCGGTTTGCTGAAGGAAAAGCTGGCTGAACTTAACGCGGATGAAAATGCTGCCGCAGACAAAGCGCTCAAGGATTACAAAGTCCTGGCCCCGATCCCGCGTCCGAAGCAGGATGTGGTTTGCCTGGGAGTGAATTACTTCGACCACATGAAAGAGGCTGCTGCCGGGATCGATTTTGTCAAGAAGGCTGAAACCATTTACTTCTCCAAGCGCGTCAGCCGGGCCAACGATCCGGATGGACTGATCCCGATGTATGACTTTGTCGACAGTCTGGACTATGAGGCGGAGCTGGGGGTGATCATCGGGAAGGACGCCTTCCATGTCAGCAAAGAAAACGCGGGTGAATATATCTTCGGTTATACTGTGATCAACGATGTAAGCGGCCGGAATGTTCAGAAACGCCATCAGCAATGGTATCTGGGAAAAAGCCTGGATGGCTATACGCCGATGGGACCATGCATTGTGACTGCTGACGAGATCCGTGATGCTCATGATCTTGCAATTCGCTGTTCGGTGAACGGAGAACTGCGGCAGAACAGCAACACGAAGTACATGATCACTTCCGTCGAAGAGGCTGTTGCCGAACTTTCTCAGGGTATGACGCTGCAGAAGGGTACGGTGATCGCTACCGGTACGCCGGCTGGCGTAGCCATGGGCATGAATCCGCCCGTTTGGCTCAAGAGCGGCGATGAAGTGTGCTGCGAGATCGAAAAGATCGGTGTGCTCCGGAATGTGGTGTCATAAATCAAATTTATCAGGGAAAACAGGACAAAATGAGAAAGACTGTATTGCGCAAATATGCTCACCTGATCGCAGCTTGCGGTGTGAATGTTCAGGCCGGGCAGGAAGTATTCATCACGGCCGGTTTGGACCAGCCGGAATTCGTGAAGATGGTGGTCGAAGAATGTTATAAACTTGGCGCAAGCCGTGTTGTGGTGGACTGGGACTACCAGCCGATGCAGAAGGTTCAATATCAGTATGCGTCACTTGAAACGCTTGGCGCCCTGACCGGATACCAGAAAGCACGATGGGAACACTATTTGGAAAAGGTTCCCTGCCGAATCTACCTGGAATCCGATGATCCGGAAGGACTGAAGGGAATCGACCAGGAAAAGATGCTCAAAGCCCAGCAGATGCGCTACCCGCTCATCAAAGGTTACCGTGATGAACTGGAAAACAAATACCAGTGGTGTATTGCCGCGGTACCCGGGGCTGCGTGGGCAAAGAAGCTCTTTCCGGAACTGACAAAACGTCAGGCAGTCGAAAAGCTTTGGAAGGCGATCCTTTCCACCAGTCGTGTGACGGATGACCCGGTGCAGTCCTGGAAAGAGCATAACGCGGACCTGCATGACCGCTGTTCCTACCTCAACAGTCTCGGGATCGAAAAACTGCATTATACCGCTTCCAACGGGACTGATTTCACGGTCGGCATGATCCCGGAAGCAGAGTTCAAAGGCGGCGGTGACACCAGTCTGCAGGGAATCTTTTTCAACCTGAATATCCCAACCGAGGAGTGTTTTATCTCGCCGATGAGAGGTGTGGCAGAAGGCAAAGTCGTCGCCTCCATGCCGCTGAGCCGGGAAGGACAGCTGATCGACAAATTCTGGATCCGCTTCCATGAGGGCAAGGCAGTGGAATGGCACGCGGAGCTGAATGAGCAGTTGTTGACGAACATCATCACGGCTGATGAGGGATCGGCGTATCTTGGCGAATGTGCATTGGTGCCTTTTGACTCTCCGATCCAACAGAGTGGACTGCTTTTTTATAACACGCTGTTTGACGAAAATGCCGCCTGTCATTTGGCGCTGGGTCACGGCTTTCCCGATACCATCAAGGGTTTTGAAAACAAAACGCTCGAGGAATGCCGAGCGCTTGGCGTGAACGATTCCATGGTCCATGTGGACTTCATGATCGGCACCGCGGACCTGAACATTGACGCCCTCACCCGGGACGGACAGTCGGTTGCTGTGTTTCGAAACGGAACCTGGGCGTTCTGAGAAATCAGAAATCAGAAATAAGAAATAAGAAATAAGAAATGGAGCACACGGAGACTGCTCTTGCGCTGACATGAAGCCGGCACACAAGGGCTGTATCCAGTGTGCTCCGTTTGGTACTAAACAGTTACAACTGAACTATTTAGGGCTGTAATAAACGCGGAGACTGCCGAAATCCCGGGTGGCAAATCCCATATTCATGATGTTTTCCGGGATCGTGTTTTTATCCCGGAAAATATAAACGTAATCTGCCGGGATCTCGTCCCATGTCAGAAATCCGAGGAAGGAATAATGCAGGAAGGCGGTTACTTCCAGATTTTCTGTTGTCTTTTCCCGGTCAAAGGTGTAGGGATCGGTTTTCAGAGCCAGAATGGTGTAGATATATGGCTGACTTTTCCCGACCACGACCACCCGCCGGTCATTCTGTCTGACTTCTTCGGCGAAATCAAGCGCTTCTTTCAGGTCTGTGATGGAGCTGATGTAAAAACTGTCATCGGCTGTTTTTTGAAAATCATTGAAATAATACCGGAAGAAGCCTGTGAATAAAGCCAGATAGATCACGGCCGTCAGCAGCGCCGGGATTTTTCCCCCTTTTCCTGCATGGAAGACCCCGAGACACAGGAAATAGATCAGCGGAAAATAGATCATATTTACCCGGTTTATGTTCGGCTCTGAGATCAGAAGGGATGTCAGCAATGTGGAGAAAAAGGCTGCCGTCATCAGGAAATCCAATGAGAAAACATTTTTTCGGATCATCAAAAGTGCTTTTTTACAGCTGAGGACAAAGCCTGAAAGGATAAACGGAATGCTGAAGCAGTAAAGGGTTCCATATTTTGTGACAGCATTATACATCAGACCATCGTTGAAAAAGATCTTGTAAAACAGGTTTTCCCGGCTGAACTGCAGATTGGGCAGGATCTGCTGCCAGCCGATGCTGTCGGAACGGTATTTCAGCAATTTCGGGATAGAAAAAAGGTTTGTCCTGATCTCATTCATATAACCGTTGTTTACCGCCAGCATCAGCAGCAGGGGGAACGCGAGCAGAAACAGCGGGAAACCAAAGGTCAGCAGCTGTTTCCGGCTGACCTTCCGCAGGATCAGCAGATAAAGGACGCTGATCAGGAGGAAAAGAGCTAAAAATATATAT
Organism: Flexilinea sp.; assembly: GCA_017432685.1. Taxonomy (GTDB): domain Bacteria; phylum Chloroflexota; class Anaerolineae; order Anaerolineales; family Anaerolineaceae; genus Flexilinea. The sequence continues at coordinate 22,690 of JAFRIR010000063.1, read as the reverse complement.
GCGATGGCATAGGTATAAAGGGTAATGCCGAACAGGAGCCCGGAAAGAAAAAAAAGCGATGTTTTCCCGGATTTGACGGTTTCCGTGAATATGGACGTTGAAATGATCATCATGGGAAAGAGCAAATAAGATTCCAGCGCCCACCTTGTGTGCATGATCGAAAAGGGAAGAATACACAACAAACCTCCTCCGATCAGCGCTGCTGTCTCTCCGTATTCCCGGCGGATCATGTGAACGAACAGGGCAAAGGCGGTCAGTGCAAGGATGAGCGCCGGCAGACGAATGCTCAAAATGCTGTATCTGAACAATTTGATGCAAAGCGCGGCGAGATATGTGTAGAAGGCGTTTTGTCCGCCGCCGAAGTTGATGAAATAAACCGGATTTTTATATAAATAACGGTCAACGCCATATTCGGCGATGCTCAGCGCGTCATAAGCCATTCCGGCTTCGTCCACATGCCAGGGTGTGGGGATCTCCCCGACTTTATAAAAGAGCAGAAAAGCAAAGATGACAAACAATATTGAAACAGAGATACGGTAATATTGCCCTTTTTCCCTGCTATCAGAAAATGGTTCGTTTTCCGGGCTCCTTTTCAGGAAAGAAACCCGGGGGAGGAATATAATCAGGCATCCTGCCCCGAGTTCGATCAGATTACGCAGCATTTCGCAGCCCGTTGTTCCTTACTTCTGCTTTTTCTTCGCGTTGGCAAAGTTGAAGACCATCATGGCGAGGATGGTGGAAATATAAGGAATGCACTGGAGCAGTTGCTGCTTGAGGGCTGAGTTCTGCAGCACCTGTGCCAGGGCGGTGGTGAAGCCGAAGAGTGCGGAAGAGGCCAGTGCGCCAAGCGGATGGCCGAAGCACAGGTTGTTGGCGGCAATTGCAACATAACCGCGGGCGGCAGAGATGTTCTGCATGAACATGGTCACCGAGCCGAGTGAGAGCAGGCAACCAGCAAGGCCGATCATGGAGCCGGAAAGGGTGGTAGCGATGATCTGGTAGCGCGGTACCCGGACACCGAGGGAGCTTGCCGCTTCCGGGTTGATACCGAGACAGCGGATGCGGAAGCCGATGACAGTGCGGTACATGATGATGAACATGACGATGGCGAGTACAAAGGCGAAATAGTCCACAACGGTCAGGTTTCCGAACATGGTCCCAAGCACCGGGATATCTTTGATGCCGGGAATTGCGATTTTTGTCAGTCCTTTCATGCTGGTGTCGCTGACGGTCCCCTTGGTATGGAAGATCATCTGCAGCAGGAAGGTCGTGAGCCCCTGCGCAAATTTGTTGATTGCCATACCGACGATCATTGGCTCTCCGTTCAGTTTGACGATGAAGAAGGCAATTACAAAAGTGACGACCATACCGGTGATCATCCCGACAAAGACTGCCAGAAATATATTTCGCGTAAAATACTGCGTCAGGAAGGCAAAGAATGCGCTCATCAGCAGCGTACCTTCCAGACCGATGTTGAACACCCGTGCTTTGGAGCAGACACCCGCACAGAGGGTGACCAAAAGCAGCGGTGTCATATAACGCAGGGTGGAATTGAAGACAGAGGCGAGGTAATTGACGGAGATGTTCATTTCGCTTCAGCCTCCTTCCCGTTTTCAAGTTCCGCTTCATGTTTCAGCCGGTCCTCTCTGCTGACTTTGCGTCGGATCACGATGAGGTGCAGCAGTTTGACGGACATCAGCAGCATGATGATGCCCTCCAGCATGTTGACGGTTTCCACCGGGATCCCCGCGCTCCGCTGCATGGCGGAGCCACCGGTGCTCAGACCCGCGAGCAGGATGCAGGCAAGTACGGTCCCGAAGGGGTCAAAGTTGGCCAGAAGCGCGCCGACCATCCCGGACCAGGCGTAACCGGTGGAAAAGATCATCTGATCAATGTAGCGGTATTTGGAGCCAAACACCTCGAAGGCGCCGCCCAGCCCGGCCGCGATGCCGGAAAGGATCATCACCAGGTAAAGCATCCCGCGAGCATTGATGCCCCCGTAGAGGGCAAAGCGGCTGTTGAGACCGTTCATCTTGGACTGGTAGCCAAATTTTGTTTTTCTGAGCAGGATATAAACCAGCACTGCGCAGGCAATGGCGAAGAAAAAGCCCCAATGCACGCTGAAATCCTTGAAATACTGTCCCAGCGCTGTCTCCTTCAGACCGTCACTCTGGAACAGTCCGCTGACCTTTCCGAAGCGGGCTTCTTCAATGAGTTTGCCTGTCTGGATCGAGTTGATATCGCGGGATTGCGGGTCCTTCACTTTATAGGTTGTCAGGTAGCTGGCGATGTAGTTGGCAATGTAGTTCATCATCAGCGTGGAGATGATGAAGGTTACGCTGAATTTTTCCCAAAGCCAGCCGGAAAGAATGCTGTAGACTGCGCCAACGAGCGCCGCACCCAGGATGCCGACGAGGATTTTCGCGATCCCCGGGCCGGGCATGTAGTAGGCGATCAGGGCGGAAAGGAGAGCTCCGAAGATCATCTGCCCTTCGCCTCCCATGGATTCATAACCGGAGCGCCAGGCGATGCAGACAGCCAGCCCGCCCATGATGATGGCGGTGGAGCGCTGGAGTGTTGCGGAGAGGTAGTAGCCATCCCCGAAGGCTCCTTTGAACATGATGGCATAGGAGCTCAGGATGTCTTTTCCTGAAAGGCCGATGATAACGGCGCCGATCAGCAGACTGAGCAGAACCGCGACCAGCGGCTGACCGAGTGCCTCCAGAAATTTGCTGCCGAACTTTTTGAGTTTAGTCATGGCGGCCTCCCAACATCAGAACTCCGAGTGTTTTCTCGTCCACAGCGCCGCGTTTGAATTCACCGGTGATCTTCCCTTCAAACAATACATAAATTCGATCCGAAAGGGTCATGATCTCATTCAATTCCGAGGAAACAAGAAGCACACCGCAGCCGTTTTCCCGTTTTTCAAGGATACGGTCATGGATGAACTCCATAGCGCCGATGTCGATCCCGCGGGTCGGTTCGCAGCAGATCAGCACCGGGGTGTCCATCATGATCTCCCGGGCAGTGATGAGCTTTTGCGCATTTCCGCCGGAAAGTTCCCTGATTTTTTGTTCGGTATCATTGGCTTTGACGCTGAAGCGCTCGATCAGGCGTTTTGTGTAGGCTTTGATGGCTTTTTGTTTCAGGAAGTTGTTGGAATTGAATTCAGGGCGATTTTCTTTTGCCATCAGCACATTTTCTGAGAGCGTCGCCTCTCCCGCGCTGCCCCAGAGGTAGCGGTCTTCACTGATGTAAGCCATGCCGGAATCACGATGTGCTTTTACACCGGCGTTGGTGACTTCTTCTCCCTGCAGAAAAACCTGTCCGCCGGTCGGTCTCTGCAGTCCGGTGAGGCACATTTCCAGCTCTGTCTGGCCGTTTCCTGAAACACCTGCGATACCGACCACTTCGCCGGCATCGACGTGCAGGTCGATATCCTTCAGAATATCCCGTCCTTCGCGATGCAGGGAGAGCTTTTTCGTCTCCAGCAGGATCTTGCCCGGTTTGGCTGCCGGGACTTCACGCAGCGCCGGATGATGGCCGACCATAAGGTAGGCCAGCTCATCGGTGTCGGTTTCTCCGCGCAGCCGTTCGGCAACCACTTTCCCGGCACGCATCACATAGATGCGGTCGGCGACGGTCATGACTTCCTGAAGCTTGTGAGTGATCAGGACGATGCTTTTTCCGGAGGCTGCCAGGGATTTGATGGTCTCCAGCAGGCTTTCCACTTCCAGCGGGGTCAGTACGGCGCTGGGCTCGTCAAAGATAATGATCTCAGCGGACTGGTAAAGGATCTTGAGGATCTCGACCCGCTGGCGCAGCCCGACCGGGCAATCTTCGATTTTTGCTTCCGGGTCGATCTTCAGTCCATACTTTTCAGAGAGCTTCCTGACGGTTTGGACGGTCTGTTTACGGTCCATGAACAGGCCTTTGCTGATCTCATTTTTGAAAACGATGTTTTCCGCAACACTCATGTTTTCGAAGAGCATGAAATGCTGCTGAACCATACCGATTCCCCGTGCCATGGCGTCGGAGGGCGTATGAAAATGGACTTTCTGCCCTTTGACAAATATCTCCCCGTCTGTCGGAGCTTCCAGACCATAGAGAATTTTCATGATCGTGGACTTGCCGGCTCCATTCTCCCCAACCAGACAGAGGATCTCTCCCTGATTCAGATGAATGGAAACGTCATCGTTCGCCAGCAGCGTACCGTAAAGCTTGTCGATATGCCGAATTTCAAAGATTTTTTCGGTCATGGCTCTCCTGAAAAGTGATCGGTGGTCGGTGATCGGTGGTCGGTATTTCTCACCGATCACTGACCACAGACCACCGATTACGATCAAAATTTACTGAGCGATGTTGAACTGGTAGGTGGATTCATCCGGCAATTCGAGAACGAGTTCGCCGTCGATGATCTGCTGAACACTGTCTTTGCAGAAGTCCAGCACTTCGTCGGTCAGGATCTCGCTGTTGCGATAGGCGCCGTCATTGGTGACCCAGGTGGCGCCGATGGCGCCGTCTGCCAGTTTCAGTTCGGTCAGTCCGCCTTCGAGCGTACCGTCATAAAACTTGTCCAGGATGATCCCCATGGTGACGCCGGTGTTTTTCAGCTGGGAAGAGAGAATGTACGGGTTGTCTTCGCGGGTCTCATCAGCATCCTGGCCGATGGAGTAGATATATTTGCCGTCATTGGCCAGTTCGAGGGCAGCCTGGAAGATGCCGTTGTTGCAGGCAGCTGCACCGCCGAAGATATAGGTGGCGCCCATGGCCTGCATCTGCAGGGCGAATTCGTGGGCATTGGTGGGATCAGTGTAGCTGTTGGTCCAGTTGAAGGTGAATTTGGCATCCGGGTTGGAGACTTTCACGCCTTCCATGAAGCCCCAGCGATATTTCCAGGAGCCGGCACCGTCGAAGCAGCCGATGTAACCGTAAAGATCTTCATTCGGGAAGGCTTTGCCGGCCATCAGGCCCATGACGTAAGCGGCCTGTTCTTCGTTGTAGGAGAAGGAGGCGACATTTTCGGAGCCTGCATCGGTGTCGATCACGGCGAATTTCGGACCGTCAGCGGTGGCGTTTTCAGCGGCAAATTCGGCAGCCTGCCAGCCGACACCAACGATCAGGTCATAATTTTCATGGGCGGCGGCTTCATAATTGTTTTTCCATTCATCGGTGTCTGCGCATTCCATGATGGAATATTCATACCCGAGTTCCCCGGCTCTTTCCTCGACCATATCAACGACCTGGGTCAGGAACAGGTTGGTGCCGACGGTGTCGCAGATCACGGCAATGCGTTTTGCATCGTCAGCGGAAGCAGCGCCGATGCAGGAAAGTGCAAAGACGAGTGCCAGAACGAGAACGACAAACTTTTTCATTATTTCCTCCATGCGTTTTGGGATCGATTTTCCCAAATAATTACCGGAAAATTTCCGGTTTGAACCATATCAATAGTAGCTGAAAAAAGGTTTTTCGTCAAGTTTAATACTGAGATAAACAGAACCTTCCAGTCAGGCTTCATTGTTTGCCAATGTGATCAGAATGTTTTCTTCGAATTGATCTGCGGGGAGCGGACGGGAGAAATAAAAACCCTGAACCATTGCACAGCCATATTCCTTCAGTATCTGCAGTTGTCCAGCAGTCTCTACACCTTCGGCAATGACCGGTACTTTCAGATTTTTGGCAATGTTCAGGATCAGTTCCACAAGCCGTACGTCTTTTTCACTGTGCTCAATACGCTGGATGAATCCCCGATCCATCTTCAGAATATCGATCGGCATGGATGAAATCATGTTCAGTGAGGAATAGCCGGAACCGAAATCGTCCATTTCGATTTTATACCCTTTTTCGCGAAGGCCTTTGATAACGCGGATGAGCTGGTCGGCATTTTCTGTATAGGCTGATTCTGTTACTTCCAGCGTCAGTGCACTTGGGTCCAACCCGTTCTTCAGCAGTAAATCATCCAGGGTTTTTTCCAGTGTTGGATCAAACACATCAACCCGCGAAAGGTTCACGGAGAGCGGAAGAATGAAACCATATTTTTCTTTCCAGACTCTGATTTGCTGTGCAGCTTCTTCCCATACATATTTATCTACGGAACTGATCTGACCATTCCGTTCAAACATGGGAATGAAGGCTTCCGGGCCGATCATTCCGAATTCCGGATGGCGCCAGCGGATCAGTGCCTCTGCGCTCTTGAGCACGGGCGCTTCTCCCTGAATGTTATATTTCGGCTGATAATACACTTCAAATTCGTGATTGTCCAGAGCTCGCCGCAAATCATTTTGAAGATGCTGCTCGAAAATTTCGCGTTTCCGGACTTTTTCATCAAAAATGATCAGACGTTTTTTATAATGTCCGCGTGCCAGATTACATGCAGTATGAGCCTGATCAAACTGTTGGAAGGGCTCCATGTCTTTCTGCCAGGGCATCACACCCATACGGAGACGAATGTTGGCGTTATGAGACAGTTCTTCCATCTTGTTTTGCAGCTGGTCATATAATTCCCGATAGGCGTCTGTATGACGGCAGTATATATCAAACCGATCTGCTTCAATTCTGCCGGCGATCCCTTCTGTACCATCAAGATACGTTTTGATCTCGTTGCCTAACACACTGAGAACATGATCCCCGAAATTTCGTCCGTTCAGGGCATTGACGGAATGGAATTGTTCAATGTTCAGCACAAAGGCATCCATCGGGTTTTCCGGGTGTTCATGATACATCCGGTTGGCGTATTCATAGAAGAAATTACGATTATATAAACCGGTTAAATTGTCTGTCTCTGTTGCCGAAATCAGCTGCTGTCCTTTATTAGCCCGTTTTTCCGCCCGAAGGCTGGCCAGCAGGAGAAAAACGATGATAAGGAAAATCGCAGTGATCACGATAAAAACATCCCGCAGATTGTCCCTGATGAATTCGGAAAAACTGGTATGTGTCTCCGTTTTCGAATAGTAAGTCAGAGAGGAATTGATCGCGGTATCAGGCATGAGATGGCTGATTTTATTGATGATTGAATAGAGGCAATCATCATCCCGGCGAACGGCAAATGAAAGATCCATTGTTTCACCGGTAGCAAAGGCAGAAAGCTTGTATTTCATATACAATTCGTTCATCAGATTGAGCCGGTAATTACTCACCAGAGCACAATCCGCTTTCCCTGATGCCACAGCTTCATAGCCTGTCGTACTGTCCTGGTAATACGCGAGCTTCCATTCAGGAAAATTGTCCATGAGAAAGGTCTCGTAATTGGGGCTTCCCTGAATAACGGCAACAGTCATATTCTGATCCCGTGAAATACCACGGTGATCGTCGGTTCTCATGGCTGCGTACATTTCCGTACTGACGAAGGTATCCGTGATGATGACACCAAGCTTTTCTCCGTCATAAGCGCTGAGATTTACCGGAAACATACAGTCTATTTCGCCATTAGCCAGTGCCTGAAGTGCATCTTCCGTGTTGTAGAAAGCCTTCGCTTCAAAGCTCATTTTTGCATTCTTTTCAGCAGTTTCCGCAAATCTCAGAAAGTCCGCAAGTGCGCCGGTGAGTGATTGTGTTTCTGTATCGAACTCGCAGAAGGGGAGATATCCGGCTCGATATCCCACCCGGATCGTACCATGATCCGAAAGCCAATCGACTTCATCGGCTGTGAGAAAGCCGTTTAACCCGGGGCCATCCTGATATTTTTCTGCCAACTGCTGATTGAAGTGACGGTTTTCCTCCAGGATCCGGTTCATGGCAACATCCAAATCCACTTTCAAGTCCGGACGCTGCCGATTGATGCCGAAATAGGAGTCCGCAGAACCGATTTTACAGACGGGGATCACATTGGCTGTGCTGCCATAGGCGTCCAGTGTGACGAGAACGTCGATTTCTCCCTGCTCCAGCATTTCCAGCAATTCCGGCGTTTTGTATGACAGTTCTATAATTTCCGGATGAACGTCATGATTTTCAGCCCAATCTTTGAAAAGCTGCGCCTGAATGCTGTTTTTGTTGACGCCGACTCGTTTGCCGTTGAAGGTCGAAAAATCATTCGGACTGATCTCTGTGTTGTCGGGTGAAATAAAGGCATGGAAATCTTCGGAGCCCATTCCTTCTGCGGAATAAAGGATCTTCTGTGCCCGCTCTTCTGTGTAAGAAACATCACTCAGCAGGTCAAGTTCTCCTGCGATAAGTTTTTCCAGCAGCTCTGACCAGCTTCCTTCTACATATTCATAGGTCCAGCCGGTGAAAGTAGCGATGCGCTGCTGATATTCATATCCGTATCCGGATCGTCTTCCGAACTGATCTGTGCGGTGAAAGGCAGATTCGTACCACCCGACACGAACAACCTTTTGATCTGTATCCTGACCGTACACAGTCAGTGAGAAAAGCATTGTCAGGAAAAGCAATATGAAAAGGGTGAGGATCCCCTTCCTTTTGAAGCGCATGATTGGTCAACCTCCGGATTAATTGTCACTGCTTATTCTGTTCTGCTGCCGCAGACAAATGATTTATAAGCAAAAGAATCTAACCTGTTTATACAATTATAGCTTAATTTTCAGACTTTTTCATATGATTTTAATGAGAAGTAATCTATCACCCTCATACGATTGTTTTCGGATTGTCTGAATGCGGTAAAATAATAGAGGGTAAGAAAGAGAGAGGCAAAGATGACAGACGAACTCAATAAAGGAATCAACATTGAAGTCGATGAAGACAACACCACAAGGGTGCCGCGGGATGCGTTCAAGGATGCGGAGCTGCAGTTTCCGTGTGATTTTCCGATTTCCGTGATGGGATTGAATGTCCCGGAATTTGAGAAAACGATTTTTGACATTCTGAAAAAGCATGTTCCCGAGGTTGAAAGGAAAAATCTGAGAACAGCCTACAGTGCGAACAAAAAGTATTGTTCTCTTAAAACCCGTTTCACCGCGCAATCCCGTGAACAGATGGATGAGCTTTACAGAGAACTGACTGCTCACAAGCTGGTGAAGTGGGTGCTCTGATGTCCGGGCTGCCCTCCAAAGTCAGCCGCAGGGATTTCCTGAAATACGTATCCGCGGGGATGGGCACGCTGGCTTTCAGTCCCTTTTTTCAGTCACAGGATCCGGATACACCAAAGAGCAGCGGCAGCATCATTACACCGGGAACAGGAAAAGTAGTCCGGGTGGCAATTGCAAACCTCAGTGTTTACAAGGAACCCTGGGACGAAAGCCAGATCCTTTATCAGCGCTATCGCAACGACCTGATGAACGTCTATTACGAGGTGAATTCCGAACACGGCCCGGGCTATAACCCGAAGTGGTACCGGGTCTGGGGCGGTTATGTTCACTCGGCTCACCTTCAGGTGGTGGAAACGCACCTGAATGATGTGGACTATTCCGTGAATAATACGCCGCTGCCCGGCAGATTGGCGGAGGTGACGGTGCCCTTTACCCAATCCCGCATCAACCGTACGGGAAAAAAGTGGGAAGATGTTTTCATGCTCTATTACCAGTCGGTCTATTGGGTGGTGGGTGTGATCAACGGACCGGACGGACGTCCATGGTACCGCATCAAAGATTCCACCTATGATTATGACACGCTGGATTATTATGTCCCGGCCGAGCATATGCGCATCATTCCCTGGGATGAAGTTTCTCCGATCACGCCGGAGATCCCGGTAGAGCACAAGCGTATCGAGGTTAATCTGGCGATGCAGGAGATGACCGCTTATGAGTATGACGAGCCGGTGATGAAGCTCAAAGTGTCCACCGGCGCACCCAGCCAAAAAAGGGAAGGTGTGATCCCGACCTCAACACCGAAGGGCGACTATAACATCATGAACAAAGTCCCGTCTCATCACATGGGAGAGGGACAGATGACGGATGACCCGGATGCCTATGAATTCCCGGGCACGCCCTGGTGCTGCTATTTCATCCCGGAAACGGGGGTCGCTTTCCACGGTTCCTATTGGCATGATAATTATGGGATGATGATGAGTCACGGTTGTGTGAACATGCCCTGTGACAAGGCAAAGTGGCTGTTCCGCTGGGCGAAGCCACTCATCAGCGGGGACATGAAACGGGAAAACATCGGCTTTGGCACCGCCGTAAGGGTAATGTAGGATATAGGTGTTAGGTATTAGGTATTGGAGAAAGACCGGATATTATTTTATCCGGTCTTTTCATTTCTTATTTCTTATTTCTTATTTGTCTTTTGCGCAGCGAAACCCAAGATCATAGGTGTGTTTGAGAATATAGCTGAAATTGCGCGTAGTGATCTCGTAACGAGCAAAAGGATAAGCCCATGAAAAGCCGCGGATCACATAATCATTGCCGCCGGTTACCGTGCGAGGATCGACAGACGGACTTTTGCTGTAATAATATTGATCATACTGGTCTGACGTCCATTCCCAAACATTTCCTTCCATGTTATAAACGCCATAGGGGCTGATCCCTTCCGGAAAGGCATCCACGGGAGCAGTGTCTCCCCCTTCAAATTGATTGATTTGTGCGGGGATCGCTTCCGGCAGGTCGTTCCCCCAGGGATAGAAATATCCCTGTTCGCCCCGGGCGGCCTTTTCCCATTCTGCTTCCGTTGGCAGCCGTTTCCCTGCCCAGGTGCAGTAGGCGCTTGCCTGGTACCAGTCTACATGGATGACCGGAAAATTCGCGTGGGCTTTGTTTGTGAAGTAATCCGGGCGGGTCGCGCTGCTCTGATCTTGAGGAGGCGTGCAGTATTTTGCCTCTACACATTTCGCGTATTGAGCGTTGGTTACCTCATAGCGGTCGATCAGGTAGGCTTTCAGCGTTACCCTGTGGGAAGGTTTGCTGTCTGCAAAGGCATCCTCGCTGTCGGTTCCCATGATGAAGGGCCCTTCCGGTATCAGGACCATCTCATCAAAGCGTACATCCGGGGTTTCCGCTGCCGGGGTGGGATCGGTGTAGAAAGAACCCTCGCTGAAAGGGTCGTAGGTGGGCGTGGGTTCCTGGGGCGCAGGACTGAATGCGCTCAATGTGAAGAAGGGAATAAGAGAAAGAAGAATTATAGCTTTCATTTGTAAACCGGTATTGTCAAAATAACAGAATGCATTTGACTGGAACTCAAAAATCAAAACTTGACAACTGTCTCATAATCGTTTATAATGAAATCAGGATGAAGGCGGGAATGCCCTAACATTCCCGCCATAACGAAAAGCTACTTCTTGACGAAAGTCAGAACAATCTGTATACCGTATTCGGTCTCACGCCCGGATACGGTTACTTTTTTGTTCCAACTGTACAGCCATCGCAAAAAACGATGAATCAGTCGATACAAGAACTGTAACATTTCCGCCTCCTGATTTCACCTCATCATCCTGCTTCCATTACAGGGTGATGTTTGGTGAGATTTGGCAGCAGATGCCGCCAATAAAACAGGTTTGAAAAATCTGTTTTGTTGGCGCCACCTGTCAGGCGATGATTATTTTTTCAAGGTTCCAAATTCGTGTTACCGATAATTATACACTGAGTTCTCCTTTCAAACTGTAAAGGGTTGGAAAATCACTTGTTACAGCCGGGTGGACAGGATGAGTATATAATTTAGCTCATGCAATTTGACGTCTTTTCTTTGATCCCGCAGGTTTTCAGCGGCTATCTGGGCTGCTCGATCCTGAACAAAGCTATCGAAAACGGGTTGCTCTCCGTTGATGTTCATGACATCCGCGACTGGGCAGAGGGGAAGCATCACATCACCGACGAACCGCCTTACGGCGGGGGCGGCGGCATGGTGATGAAGCCGGATCCGGTCTTCGCGGCGGTGGAATCGGTGGTCGGGACCCCGCCCGAATGCCCGGTGATTTTGCTCACCCCGCAGGGGAGGATCTTCACTCAGCAGGACGCACAGAAATTTGCTGAATATCCTCGTCTGGCGCTGATCTGCGGACGCTATGAAGGATTCGATGAACGGATCCGGGAACATCTGGTGACGGATGAGATCTCCATTGGGGACTATGTGCTTACCGGCGGGGAGCTTCCCGCGCTGATCCTGATCGATGCAATCAGCCGTAATCTGAACGGGGTATTGGGCGATCCGGATGGCGCGTTTGATGATTCCCACGCCAGCTATCTGCTGGAATATCCCCATTACACCCGTCCGCCGAAATTTCGCGGCTGGGGTGTGCCGGAGGTACTGCTTTCGGGAAATCACGCGAAGATCAATGAATGGCGGCGTCAACAGAGCCTGCTGCGGACGGCTCAGCGCCGTCCCGACCTTCTGGAGAAAGCGGAGTTGACACCGAAGGACCTGAAATTTCTGCGGGAACAGGGACTTTGGGGAAATGAGAAATAAGAAATAAGAAATTAGAAATCAGAAATGAGAAGTGAGAAATTTGAGATAGGTGACAGGAATCATGAACCCTGAGCCCTGTTACCTGAATCCTGTATCCTGAATCCTGAATCCTATAACCTATATCCTATATCCTGAAACCTGAAACCTGAAACCTGAATCCTGAAACCTGAATCCTACTTCCTACTTTTTCCTTTTCCATCTTCCTCTTTCATGTGCCCAATGTAGATGCCGAATTTTGGCAGGATCACGGAGGTGATGAGCAGGATCAGCAGTGTCGCGGCAAAAGCAGCCCCGAAGATGATCAGCGTGGATTTCAGGTCATTCATCAGTGCAGGGCTGATGATCATTACAGCGGAGAGCACGATCATCAAACAGCCGCTGAAGAGCTTGAGCACCTGACCGTGTTTCTCTTCCATCTTCTTTGATTTCATGGTAACAACAACCACAAGGAAGATGATGATTTCATCCAACTGGTAAAGCAGCATATAGAGCAGCAAATGAAGTGCGAATTCCACGCCTTTCACATTGTGTGCCGCAAGAATGTTTGACCAGATCACGGGAAAGGCCGCGGTGCAGGAAAACTCCACTAACGAGACGCCTGCGGAGAGCACGACCGTGGCGCCGATCATCGCCCAGGTGTTGTCGGTGTTTTTCAGCACGTTGCGCATTTTTTTGTAAAGACCGGGTTTTTTCTCATCGTCGATGGTGAGAGAAACGCCCTGCTTGAAGAAGAAATAGTCTTTAAGATTGATGATGCCGAGTACCAGCGTGATGCAGGCAACGACGATCTGGATCCATCTCATATAACGGACATAGCTGAGCAGAGAGAAGACACCCAGGATAAAGAGCGCGTAAATCGCTGCAGTCACGAAAAGGTAGACAAAGCCGATGATGAGTGTCTTTTTACGGGAATCGGTGTGGATCACCATTGCCAGCAGCATGGTGAGTACCCACAGCGAACAGGGGTTCACGCCATCTACCAGACCGATGATCGTCGTCGTCAGCAGCAGGCTTTTGTTCTGCAGGTCAACTTCCCCGATCAGGGGGACGTTGATCACAGTCCGCTGAGGCTCATTTTTTTTTTGTTCTCTGGATTCCAGCACCTGTTCGACTGTCAGCTCACCGTCGGCGATCCTTTTCGGGTCCACAGGACCGGTAGCCAGTTCTTCTTCAATATAATCGATGAATTCCTGCTGATGGCTTTCGTTGAACCCGGTGACAAAGTGCGTCCCGATGAAGGTCATCGGCACACCTGACATTTCTCCGCCATAAGCCTTCGCAAACTGATCCGCCAGCTTTGCATTCTCTTCATCATACCAGACTTCATATTCATGGACGATCAGGCGGTTCTGATAGACATCATTGACCAGATGCTGAAGGAAAGGTTCCTCCTCAGCACAGTGAGAACAGCCTTCTCCCCGGAAGAAATAGAGGTTGACGACTTCATCAGCCGGAAGACGACCCAGTGTCATCTTTCCGTCGACGATATCCTGCGGGTTAATGGGTCCGTTTTCCAGTTCAAACTCGATCGCGGCTTTGAAGTCCGGCCCCATCCCTTCGTTGTAACCGGAAATATAAGTGGTCCCGATGAATGTCATGGGAACGCCGTTGTCTTCTTGCCCATATGCGTCCAGGAAGGTCTGTGCCAGTTTTGCGTTCTCTTCGTTGTACCAGATCTCGTAGTCGTGGATGTTGAGCTTGCCTTTGTAGACTTCATTCTGAAGATAGTTCAGATAAGGTTCCAGAGCTGCGCAGTGGGAACAGCCATCCCCACGGAAGAAGAAGATGTCAACTTTGTCATTTGCGGCATTCACGGATAATGATGCCATCAGAATCAGGATAATAGCTGAAAGGATAAAAATAAATTTCTTTTGAACGTTTGTCATGGTTCTCTCTCTGCTGCCAAACAGGTTTAATTGGATAATTTTACCTTAAAATATACCGGAAGTTGGTAAAACGATAAAAGTATTATGAGTTCATGGGATCCGGATCATTTTGATCGTAACTGCATCAGACCGCTGACGATCGCTTTTCCCTGGTCATCAATGATAACTTCACTGAGCGGGAGCCCGCTGAAATCCTCCTTCTTTAGACGATCAGACAGGAGATAAAGTTCCTGGTTGGAGGTAGAACAGAAGCGGTCATAGGCTGATGGTGAAGTTCTGTCGTAAGGACCGCAGATCAGGGCGTCAATAAACGGCAGACAGGCATTACGGACAGGTTCATCGAGAAGTTGTGTATAGATATATCCGCTGAATACGAGAACCGGCGGTGTATTCCGCGCCCGGAGGTTCTTGAGCAGGGATAACAATCCTTCCGGCTGCTGAAATGGTTCTCCCCCGCTGACAGTGATCCCGTCACAGGGAAACTCCGGACTGAGCAATACTTCACACAAATCATCTGTGGATATCAATCTCCCGCCGTTTGGATCATGGGTGAGCCGGTTGAAGCAGCCGGGACAATTCAGCGTACAGCCCTGAAGCCAGACCACATTCCTGACACCGGGGCCGTTTACCCTGCTGCCTGACAGAATTTCGTGTATACGTATATACATATAAAAAAAACGCTCAAAATTGGCACAGGTGTATTTGTACCAACGCGTGGATTATGCACCGCGGATCTTCAGTTTCTCTGCGGATTTCCCGGTGGCATGCTCATAGCTTTCGGCAGTGCGCTCCCGCTGCAGCAGCTGATTGCCCAGCAGTGCTTCCAGTTCCTCTGTGGCTGCCAGGCATTCATCACCGCTGTAGCCGGATGTTTGCAGCTTCACTTTTCCGTTGGTGTCGATAATGACTTCGATCTGTTCAAGTTTCATCGTACAAGATCCATATCCACTGTTTGATACACAAAACGGTTCTTTCACCGGTGAATGAAAAAAGAACCGTTCAAGTATTCTATAATTAAACTTATGAGTTGACAGAAATATAATATCAAAAGAACGATATATTTCTAATTTCTTATTTCTTATTTCTAATTTTAGTTATAGTCGTCTTCTTCGTCTTCTTCGTCCATCCAGGGATCGTCGTCATCGTTTTCATCATCGATGTCTTCGTCTTCCACATCTTCCCATTCGTTGATGTTGTCGATTTCATCGAGATTCTCGTCGAGCGGCAGTTCATCGTTTGACTGGTATGTCAGGCATCCCTTGTCGGAATCCAGGTCGATCTGGGCGGAAATGCAGTATCCTTCATCCAAAAACGCACAATCCAGATATTTGCAGCGAATTTTTGTAGCCATGTAGAGCCTCCCTTTATCCGGAAATGATCTTACTTTATAAAACTTAATAAAAAGCTTCCGGAATAACTTGCCACATTTTACAACAAACAGGCCAGGATGTAAAGGGATTTCGGGAATCAGAGAATAGGTGTCAGGTTTTAGGTATCAGGTATCAGGGATCAGGATTCAGGTTTCAGGTTTCAGGTTTCAGGTATCAGGATTCAGGTTTCAGGAGTAATGATTCAGGATTACTGTATTTTATACCTTAGTCCTTATTCCATACTCCTTACTCTTTACTCCTTACTCTTTGTTCCTTCTCTATCCCGGATTTTTTCGATAGGCTTCGATCACATTCGGCAGGGCTTCCAGTTTGTTGAGCAGACGGCTGAGCTGGGAAATGTCCTGCACGTCTACCACGATCTCGGTGTTGACATAATTATGCTGGGTCTTGACATTGATATTTTCCAGGTTGATGGATTCGCTGACCAGCAGGTTGGTGATGTCATTAATGAGCCCCTGACGGTCATAGGCTTTGACCGAGATGGGTACGGAGTAGACCTGTTTGGGCTCTCCCCAGGAGACGGCAATCAGACGTTCCGTGTTGCGGATGCGCTGGATGTTGGGGCAGTTGACTTTGTGGATGGTGCACCCCCGCCCGACGGTGATATAGCCGATGATGTCGTCGCCCGGAGCCGGGTTGCAGCATTTCCCGAAGGTGGTATAGATGTTTCCGACGCCCAGAACGGTGATGTCGGACTCAGAATGCTGCGGACGGGGCCGCGGAACCAGCACCGGCGCCAGGTTTAGTGACTTGAGCTCTTCATTGATCTTATTGATCACACGGATGGTGGACAGATCGCCGCAGCCGATAGCTACATAAAGATCCTCGGTATTTTTGTACCCTACCTTTGGGGCGATTTCACTCAGATCCGCATCCTGGAGACCGAGGCGGGTCAGTTCATGCCGGAGCGCTTCCCTGCCCTGTGAAAGGTTCTGTTCCCGGTCCTGCCATTTGAACCATGCCCGGATCTTGGAACGGGCACGCTGTGTGTGAACCAGCCCGGTGTTGGGGTTCAGCCAGTCCCGGCTGGGGCCTCCCTGCTTGGCGGTGGTGACGGAGACCTGATCCCCATCTTTCAGTACATAGTTCAGTGGGACGATCTTCCCGTTGACCTTCGCACCACGGCAGCGGTGGCCGACTTCAGTGTGGACGGCATAGGCAAAGTCAATGGGGGTGGAGCCGGCCGGCAGATCCATCACATCCCGATGAGGCGTGAATACGTAAACCCGGTTTTCAAACACATCAGACTTCATCCCTTCGACGAATTCGTTTGAATCGGAGACGTCCTGCTGCCAGTCCATAGCTGAGCGCAGCCATTCGATCCTCCGGTTGAAGGTCGGGTCGTTGACAGCTCCTTTGTAACGCCAGTGAGCGGCAACACCGTATTCCGCATTCTGGTGCATTTCGAAGGTACGGATCTGAACCTCCAGCGGTTTGTTATCGTCGTACATCACGGCAGTATGGAGGGATTGGTAGAAATTATCCTTAGGGTTGGCGATGTAGTCGTCAAATTCGTTCGGGATCGGACGCCAGTGGGTGTGGATCTGCCCCAGGGCGGCATAGCAGTCGGCAACGGTGTTGACGATCACGCGAACCCCGCGCAGGTCCCGCAGCAGCTCAAAGGGCTTGTTGCGGTTCAGCATCTTGCCGTAGATGGAATAAAGGTGTTTGGGCCGTCCGGTGATCTCACATTCGATGTGGACGCCGTCCATGATGTCCTTCAGCCGTTCAATGATCTCGTTGATCTCCCTTTCCCGCAGGGTGTGGGTCGCAGCCAGGTTTTCGGCGATCTGGGCATATTCATTGGGGTGGATATAGCGGAAAGCCAGGTCCTCCAGTTCCCATTTGATGCGCCAGATACCGAGGACGTTGGCGATCGGCGCATAAATGTCCAGCGTTTCCTGCGCGATGCGTTTCTGTTTTTCCTTGGAGGTGTAGGAAAGCGTGCGCATGTTGTGCAGCCGGTCCGCCAGTTTAATGATCATCACGCGGATATCTTTTGTCATCGCAACCAGGGTCTTGCGCAGCGTGGCATTTTTCAGTTCCTGTTTCTGTCTCGCTTTTTCGCTTTCATTGAGCGTTGTCCGGTCTTGTTCGTTGGCCTGCTCTCCGGGGTTGACCGGACCGCCGATGCGGTTGGTGTTCGGAAGGTGAGTCAGCTTGGTGACGCCGTCGACGAGAGTGCAGATCTCCGCACCGAACTCCCGCGTGATGTCTTCCGTGGTGACAGGGGTGTCTTCCACGGTGTCATGGAGCAGTGCGGCGGCAACCACCATGCTTTGCACTTTCATCTCGCACAGGATGAGTGCAACAGCCACACAGTGAGTGAAATAGGGTTCACCGGAAGCGCGTTTCTGTCCTTCATGGGCCTTTTCCGCAAAATAATATGCTTTTTCGATCAGGTCTTTATCGGCTTGTGTATAGGATTCAGGTACATTTGCAAATATGTCGTCTAAAAGCATAGGTCACCTCAAATGAAATAAGAAATAAGAAATGAGAAATGAGAAATGAGCGATGTGTTGTTGTTTGATATATTTTCCCCGATTTTTTCTCATCCCTTATTGTAAAATTTCGAGGAATCCGTCCGGGTCGGAGAGATCCCGCAGCAGAAAGTCAGGATCATGTTCCAACAGCTGCTCCATGCTGTGTTTTCCGGACGCGACTGCCAGGACAGCGGCTCCGACTGCCCGTGCACAGGCGATGTCGTTCGGTGTATCGCCGATGATCAGGGCCCGGGCAGGTTCGATGGAATGTCCGAAATAAGCCGAGGCCGAATCCAGCGCCTTTTGTGCGGTAATAGAGCGTTTCGGACAGTGATCACCGAAACCGCCATAGGGGAAATCTTTGCGATCCATACCCGCTGCTTCCAGTTTCGGACCGACGATCTCTTCCATGTTTCCGGTCAGCAGGCCGGGGATCATCCCTTTTTTATGCAATATTTTGATGAGCTCCGGTGCGCCGGGAAGGGCTTTGAGTCCCTGCTGCCGGACGCGTTCGATGACGAGTTTTTTGACATCCGGGGCGATCTCTTCCTTGAGAGCTTCTTTTTGTTCATCACTGAACTCCGGAAAATCCTTGAGGTACCGGTCCATCACTTCCCAGTCGGTGCAGCCACTGCCTTTCCACGGAGAGATTTCGATTTTCAGACCGTGGTTGGCAAATCCCTGCTGAAATGCTGCCGGCATCAGGGCGCCGTTTTCCACCAATGTTCCGTCCATGTCAAAAAATAGCGCGTCAAATCGGGCCATCTGCTCATCTCCCTCTTTTTGAAAAGTGCAAAAAGACCGGGATTTGTTTCCCGGTCTTTCCCGCATCATTATGTTATCAGCTCATTACGCGGGCACACACTCGGACAGCATTGCACATACCCTGACCGCCTTTGTGGTTGACGTGACTAAGGCTGCTGCGCATATATGTGACCAGGTTCGCTGTACTTTTCATGTTCTGTCCTGTCGGTGTCCTTCGCTTTCTCTCTGTTTATGCTTATAAACAATTATAAGTTCATAAAATATTACCACAAAAATATGGTTTATAATTGAAAATTATGGAACCGGATGATTCACCGCGTGTTTTCAGTGTCAGCTCATGCCTGACGATCATTGTATTTGGGATGATGATCTTCATCGGACTGTTTTTTTATTTTGCAGTTCGGGCTCCGGGGAATTCCGGTCCGGCTGCAGACGAAAATGCAAGAGCGCTGATGACAGTCATACCGGCGCCGACGCTGACACCGACGGTTTTTGCCACGAAAGTCCCACAGACGCTGGAGATCCATTATGTTTCAGAGGACGGCCTTTCAGTCGGAACAATCGTGGAGGTCTATGGAACGGAAGGAACCGGACTCAGCGTCCGTCCGCAGCCGGGTACCGGCGGTTATCTGAATTTTCTTGCCCGGGAGGGGGAGCGGTTTCAGATCATCGACGGTCCGGATTCCCGCAATAACTACATGTGGTGGAAACTGGAATCAGTGGATGATCCGGAGCGGAACGGCTGGGCTGCGTCTGATTTTCTGCGGGCGGTAAAGTGAAATAAGAAATAAGAAATTAGAAATAAGAAATAAGGGCACCTCTAAAAATTTGTGGGCGGGGGTATGGGGGCTGCATAGCCCCCGGAAACCATGGCGCGGGAAGGTTATTTCCCGAGTAAAAAACAATTGGAATCCCGCGCCATAACGAATGAACTGTGAATGAGGATATAATTTTAAGAGTTTTTAGAAGTTCCCTAAAAAAAAAGGGGATGACAAGCCGTGGAAGGTCCTGATTTTTTGTCATGTTCTTATTCCCGATACAGTTTGTGAAATGTTTACCTGTGAAGGATGGTACAGATGGAAGAAAATTCTGCTCATAAGAGATATTTGATTCTGGTGGTTGATGATGAGACCCGGATTGCCCGCATGATTCGCATGAACCTGGAGCATGACGGATATGAGGTGATCGAGGCAAATTCCGGACAGCAGGCGCTGGACATGGTTCGCTCCCGCATGCCGAATCTGGTGATTTTGGACGTGATGATGCCGGGTCTGGACGGATATGAGACGCTGCAGATTTTGCGGGAGATCAGCCAGGTGCCGGTGATCATGCTGACGGCCAAGGGGGAAGAGGAAGACCGTATCCGCGGTTTGGAGCTGGGAGCTGACGATTATGTCACCAAACCCTTCAGCCCGAGAGAACTGATGAGCCGTGTGAAAGCGGTTCTGCGCCGGACGGAAGGGAATGCCGGCGGAAGCGACAATGATGTGATCCAGGTGGATGACCGGCTGAAGATCGATTTCGGCAAGCGTGAAGTGTGGGTAGAGGGTGAACTGGTGAAGCTGCGCCCGACGGAATATCGCCTGCTTTATCATCTGGTGCAGAACGCGGGATGGGTGATGACTTACGACCAGCTGCTGACAAAGGTCTGGGGATATGAATATCGTGACGAGACCCATTACGTGCGGCTTTATATTAATTATCTGCGGCAGAAAATTGAAAAAGACCCCTCAAACCCGGAATATATCCTGACTGAACGCGGCGTCGGCTATCGCTTCGTTGACTATAAGCGGAAAAACGCCGAACTTTAGTATATGTGGTACAATCTTTTATGAAGATAACTTATCGAACAAGAGACCTTGAGCGAGTTTGTAATGATAAACGACTTGCAATAAAGAAATATGGAACACTATCTGCTAAGTGGTTGGAAGTTTGCTTATTATCTTTAAAAGGGTCCTCTTTAGATGAATTATTGCATATTGGCTTTCGTCATATTCATCTCTTGGAGCGTGAATATGCGGGATGCTATGCGATGAGACTTGACGGTGGTTTGAGATTGGTGTTTTCGGTAAGTAATCATGGTGAAATAGAAATCGTCTGTATTGAAGATATAATTGATTATCATTGAGGTTTGATATGATGTACTCAAAAGATAGTGAAAATTATTTTGCAATCACTCCGGGAACATTAATTTCTGAAGTGATGGAAAATAAAGGTTTATCCAGCCATGAAGTTGCTGAGCAAATTCATTTGTCTGATCAGGAATTTAGTGAACTGCTTAAAGGTGATTTCGATTTGGATGATGTCACAATTGATGCTTTATCGAAAGCATTAGGTATTTCGGTCTCATTGTTAAATACCTTTTATGATAAATATCAGGAAGATCTTGAAATTGTAAACCAGGAGAATGCAGCGTTGATACTTGAACCTGCGTAGTTCAGCTGTAATACTGTTTTTGAAGCCTGTGCTAAACGCATGGGCTTTTTTGTTACTCTGTCCCGAGATACAGGATGGGCTAAATAAGCTGTTCATATCGTTAACACTGTGTTAATAAAATTTACTTTTAAAACAAATACAGCGCTAATACAAATCTTATAATTCCGATTTATTATTCTATACATAAGCCGATGAGAGAGTGGCTTGAAGAAAAACAAAAATAAGCAGCCGAAAGGCTTGAGAGAAAATCGGAGGATTATTATGACATTTATGCGCTACAACCCCAACAGAAGTTACCTCAGCATGCAGGACACCATGAACAGCCTGGTCAATGCTCTTTTCAATACCGAAATCACCGGTACGACCGAAAACGGTGAATACGCACCGCGGATGGACATGAAAGAAACCGAAGATGCCTTCAGCGTGAAGCTCACGATGCCCGGTATCGACAAGGATAAAATCGACATTTCCGTCAGCGATGGTGTTCTGACCGTCAAGGGTGAAACTAATGAGAACACTGAAAATGAAGACGAAAAGGGAACCTGGCTGGTCCGCGAACACAAACACTTCACTTATTACCGCTCCGTGCGGCTTCCTTCCGAAGTCCAGGCTGACAAAGCCGAAGCGGAATATAAGAACGGCGTGTTGACTCTGACTCTCCCCAAGGCAGAGGAAGTAAAGCCGAAGTCGATCCCTGTGAAAATCAGCGACTGACATTACACACCTCCTAACCATTTGTAAATCATGGGCCGCGTGAAAGCGCGGCTCCATGATTTAAGTAAAGGTAACTATTCAAGACGGAGCACATGGAGACTGCTCTGATGCTGCGGCGAAGCCCGCACAGCAGGGCTGTATCTTGTGATGCGTCACCGGGGTCCTTGAATAACAACAAGTAAAGTATAATAATCTCCAGGAGGGCTCTCATGGAACATGAATGCATGATTTACTCAAACAACCCGGAGCCGGATCGCCTGGCGCTTTATTTTGACCGGGACGGTCAGGAAGTTTTCCGGGAAGAATTTCACCTCAAAGATAAAGAAAAGGATTTTGAATACAAGTATCTGCACATCTCCCAAACGATCCAGGAGATCTGCCCGGAGCTTTGGGAAAAACTGGACTCCAACCGCAATTTCCGCAGGCGGCTCCGCACCTGCCAGTGGATCGAAACCTGGCGGCTCCCCTGCCTGTGAAAAAATGGAATGTGACAATCCGGAACATTTCCGGATAAAGGTTTCGGTATTATGGTATAATTTTCACCTCGGAAAGTTACATCTTGTGAAACCGGGAAAAGACCGTGCAGAAGGAATCCTGCACAGATAGGATATGTTGTTTGAATCGTACCAATAAAGTACAGTCAAACCATCATAATATTGAAAAATACGGAAAAGGCTTGACAGCCATGCGGAGAAAAACTATGCTTTTACAGCACAGCACAGCACAG
>JAFRIR010000062.1 GCA_017432685.1 Flexilinea sp. | reverse complement strand
TGTTAGGTGATCAGTGGTCGGTGTCCAGTGATCAGTGATAGATGTTAGGTGTTAGAACGTGAATCAACAGACCACCGACTACCGACCACAGACCACTGACCACCGATCACCGACCACCGATCACCAAAGGAGAAAATATGAGAAAACCATTTGACGGCAATTTTGAAATCACACAGCGTTTCGGTGAAAAGATCACCGACCCGGCGGGGCATACCGGGATCGATTATGCCCTTTATCTCGGCACCCCGGTGCTGGCGGCAGCAGACGGGACGGTGAGGCTGGTGGCTCACCTGCAGAGCGGCTACGGCACCCATGTGGTGATCGAACATGAAGACGGGCTCGAAACGATCTACGCCCATCTTTCCCGTGCAAGCGTCAGCATCGGCGCCAAAGTCCGGGCGGGACAGACCATCGGTCTCAGCGGCAATTCCGGCCGCTCTACCGGTCCCCATCTGCATTTTGAAGTGCGCCTGGACGGGCATCCTATCGATCCGGAGATCGTGTTTCGTGAAGGAACGGAAGATGCAAAACTCTCTGAGCGCCGGGTGACGGTCCCGCTGCTCTATGTTCGTTCCGGACCGGGGACGGAATATCCGATCGTGGACAGCCTGACGCGCGGAGCGCAGGTGACGGGGAGCCTGACCGCTGAGACGGTTTGGCTGAAGATCGGGGATGGCCGCTGGATCGCGGTTCGTTATCAGGGGGAGGATTTCTGTGAACTCGCCGCGTAACTTTTTCACCCGTCTGGGCCGCTCCCTGTTCGGTTCGCGGCCGGTACCGCAGGAAATCCGGGATAACTTCTTCTTTCCGGGCGAAAGCGCTGCTTGTCTGCGGGACCGCTCCACGGGGAATTTCCGCAGCATTATCGAGGAGAGCCTGGAGGCCTGGCGCAGCGATCCGCTGGCCCGCCGCATCGTTTCCCTGACGACACAGTTCAGCGTGGGACGTGGCTTCCGCATCGGGGCAGATGACCCGGCTGCGGATGAATTCCTGCATGAATTCTGGACCCATCCCCTGAATCGCATGGATGCGCGGCTGACGGAATGGAGTGATGAATTATGCCGGACCGGCAACCTCTTCATTCTGCTTTCTTCCGACAGCAGCGGGATGAGCTATGTCCGGGCGATCCCCGCCGGGCTGATCGAGGAGATCGTTTCCATGGAAAATGACATTGAACAGCCTTCTCTTTTCCGGCTGCGTGAGGTCTCCGCGGACGGAGCGCTGCGCATTCCCGAGCTGAAGACGGTCCTGCCGGCTGCCTTTCCGGAATCGGAGGGCGGGGAGGCGATGCTCCATTTCACCGTCAACCGTCCCATCGGAGCGCAGTGGGGGGAACCGGATCTGGCTCCCCTTCTCACTTGGCTGGAACGCTACCGGGAGTGGCTGAAGGACCGCTGGGAACTGAACCACTACCGCAGCAGCTTTGTTTATGTTGTCAAAGCCCCGGCTTTGAACGAGCCGCTGCGGAAAGCTCGGGAGCAGCAGCTGAACCAGACGCGGCCGAAACCGGGAACCATCGTGGTGGCTGGCGAGGACGAGGACTGGCAGGCGCTCCACCCGAATTTTGACAGTTCGGATGCCAACCTGGACGGCCTGGCGCTGAAGAAAATGATCGCCGCCGGTGCGGGGATCCCGGTGAGTTTTCTGGCAGAACCAGGAAGCGCTTCCCGGGCGGAAAGCGGCGGCATGGAAGACAGCGCCTGCCGCAATTTCCGCCAGCGCCAGCAGCAGCTGCTGTGGATGACGGAGACGGTCCTGCGTCAGGCGCTCCTCCGCGGGGCACGGGTCCGCAGGGAACTGGACCGGGACGCGGAGATCCACGTTTATGGGGATGACATCGCCGCCCCGGGAATGACCGAGGGAGGAATCTTATAAAAATAGTAAGTAGTAAGTAGTAAATAAGAAATAAGAAATATGAAATAAGAAATAAGAAATAAAGGCGCACAACGAGATACGTCCCTGCTGTGCGGACTGCGCCGCAGCAGCAGAAACGTCTCGTCGTGCTGCATTGCGTAATAGAAAAGGAGCACACGGAGACTGCTCTTGTGCTGTTGCGCAGCCAACACGCAAGGGCTGTATCCCGTGATGCGTCGATATATGAGCAGGGAGCAAGGGGCAGGGAATGAGAAATGATATCGATTGGATACCCGGGGAGAATTGTGATGTGATCCTGAGCCACTGGCGGCATGAACCGGTGCCGCTGGTGTGTTACCGGATCCAGTCAGACCCGGTGGGACCGCGGGTGCGGATCCATTTTGAGACTTACTGGCCGGAGGACACGGACGTTTCCCGTGATACAAAACCGAAGACGATCCGGCACCTGTGGTTCACGGTGCTGGCGGCGGATGAGATGCTCTGCCCGGATGGCGGATGGTACCCGCTGAGCCCGGAAGAGATAAGAGAGCGCATCAATGCGATTTTGCTGGAATTGACGGATATCGTGCTTTATACCCGCTCAGGGATCATCTCCGGGTTGTATTGCGATGAGCATGCTGTCATCAACACGATCTACCAGTCAGTTCATACACTGGAGATCAATCTGACGACCCGAAGTCTGAAGGATATCCCCATCGGTCCTGCCCAGCAGAGCACCTGGCTGCCGAAGGGAACGCTGGCACCGGTCTCGACCTGGGGAAGCGCGATCTGGATGTGAAGCACACGGAGACTGCTCTCAGCCTGCTCCGAAGCGGAGCACACCTGGCCTGCTCTTTTGTTGGTGCGTAGCCACCACAAAAGGACAGGACTGAGTGATGCGTCATCAAACATATTCTCGGCGCACAACGAGATACGCCCCTGCTGTGCGGGCTTCGCCGCAGCAGCAGAAACGTCTCGTCGTGCTTCAAGGGCACCTCTAAAACCTCCGAGCGGGGGTATGGGGGCGGGACCGAAAGGAATCGATGTTTTAGAGCATCCGTTAGTAAGAAATAAGGAAAAGGAGTATTTTATGAGTTATCCATCTTCATCCGCGGTGGTGGCCGGACAGGCGACCGAAGCGGACCAATATAACACACTGCGCAACGACGCGCTGTTTCTGGGTGCGGAGGCCGGCACGTCCGGGACGCTGGGCGACCTGCTGCATCAGTCAATGGGCGAGATCCGCCTGACCCGGGCATCCCGGACCTCGATCCGGTTGGACGCCTCGGACGATGAGCCCTGCGCTCTGATGGTCGGAGGGAGAATCTGCGCGGTCAGCAGTGAATTAACCGTCAGCCTGAGCGCGGACAGTTTTCCTTCTGCCGGACGGCTTTGGCTTTATGCAGCCGGGCTCTCCGACGGCAGCTTCACCCTGGCAGTTTCCGCAGGGTCGGCACTTTCCGGCGCCCGCCGCATCGGTACCTTCCTCTGGAGCGGCAGCGCCGTCATCCCCGGCACGGTGCGAACGATAGCGGAATGGGATGCACTGCAAAGGTGTATGGATCCCTCCGCGGCACAGGGCCGGCTGACCCTGGTTCCTGGAGAACCGGTCCCGGATGCGGATATCACGATGGCGGATACACTGTATTACACGCCCTATCGCGGGAACAGCATCGCGCTTTATCTGGGTGGGGCATGGGAGCGTTTTGCCTTCAGTGAGCTTTTGCTGTCGCTCAGCGGGATGCAGCGCGGGATCCCTTATGATGTGTTCATTTATGCGGACGGGGACGGACTGAAACTCAGCGTTCTCTCCTGGGGAACCGTGGAAGCCCGGCCGACGGGCATGCTGACCCGGATCGACGGGGTGCGCGTTTCCGGGGGTGACAGCGGCAAACGCTACCTGGGGACCGTCGCGCTCAATGATGCGGGATTTGGTGAGGACAGCCGAAAAGGCCGTCTGGTCTGGAATGAAAACCATCGGCTGGCACGACCGCTGTTCGCGCGGCTTTCTACCACCAGATCGCAGGGAACAAGCCATATGAACAGCTGGGCGCCTTATTATGATAATGACGCCCCGGCGGTTAGGCTGCTGGTCCCGGCTACCGATGCTGAATTTTCGCTCCAAGGGGTCGGGCTCAGTTCGCCCATCAGTGAAAGTGACCGTGGTTATCAACGCTCGGCAGCCGTCGGAATCTGCCGGGACATGATGACGGAAAGTCCCTATACCGGTAATGAAAGCTGTGTTCCGGCTTTCACGCACTCCTTCGGGAATGGCCCGATGTGCGTGACGGTACAGAACCGCGACAGCAGCTTTCAGGGACTGCATCGCTATACGCTCGCGTTCTGGTCGAATTACAGTTTTTACCCTGCCGGGACGAATCTTGCTGATGCACATGGCGGGATGCCGGGGATATACGGGATGATCTTTGGATAAATAAAAACCGCGCTTAGCGCGGTTTTTATTTATCCAAAGATCATGTCTTTTGCACGGAAGACCTGTGAGCGGAAACTGTTATCGGTCTTCAGCAGGGAGGCTACCTTTTCGCAGGCGTGGATGACCGTGGTGTGATCGCGTCCGCCCATGGCCAGGCCGATCTGCGGCAGGGAGACGTTGGCTTCCTCCCGCATCAGGTACATAATGACCTGACGGGTCAGTGCGACATCCCGGGTGCGGTCGCGGCTCATCACCTTTTCCACCGGTACCCCGAAGACATCGGAAACGGATTCAATGATCTCATCGGCGGAGGTGTTGTGCTTCGGGCTGCTCATGTCGGTCAGGGACATGCGGACCAGTTCCCGATCCAGCGTATGACCGCAGAGGTCGGAAACGGCCAGTACGCGGTTGAGTGCGCCTTCCAGTTCACGGATGTTGGAGGTTACCTGGCGGGCGATCTGTTCCAGGACGTCCATGGGAACCTGCTTCCCGGCACGCTGGGCTTTGGCGGAAAGGATCGCGATGCGGGTCTCCAGGTCAGCCGGCTGGATGTCGACAGTCAGACCCCATTCAAAGCGGGAGCGCATCCGTTCATCCAGCGTGGCCATGGCCTTTGGCGCCCGGTCAGATGTGATGACGATCTGCTTGTTCATCTCATAGAGCTTGTTGAAGGTGTGGAAGAAAGCATCCTGCGTGCTCTCCTTGCCGATGATGAACTGGATGTCATCGATCAGCAGCACGTCTGCGGAGCGGTATTTTTCCCGGAAGGTCTCGTCATCCCGGTTCTGGATGGAGCGGATAAAATCGCTGGTGAACTCTTCGGAAGAAGCGAATACGACGTTCAGTCCGCTGCCGTTCAGCCGGTTACCGATGGCATGCAGCAGGTGAGTCTTCCCCATGCCGACGCCGCCATAAATGAAAAGCGGGTTGTAGGCGGTCCCGGGCGTTTCCGCAACGGCACGGGCGGCGGCACAGGCCAGGTTGTTGTTGTTTGACACCACGAAGTTGTCAAACGTGAAGCGGGAGAGGATGTTCTCGCTGCTCATGCGCACCGGTGCGCTGACCTTTGCGGGAACGGCTTCCTGTGCCGCGGGCTGCGGCGTTTCAGTCTCAGCTGCCTTTTGCGATTTTTCAGGGTGCGGATGGGATGCGGTCCAGTTTTGGGCAACGACGAATGTGACTTTTTGAGGCGCGTCAGCCATGGCAGTGAGGATCTTTTCGAGCGTGGCGCTCAGGCGTTGTTCAGCCCAGTCCCGTGTGAAGCCATTAGCCATTCCGACCGTGTAAACCCCATCCTCGCAGGCGAGCAGTTCCGCATTTCCCAGCAGCGTGCTGAACGTCTGTCGGTCCATGCTTCCCTTCATCTGAGTCATGGCTGTTTTCCACGCTGTTTGGGCGGAATCTGCCACGCCGTTGAGAATAAGAGTTTTCGGGTTCTCGTTTCTTCTAACCATTATCAGCCTGTCACATTCTCTTCGATTTTCTGATACGGACACAAAGCTCCACTGTCCGCCGCGTCTGAGGCGGTTCAGAAAATGAACGATGTTTTACCTTTCCGGATGTTTTCGGGCCTCTCGATTTGGGAATTTACTCCTGCCCGTCCGATGTGTGATTATTTTAGCATAAAAAATTAAAGGGAAAAATGGGGCTGAGCGGAAGGTATTAACCTTAAAATTTTAGTTTTCTTTAAGAAAAGAAATCTTAAAGAAATGAAAATTTTGAAAAAACAGCCGCCAAAATGGAAGTTATTTTTCGGTTTTCGAGGCTTTCCGCAACGAAGTCAGGTACAAATTGCGTATAAGTGACAAACGGATGTTCTATGGTCCTGTTTCTTAAAACTTGAAATTTGCACCCCTGATGCAAGAACCTTACCAGTTTCAGAAAAGTCAAAATTGGTTATGATTTTACCCTTGACAAATCTGGAAAAGTTTAAAAAGCAGAAATGCCCTTAAAACCCATCTTTTAAGCTGCAAGGTTCATGCCAAATGACAATTAGACTTTAGACATTAGACATTAGACATCAGGTTTTAGGTGTTAGGTGTTAGACTTTTGCCTAACGCTGTTAGATACCGGTTTCTGATACCTGATACCTGAAACCTATTCCCTATCCCCTGCACCCTATCCCCTATTCACTTGCATTCTTTTACAATTTTAATTATACTAAGAGGCGGAGAGTTTTTTGCGTACTGACGGTTAGCGGTGCGCGGATAAGTTTGCTGCGTTTGGCTGACTTTGGTGAGGAGGGAGATAATGGCAAAGAACAAACAGGCGTCTGTGAAAAAAACCGGGCCGTGTCAGGCTCAGTTGATCTATGAAAAAGTGTTGGGTTTCGGGACGCTCTTTCTCGTCCTGATGCATATGCTTCTTGCTCTGAGCCGTTATGTGATCAATGTTTCCTTATTTATCCCCTTTGAGCGCTGGTATGTACTGATCCTGGTCATCGCAGGTCTCCTGTATCCGGTCCTCTGTCTGATCCTTTGGCGGGATATGCTGCCCCGTTTCGGGCGTTTCCTCCGCTCTCTGGTTTCCCCCGCTCAGATCTTCTGCATGCTGCTGTTTGTCTGGTACATTGTGGTGTGTGGGATCAACCAAAAAGAATTTGAGACCCCTTATTTTGCCCTGAATGACTGGTGGCTGCTGGACAGTTTTGTCAACTGCATGATGATCTTTTCCCTCCCGCGGGTCCTTTCGGAGAAGAAGGCAAAGGATATTATTCACATTCTGCTGCATATCGTCGCCCTTTGCGGGACGGCCATTGCCGTTTATGCGCTGTACTGCCTGTTCACGCTGAATGTGGTGGACCTGCCGGGCGGCGGACAGATCGGCATGTCCCGGGGAGAGATGCTTTATATCGGTGCGCATTACAACATTTCCGCGGCTATTGAATTTTCCATGGCGCTGGTCTGTCTTTATATGCTGGCTTCTCAAAAGTGGCCGCTGAAGATTCCTTACGGCGCAGCGCTGCTCATTCATACCTATACCCTGATGCTGAACAATTCCCGTACGTCCTTTGTGGCCTGCATGGCCTCCTGGGCTCTGGCGCTGTTCCTGATGCTTTGGAACGGGTTGCATCAAAGGCCGGCTCTCCTGCGCTGGGCGGCAGGGTTAGCGGCGGCGGCCGCCGCAGTCGGTTTCCTGTGGGTGATGCGTCCGTGGTCTTTCCAGCTGTTTGAGGACGTGACCCATTTTTCGGAACGGCTGGCGGCACAGTCATCAGCCATCGGGCCGATCCTGAACAATGCAGCCTTTACCGCTCCCTGGGTGATCGTAAATGCTCCGAACCTCACGGAGTCCGTGAGCAGTTCCCTGCTCATTTTCCTGCCCTTTGCCGGGAACGCCCGGAAAAAGATGAAGCGGCTGCTGGTCCTTCCGGCTGCCGTGCTGATCTTTGCGCTGGCGTTTGGTTTCCTTCGGGGACAGCAGGGTGAAGGAAGCCGCACATATAGATATGAAGCGCAGAATGCGCTGACGAATTCCTTTTTCGTACAGGATGGCAGTGACCTGATCCGTCAGGCTGACAATGAAGGTGAAAAGGCAGTGCGGAAGCTGACCGACCCGATGAACCGTGAGCGTGTCTGGCAGAGTGCGATCAATGTGCTGAAATCCGGCCCGCACTTTTTCTTCATCGGTGTGACACCTTATGGCGTTTCGGTCGCATTGCGGGAACTGGGTGGTTTGAATTTTGAGGCGGCTCATGCTCACAATGAAGTGCTGCAGATGGCAGTTGCCATGGGCGTGCCGATGGCGGCGATGTTCGCCGCGTTTCTGATCTATATGACGGTCAAAAGTGTCCGCCTGGGGATGGTTGAAGGGCGGGAACATTTCCGGGGCGCCTATATGGCGCCGGTCGTTTTCGCGGGGCTGGCCGTACTGACGTTGGCAGAGGCCTATCTGTTCGGATATTTCTGCATCATGTCCAGCCTGTTCTTCCTTTTCTGCGGCTGGATCAATGCGCTGACAAATAGTAGAGAGTAGATAGTAGGTGGTAGGTGGTAGGGAGTAGGTCAAATGTCTAACCTTCCCGCTTTCTACATCCTACATCCTTCTTCCTACTTCCTTTCGTCTAAGGAGATTTATGAGCAAAGCTGAGATGAGGAATAAAGAAGTGCCGGGGAAGAATTATTTCAAGACGGTCTGTGACCCGGCATCCGGTGCAAAGCTGCTCCCTCCGGTGCTGGTTCTTTGGGGTGTGAGCTTCCTGGTCCATACGCTTCTGAACATCCTCATGAAGGAAACGCAGACAGTCATCATAGATGAAGGGCTCTACACCAACATTGCCCGCTCCCTGACCTGGAAGGGAGAGCTCGCCTTCCGTGCCCAGCCGGTCAATTACCCTTACTTGCTCTACCCGATGCTGCTGGTCCCCATTTACCGTATCCAGCGCATACTGGGCTGGGATGTCTTCCGCATGATCCAGGTGTTCAATACCCTGCTCATCACCTCCTCGGTCATTCCCGCAGCGCTTTTCGCCTTTGATTTCACCGGAGACCGGAAGAAAACCTACCTCGCAGCGCTCCTCACTGCTCTCATGCCCGATATGCTGATGGGCGCTTATTCCATGACCGAATGCCTGGTCTGGCCGCTGGCTTTATGGATGATCTTTTTCGCTTACCGATTATTCTCGTCCCGGAAATTGGCATATGGTTTGCTTACCGCGCTTTTCACCGGACTGATGTATGCTGCCAAGCCCGGGGCCATCGCGGTCGGAGCTGTCCTTTTGGTGTTTTTCTTTGTTTACGCTTTGCGGCTGGACCGGCAATCGCTCAAATCGGCTGTTCCGCCGCTCCTCCTTCTGCTGCTGGCTGTCGGGCTGGTCCATGGCATTTTCCTGATGTTCTACCGAAATAATGCCTCCCTGATCGGACTTTACACCAAACAGACCTCCGAGTGGCAGTTCAAGACGCTGTTTGTGGCGATTGAGGCTTTTTTCCTTCAGACATTTGTCTTTCTTTTTTCCTGCGGCGGCATCAGCGGCATCATCCCGGTTGTCTTTTGGAAGGAGTATGACGAACAAAAACGGCCGTTTGTTCTGGCTGTCCTCATCGGTGTGCTGGCCGCTATTCTGGGCACGGCGGTCTTTGTCGTGCCCTATACCTGGGACAACAGTCTCGGGGCATTGCCGCTGCACCTGCGCTACTGCGCCATGTTCATTCCGGTGATCTTCATCCTGTCGCTGGGACTGAAATTTGACACGAAAGTGAAAAACAGCCGCTTCGTTACGGCCCTCGTCGCCTTCATCCTCCTGTCGCTGTTCCCCGGCGCCCGTGCGGGGTTTGTGGTGGATCGGACCACGGAATTTGACTCCATGGCGCTTTCCTCTTTCACCACCACTATCAATCACAATGGCGTGCTGATTGGCTGGCTTGTGACGGCTGCCGTCATCGCCTTTTCCCTTTATGTTTTGAAAAAGTACCTGGACGGTGGCTTTACGCCCAAACTGGAGCAGGCTTGCACACTGTTCTTCGGTCTCTTTGTTCTGGTCAACGCTATCAGCGCCCATGTCAACACCTATGTTTATATTGACCCCGGGGTCTCTGCAGATGCACGGGAGATCAACGCGCTCATCGGAGACACCGAATGTCTCGGCATCACTCAGCGGCGCTATGATGATTACTATTCCTATTGGCTGGAAAGCCGTCTGAGCGAACCGCTGCACCAGGTGACGATTGACCAGATGTTCCTGAGGATGAAGGACACGGACGGGTTTTATTCGCCGTTTGTGCCGGTGGAGCAGGCGCCGAACGTCCATAACCATGAGACACCGGATACGGACCGCTTTGTGCTGGGAAAAACCATCGCCGAGCACCTGGAGCTGAATGGAAGCGTAACCGTGCACAAGACCCAAAACGGGCATTTCAGCTTTCTGACGATCGACCCGGAGGAACGTTGGGCAGACACCATCATGTTTGGCCTGGATGATGATTTCCTCTATGATGGTGTGAACGGATATGTGATGATCCTCAACGAAAACCGGAACCTTGACGGCAAGATGGTCATCACGCTTTCTGCCCGCGGGGATGGGATCCTGGATGTGGGCGGAGCGCGGATCGAGCTGACAGAAAATAAGCATGACTATGAGATCACGCTTCCCTATGACCGCTATATCGATTTGAAGGAAGAAGGCGGTACCGCAGAGATACTTTCCTATTTCACCACGGTCCGTTAACCCCGCTTTCTATTACCCTAAACCCTATACCCTGTATCCTACTTCCTACTTCCTACATCCTACGTCCTACGTCCTAAACCCTATACCCTATACCCTACATCCTACTCCCTCCATCCTACACCCTACCCCCTACACCCTATACCCTACTTCCTCCTGCTCTTCCCCAGCAGCATTACCTTCACGGTGCTTTCCCCCTCCGGCTGCTGCTCCGGCGCTTTGCTGAACAGGATGGTGTCCCCCGCTTCGTCGGCTGAGAGCGGACTCAGCATCCGTGTGAACTTCAGCGTCATGCGGGAACCCAGCCGGACCGCGTCGCCGCTGCTCAGCGCCACCGGCATCAGCCCCGTCCGCTGTTCATTGACATAGGTACCGTAGCGGGAGTTCAGGTCGCGGATGGCGATCTGCCCGTTTACCTCTTCCAGCACCGCGTGATGCCGTCCGACGGCCCGGTCCAGTTCCGTGAAAACCACGTTGTTGTCGGCTGCCCGGCCCAGTGTGAGCGGCAGGGAATTGACCTTATAGATGCTGCCCACCAGGGATTGATCGTCGCTGTGGATCACCTCCAGCGTTGCCAGTTCGGCAGCGGTGTCGGAGGAAGACACAACGGGTACTGCTGAGGTCTCCGGGGATCCGGAGAAGACAGGATAGCTGACCGGCGGGATATAGACCGGTGTCTCCGACTTTTCCCTGGAGCTCTTCCGGGTCAGCAAAATGCTCAGGATCACCACCGCTGCTGCCAGCCCGCCCAGGCTCACCAGCAGAACCGGATTCGCCCCGGACTTCTCCTCCGTCACCGGCAGCGGCGCCTGTGTCGGAACGAGCGTCGGCTCGGGACTCGGCACGTCCGTCGGCGCCGCAGTGGGCGCCTCACGGAGGATGAACATGCGGGAGGCCCGGGCCAGCTCCCGGTTCTCCCGGTCATAGGCGATGGCCTCGACGATCGTCGTTCCCGGTGTGACCCCGCTGCTGTCCCAGCTGAGGGTATAGGGATAATTGATCACCTTGCCGAGGGACTGCCCCCCGGCGAAATATTCCACATTTGCCACCGCGGAGCTCTGGCTGATGAAACTGACGGAAAGCTGTACCTCGCCGCTCTGGGCGGAGCCTTCTTCCGGGGAACCGAACTGCATGATGGTGGGCATGACCGGAAGGCTGACGACCCCGGAGCTTTTCCCGAAGGAAGCATCTTTTTCGGCTTCCACAAGAACGCTGTGCTCCCCGGCATTGCGCTCTGTCTTGTAGCTGAGTTTATATTCATGGGAAAGCTGCGCATAGATGAGTTCGAAGGCGCCTTCCATGCTCAGCTGCGGACTGACTTTGAGGAAACTGCCGCCGGAGTTTTCGGCGATATGCTGCAGCTCCCGCTCGTCGGTCTTCTCACCGAGTCCGACCGTGAAGACCGGGATGCGGTTCCCGGCGGCAAAATTCAGCACGTCGCTCAGCGCCCGGGAAGAACAGCGCTCTCCGCTGGCGAGTTCATCCGTCCCGTCGGTGAAAAGCGCCACTGCCCGGCGTCCCGCCGGCTGGCTCAGGGTCAGTTCCAGCCCTTCGTAGAGTGCGTCATAAAGGCAGCTGCCTTTGCCGTTTTCGGGCTTTGCGCCGAGAGCGGCATTGATGGAGGCATTGTGGTCGCTGGTGAAGCGGCTCAGGATCGAGACGCGTTCGTTGAAGCCGATGACGGCGGATTGAGAATCCCGGCTGAGCTTGCGCAGAAAGGTTTCGATGGCGCCGGTGTCATAGGCGTTTTGCCCCAGCATGGAACCGCTCAGATCCATCAGCAGCGCGACGCTCACCGGCTCATCTTCCGCGGACCGGGCTTCCGTCAATGTCTGCGGAAGAGAGTCCTCGTAGACCTTGAAATTGTCCGTTCCCAGCCCCCGCAGCGGACGTCCGTCCCCGTCCACAACGGAGACGTAGAGGTTCACGGTGTAGCCGACCCGGTCCGAAAAGGGCTGGGCGCCCGAGCGCCGGACCTGTACCTCCAGCGCCTCGTCCGCCCGGGCGGAAAGCGTGGAAATCAGGAACGTAAGCATAAGTAAGAACAAAATGACCGGTTTCTTCTTCATCAATAACCTCTATGCTATAAAAGGGGACGGGTCCCTGAGTCGGAGGGGTCAGATTCTGTAGGCTCGTGCGCAGCATGAGCCGGAAGGATCTGACCCCGCAGACTCGGGAAGGGGGACAGGCTCTCATCTTGACAGAAACTACATTATCGGCTAAAATATAATCAGGAAGAAGGAGAGGAGCTCCTACTCCTCCCCTTGACTGTAATGTTTACTGTTTGACCTTGAAGGTTAAGGTCACCACAATAATAGATCCGTCAGGTCTCACGAACTTGACGGTTATTGTTTTAACAGTTTCCATCATCAGCCTCCCGATTACCACCTCACTGTCAGCATACCATCTGCCCCCAGTGTTTGGCGGAATTTGGCGGCAGTTAACCACCAATCGGACCTGTCCTGCAGACCTGCCCTGTTCGTGACCCTGCCCGGAGCCGATTTGAATTTCAAAGTTCAATCAGATTCTATTTTAACCGAAATTCGGATTATTGGAAAGGGGCCACCCTGTAGATAACGCCAGTGAAGGGAAGGTAGGCCGCTGCTCATGGGGGAACGAGGCCGCTGAAAAAGGGAAATATAACCGACGAAAAAGGGATATTCCAAAATCATGACAAACTAAAGCATCTCTATCTACAATAGTTGTGCCGAAAGGCAAAATCAATTATTGGAGGTAGTTATGTTAGACTA
>JAFRIR010000061.1 GCA_017432685.1 Flexilinea sp. | reverse complement strand
GCTGCTTGAATCCGCTAAAGCATACGGGAAATCCCCCTATGGCGAGCACCTGAAAGCTGTGGCTGAGGGCAAAGTGAAATATTAGGAATCAAAATGATCTGCCTCACTTGCACTGTAGACATTAGACGTTAGACCTTAGACATTAGACCTTAGACCTTAGATTGCACGAAAAGCCGCGGAAACGCGGCTTTTCGGTTTTAAATTCAGTTTTGTTGTTATTCACTTTGATCCCTTCAGATGGTCAGCGTCTGGTTTACTCCGCAGACTGCCGTAATACGGCATTTATTCAGCTTTTCGGTCAATCCTGAGCATTTTTCTTCATTGGCATGGAAGAGCATCACATATTCGGGATGAACCTTTTCCACGATCTTCAGTACATCGTTTTCGTCATTGTGCACCTTGATCGTCAAACGCTGCACTGAGGCAGCTATTCCATTGCGTATTCGGAAATCTTCATCCAACAGACGCTTAGCCGGGGTGCCTTTTGCGGAGTGTCCTGAAATAATAACGGCACTGTTCGAATCTGCCCTGACTGCTTCGAAATATTGCCGTGCGGCATTGCCGGTCATCATACCGTCACCAAACAGAAAAACACCGCTGATCCCGGGTTTCAGAAATGTTTCCCGGTTGGTTTTGTCAACAGAGGTAAATCCGGAAACGGGAAGATCGAAAGCCTTGATCCAGTTTTGCTGTTGAGAAAGGTCCGCAGCATTTTTGATGATATTACTCTCGGCAAATAGCGGCAGTTTGAGACGGGAAAGATAAATGAACATATCGATTCCCCTGCCGTTGGCAGGAACAGGCAGCAGCAGTTTTCCTCCGGCTGCAGTCACTTGTTTTGCGATTTCAAACAGTTTTTCATACTGCTTTTTTTGATCCAGAACAGACGAGGCATAAGCGCTGTCAATGATCAAAATATCTGCCTGCGGCAGTGGATCTGCTTCCAGGAGCAGACTGTCAAAGCACAGATCACCGGTATAGAGCAGTTTCTTTCCTTCCGCCTCCAATAAGTACCATAAGCCGCCGATGATATGCCCGTCCCTCCCGCTCATAACCGGGCAGGGCAGTTCGTCTATTGTGCGAAAAGTGAGTTTGCTGATGTTTTCTTCGTCAAAGGGCAGACAGCCACTGTTTTGATGAACATAATCGACCCATTTCCGAAGATAGGATGGAATCAGTTCAATGGTCTCCCCGGACGCATAGATATTCCCACGGTACCCGAGTTCATAAAGATAAGGCAGGGCAGCTGTGTGATCCTCGTGGGCGTGTGAAATCAGAACAGCGTCCAGAGAGGCTGCGATTTCTTTGGTCAGCCCGGGGTAAACACGAGCGGTTTCAGCTATTTCCCGACGCACACCGCAATCAAGCAGCAGCGAGAAGCCGGAATATTGTACGAGAAAACAATTGCGGCTGTCTTCGCCGCTTCCACCGAGAGAAGTGATTTTTATCATGTATTTTCCATCCGTTTGAAATAATTTTACAATAAAAGACAATATCGGAAATGAAATTGCATTATATGCATTATAATAAATGAAAGCAGTATATTGTCCAGACAGTATTATAGAAAGGAATACCTGATGAAAAAGTTTCTTATCGTTTTGTTGTCACTGTTAATGCTGGTTTCTGTTGCTTATGCAAAAGAAAATGAAGAATATTCCGGCACCGTAATGCTTTATACCTCAGCAGGTGAAGATGCAGCTCAGTCGCTGAAAGAAGTGTTTGAAGCAAAATATCCGAATGTGACACTGGATTTTTATGCCGCCACCTCCGGGAAATGCAACACCAAGCTGGCTACCGAATTTGAAGCCGGCAATGTCTCCTGCGATGTGGTCTGGCTTGCGGAACCCTCAGGCTTGATCGACTTCAAGAGTCAGGATCGTCTGCTTCAATATAACTCCCCCTTCGCTGAAGCTGTTGATCCTCAGTTCAAAGATGCAGACGGCTACTATACCGGTGCCCGTATCCTGATCATGGGCCTTGCCTACAGCCAGATCGCTACTCCGGCGGACCAGGTTCCCGCCAATTTCGAAGGGCTGCTGGATCCCGCTTTCACGGACCAGATCATTATGTCCGATCCAAACTCTGCCGGTTCCGCCAAAGCATGGGTCTATGGTCTGACACATTCCGACAAATATGGCTGGGATTTCTTTGAAAAGCTGGCTGCACAGAATGTGGAATTTGACACCAGCGCGAACGCTGTTAACCAGAAAATCGCCGGTGGTGAATATAAGATCGGCATTTCCCCGGAACACACAACCCTGAACCTGATCAGCCAGGGCTCCCCGGTGGGTTATCAGGCTACGGATGACGTTCTGGCTATCGCCTGTCCGATTGCCATCCCCGTTGGCGCACCGAACGAAGAACTGGCAAAGCTGCTGTATGACTTCATTCTCGACCCCGAAGGCGGTCAGGCTTCACTGCCTTCCTTCAATATTACCCCGATCATCGATGGCGTCGAATTGCCGGAAGGCATGAAGTCTGCTTCTGAAATCACCGCCAATGCCCTGCCGATCGACTGGGATGACCTGGCTGCAACCGGCAACGATATGCTGGCGAAATTCAACGAATACTTCCGCAAATAAGTCTGCGGTGGGAACGCAGCGGCGATTTGCTGAATAATCCCGCTGCTGTCAAATGAACATATCGGACGGTTCTTTTTGTGATCAAAACCGGAGCAAAAAGAACCGTTCCTTATATCGAATTGTGATCTGCCAATGAATATCGCATCCGGGAATGCGGATGCGGGGAAGGTGGAAAGAACCGTGAACAAAATCGAATTGAAAAATATTACGGTTCGGTATGGCAAACATACCGTTTTGAATAATTTCAGTCTGAATGTTGAGTCCGGGCAGATTCTCGGTATCGTAGGACCTTCCGGCTGCGGAAAAACCACTGTTGTCCGTGCGATCTGTGGTTTTCTTGATCCCCAGGAGGGAACGGTTTCCATCAGTGGCAATACCATGTTTGACCGTTCCAAAAGGATCAACGTGCCGCCGGAAAACCGAAATGTGGGTGTCGTTTTCCAGGATTACGCGGTGTGGCCTCATCTGACGGTTTATGAAAACACCGCCTATCCGCTGAGAAAACATGGTGTGCCTAAAGATAAAATCCCAGCTCAGGTGGAAGAAGCGCTGAAGCTGGTGAATATGTCCTCCTACAGCAAATATCTTCCATCCCAGCTTTCCGGCGGACAACAGCAGCGCGTGGCAATTGCCCGGGCGCTGACCTCTTCCAGTGAACTGTTGATCATGGATGAACCAATTACCAATCTGGATGCGAAGCTGCGTGAACAGATGCTGCTGGAGATCCGAATGATGCAGGAAAAACTGGGTACGACCATCGTTTACATCACTCACGATCAGGAAGCAGCTATGCAGTTATGCGATCGGATCGTTATCATGCAGCCGGACGGGTCCATTGCCCAAATCGGTACAGACGAGGAAATCATTTCCAAACCGGCGAACCGTTTCGTGTTCAGCTTCGTGGGCGTCTCCAATTTTCTTCCCGTGAAAAAGAGCGGTGATAAGCTCTGCCTGGATTACCCGAATGACCAGACCTGTTTCAGCCAGAAAATTCCGGCTGATTTCCCGAAGAACAGTGACAAAGCTGACATGGGAATCCGCCCGATGGACATCGTTTTTGATGAAAGCAGTCCGGTACGCGTGAAAATCAACTCGGCTACTTTCTTCGGCAATATTTACAATTATTTCATTGATTTGGCCGGACAGGAATATCGGGTACAGCGCATTACTTCCGGGAATGAGGAAGATGAAAAATATGTCGAGGGTCTGGAGACAGGCATCCGGTTTCTGAGCTGCAAATATTTCGAAAGGGGGTGACACAAGATGAACCAACAAGTGACCAACAAAGATTTTCTGATGCTTGAAGGGAAAAGAAAACGCGGTTTGTCCATGGACAAGATCATGACGATCCTATGTTATGTTGCGCTGATCACTGTCGTGATCCTCCCCTGCGTCATGATCATTTATTACACCTTCTGGGATGGCACGAAGATCGATTTTGAGATGTTCCGGTCGGTTCTGTTTCAGCAGGACAACCTGAAAGCGATGAAGAATACGCTGATCATCGCTGTGTTTGCAACACTGTTCGCTACAGTGGTAGGCGTTTTCTTTGCCTGGCTGCTGGGACGAAGCGATATTCCGCTGAAGGGAATTATGAAGTTCCTGTTTTCCATTCCGTTCATGATCCCGCCTTTCCTGGCTGCGATGAGCTGGGATATGATGTTCTCCGGTCGGGGCGGTTATGTGAACAAGATGCTGATGTCGCTGCTTCATCTGACAAAGGCTCCTTTCAACATCAATTCCATTGCCGGCATCATCGTGATTGAAGTGGTGTATTATTTCCCGTTTGTTTATATGCAGGTAGTCAGCGCACTGGAACGTATGGACCCGACGCTGGAAGAAAGCGCCCGCATCGCCGGTGCCGGACAGCTGCATGTGATACGCACCATCACGCTGCCGCTGACGGTTCCTGCGATTTCCTCCGGTGTTCTGCTGGTGCTCATCACCTCGCTCTCCAACTACGGGATCCCTTCGATGGTGGGATATTCTAAAGGAATCTTCACCCTGCCGACCATGATCGTGGAACTGATGAATCGGGCCGGCGGCTCTTTCACCGGCATCCGACAGGCAGCGGCGCTTTCTATTGTTCTGTTCATCGTTGTTGCCATTGCGCTGATGATCCAGCGGCGTCTGTTGACTCATGGCCGCTATGACATTATCAAGGGAAAGTCTATGCGTCCGATGCTCATCAAGCTGCGCGGAGCCAAAATTCCCCTTTTGATCGTGTCCTTTGTCTTCCTGACGCTGGTGGTGATCGCGCCGATCGTCATGATCATCCTGGTCAGCTTCAACAAAGCCTGGGGGCTGCCCTTTACCGCGGAAAACCTTACGTTTATGCACTATGTGAACGTGGTGACGAAGAACAAGATGGTGACGGATTCGGTGAAAAATTCTCTGTTCCTGGCCTTTTCTGCCGGTGCAATTTGTCTGCTGTTGGGAACCATGCTGGCTTATGTGATCTACAAGGTGAAACCCCGGGGCGGCGCATTGCTGGAAATGATGGCGGTGCTTCCTTACTCTTTACCGGGTACAGTGATGTCCATCGGCTGCATTCTTGCCTGGTCCGGCGCTTTCTTTGGAATTTCTCTATACAATACCATCTGGATCATACTGGTGGCCTATATCGCACGCTACCTTTCC
Source organism: Flexilinea sp. (assembly GCA_017432685.1). Classification (GTDB taxonomy): domain Bacteria; phylum Chloroflexota; class Anaerolineae; order Anaerolineales; family Anaerolineaceae; genus Flexilinea. The sequence continues at coordinate 6,288 of JAFRIR010000061.1, read as the reverse complement.
TATGTTCTGAAGTCCAGTTCCGCTGCTTTGCAGCAGGTTCATCCCTCTCTGGAGGAAGCGGCCCGTTCCTGCGGCGCTTCCCATTATGACGCGCTGAAGGATGTGACACTGCTGCTCATCAAACCGGCAATGCTCTCCGGGTTCTTCCTGGTGTTTCTGCCCTGCATGCGTGAACTGACTACATCCATCCTGCTGTATGGTCCCAAGACCCGTACGCTGGGCGTGGCAATTTATCAGCTGCGTACCAACGGTCAGATCAACCAGGCAGCTGCTCTTTCTGTGATGACCATCATCCTGATTATCATCATGAACAACATCGTGAAGTATATTACACGGGACAGGAGAAAATACTAATGACAGAGCAAATAGTATTGGAACATGTCACCAAAACCTTTACCACAAAAGAACTTGGGTCTGTGACGGCAGTCAATGATTTCAACCTTGTGGTCCACAAAGGCGAATGTTTTTCCTTCCTCGGCCCATCCGGCTGCGGCAAAACCACCACACTGCGGATGATTGCCGGGTTTGAAGACCTCTCATCGGGCTCGATTTATCTTGGCGGGAAGCTGGTTTCCGACCGTTCAAAGAACATCTACCTCCCTCCGGAAAAACGGGGATTGGGCATGGTGTTCCAGGCTTTTGCTGTCTGGCCGCATCTTAATGTCTTTGACAACATTGCCTATCCGCTGAAAGTCAAGCGCTTTTCCAAAAACGATATCCGGGAAAAGGTGCTGCAGGCCATGCATTACTGTAACCTTGACGGGCTGGAAAAATCCTTCCCTTCGGATCTGTCCGGCGGGCAGCAGCAGCGTATTGCCCTTGCAAGGGCAATCGTTGTCAACCCGGAAGCAATGCTTTTGGATGAACCGCTGAGCAATCTGGATCCGCATCTGCGCGAGACCATGCGTTTTGAGATCAAGCGGCTTCAGAAAGAGTTTGGCTTTACCATCATCTTCGTGACTCATGACCAGTCTGAGGCCATGGCCCTTTCAGACCGGATGCTGATCATGGACATGGGGAATATTCAGCAGATCGGGACACCTGCCGAGCTGTACAATCATCCGAAGAACCGCTTTGTTCATTCCTTCCTGGGACAGTCTAACTTTATCAATGTAGATGTTCGTGACGGAAGGGTCTATCCTGCCGGACAGGCTGATGTGCCGCTTTGGGTGGATAAATTGCCGGAAAAGAGCGGAGAACAGGTCCTGGCAACCAGACCAAATACAATGATCCTGAACCGGGAGGAAGGCTTCCCATGCCGAATCATAAAACGAACCTTCAAGACGGATTTTGTGGAGTATTTGCTCAAGATCGGTGAAGACAATGCTATCGTTCAGGCGCCGCACCGGGAACTTTTCAAAAACGGGGAGGCGTGTTACCTGAAGATCTATAACTCGGTTTACTATGACCGTGAAAACGAAGAAGCCGCAAAAGAGCGCGAACGCAGAAATATTGTCTGAGGAAAGAAGGAGAAAAGATGAGCATGCACATTGATGCCCGCCCGGGAGAAATCGCTGACCGGATCGTCCTGGTAGGCGATCCTTACAGGGCAAAACACATCGCCGAAAATTACCTTGAAAATGCCGTTCTGGTAAATGAAAAAAGGGCTGCGTTCTGTTACACAGGAACCTGTGACGGTGTCAGGGTTTCCGTGATGGCAGTCGGGATGGGGAACCCTTCCATGCTCATTTACGCGACCGAACTGTTCCGGGATTATGGCGTAAAGATCGCTGTCCGGGCCGGAACCTCCGGCGGTTATGTTCCGGGAATGAAAAAATTCGATATCGTTCTGGCTCAGGCAGTTTCCACAACCTCCGGGATCAATGATAACAGGTTCAACGGCTATTTTGCTCCGATCGCCGATTTTGGCCTGTTGTGCACGGCAAATGAGACCGCCAGCCGGTTGGGGCTCAAGACTTATACCGGCAATGTGGTCTGTAATGACAGAATATACCGGGACGAAACCTATAAATCAAAGATGTGGCAGCAATATGGCATATTGGCTTCGGAGATGGAAGGTACGGCTCTCTATACTGCGGCAGCGGAATTCGGGACGAAGGCGCTGATGACCATCGGTATTATTTTGAACATTACCGTGGATGAAGCGGGCGTTGAGCATTTTACCGATGCTCCTGAAAACGAACCGAAACGAACGGTTGACGACCTCATCAGGCTTGCTTTATTGACTGTGGTGAACGCGAAATGACTGACCGGCGGGAATGAAATGGTTTGATGAGGTGAGGGATGACTTTCGATAAATTTGCTGCGGATGGGTCCGCCCGTTATGACAGCCGGGATGATTTACTGCTGATGATCGACTTCCAGAATGTTTACCTTCCGGGACAACCCTGGGCCTGTCCAACGATGGAACAGTCCATTGAGAACACATTGCGCATTTTACGTTCGCCCTGTGCTCCTGATTATGTCTTAACAAAGTATATGCCTTCTGCAGATCCGGTGGGACGATGGAAACAATATAATGAAGAATATGCGGAAATCAACGCGGATGCGTTTCTCAGCGATTTTCCGGACCCCATCAGGCAGATCACGACTGACAAAAATGTCGTCATCAAGGATACTTACTCTTCGATGAAGTGTTTGTCGGTGAGATCTGCACTTGCCGGAAAAAGCAGGGTGGTTTTAACAGGTGTGGTCGCGGAATGCTGTGTGTTGGCAACCATGCTGGACGCAATCGACCTGGGCTATGAGGTGGTCTATCTCTATGACTGCATCTCAGGGCTTACTGATGAAAATGAAGCAATACTCCGCACCCTGGCTGAGAGCTTTTCTCCCATACATACGCGGGTGATGAGCAGCGGGGAATATATACGGATGATTTCAGACAACCGGCAGTAGTCATACCTGCCATTTGTCGGGCAAGTTGCACCCGGCAAACTCAAAAAACACGCGGGCGTTCACCAACGTGTGAAAAACATGTGGAATGCAGCCTTCGGGCTGCATTTCCTTATTTAATACAGTCTCGCTCAGAGAACCATCGCGTCATATACTGCGTCATAGTCATCCTGGATGATGCCGAGATATCGTTTGGTTACCTCATATGAACAATGATTATAGAGCCCCATGATGACGATTTCCGGAACGTGCTCATATTTCCACGCATAATAGCCCAGTGTTTTCCGCAGTGAGTGGCAGGCAATGTGACCCGGAAGCGCCAGCGCCTTCACTGCATTTGTAATCAGACGCCACGCGTGGACCCGGGAGATATGGTTTTCATTTTCCCGCCCGTTGCTGAAGATGTAGTTATGGGCTGCAGCGGTTTCCTGCTTTTTTCTCAGCTCAAGCAATTTCTGGAGAGCTTCCCTTGCGAAATAGTTGATTTTGATCTGTTTCGTTTTCTTTGTTTTCTGTTCGGTGAGATCGATGTGGGTGCGAAAACGGTCATTGTCGAAGTCGTAGACATCGCCCCACGTCAGGTTCAGTTCGTCGGTGATCCGTAGTCCGGTAGCAAACCCGACAACGACCATTACATAATTCCGGATCTGGCCTTTTTCTTCAAAATATTCGATCAGTTTCTTCAAATCCTTTTTCTTCCTGATAGGTTCTGTAGCGCTCATAAAAACTCCTTTGGAGGCTGCTGATATTGCGAAAATCAGACCCGGGAGTATCTCCCGGGTCTGTTCGTACAGCCTTGTAGTCAATTATTGTGTCTTATATGATAAACCGAATCAATTCAGGAATGAAAAGTAATTATTAAAGCGGAAGCACATGGAGACTGCTCTTAACCTGCTCCGTGCGGTACAGGCTTCGCCTGGTTTAAATACGGAGCAGGAGCTTCGCTACGTTGAAGCCCGCACAGCAGGGCTGTATCTCGTGATGCGTCACCAGGTTCTGAAAAGTTGCAAAAAAGTAACAATATTCTAATTCAGTTCCATATACCGTAGTATATCACGAAATCTAAAAATAATTATTAAATACTTTGAAATTTGTTTTTCACGAAAAATGAATAAATCTTTGGCGAAGATGAGCTTCCGACAGCCGTCGGTATAGGTTACTAACTTAGAAATCGGTTACATAAATAATGGAGAGAGATGCTGCGGAATTGTGTTATGTTGCCCGCAGGCGAAAATTTCTCTCATCAGGTCTGACAATAGAAGGAAATCTATGTGGTACGTGCTCTGGACGACTGCGGGAAGTGAAGAAAAGACCCGTGAGATGATCAACACCCATGTCGATCATTCCCTGTTTACGCGCTGCCTCGTTCCTTACCGGAAGAAACGCGAGTTTCACGGTGGGGAGAGCACGATCGTCCGGAAACTGCTCTTTTCCTCCTATGTCTTTGTAGAAACGGAGTCCATCCGCGAGTTTGCCGAACGGATGCGCTTCTTTCCCGGCAAAAATGTTGTGCTTAGCACGGGACATGAGTTCTGCCCTATATATCGGGAGGAAGAGTATTTTCTGACAAAACTGACCGACAGCCGGGATGTCATCGACATCTCCCGCGGGTATATGGACGGGAACCGAGTGAAGGTGATCTCCGGCCCTTTGAGCGGGTTTGAGGATCGCATCAGGAAGGTGAACTGGCGGCAGGGCCTTGCAGTGCTGCAGATGAACCTGTTTTACCGTACCGTTGATGCCTTCCTGGGACTGGATCGGGTAGAACCTCTCGCGGGGTGACGTTAGGAGTCAGACATTAGACTTTAGACTTTAGACCTTAGACCTTAGACCTTAGACATTAGGAGTTAGACGATAAGGAATAGGAAATAGAGGATAAGTACCTGAAGCCTGATACCTGACACCAGCGCATAAGCGCGCGTCAGCGCGCACACATGAAACCGGACGCGGTCTGCCGCTGTTGACACTCTGCGGCAGATGCGGAAGGTGGAGATAGGAGTGGGTTTTTCCTCAGGTGAAGCACACGGGGACAAAATTGGTGATACCGTGCAGTCGGTAGAAGGAATCGTTTTACCTGTGATGCGCAGCCGAATAGAAGCAGGCGGTCTGAAAGCTCCCGCGGATGGCGAAGCCTTGTCCGGAGCCAGCGGTGACGGAGAAGGCTGAAGCTCCTGCTCCGCATCTGAAACCGGGCGTCAGCCCGTACCTTTCGGAGCAGGCCGTTGATCGAAGCCTTGTCTGAAATAAGAAATAAGAAATAAGAAAAAGGCCTCGTCACATTATATCGATCTTGTGATCTATGTCTTTTTACGATTACAGAAAGGATGAAAAGAAAAGAGCTTTAGAAAGTTTGCATAAATACCCAGCAGCTTTCTTATTTCTTATTTCTGATTTCTTATTTTTCGATGTACTACGTTCTCTGGACCTCAACAGGAAGGGAAGAAAAGACCCGGCAGATGATCAATGAATATGCCGATCCGGCTTTGTTTACCCGCTGCCTGATCCCCTACCGGCTCAAACGCCATTATTACAAAGGCAAGAGCCACATTGCCAAGCTGATCCTGTTTCCCTCGTATGTCTTCATCGAGACCGATCACATCAAAGAGCTGGTTAATGACATCAAATGGTTTCCGGGCTTCAATGTTGTTCTTCATATGGACGACCTTTACTGTCCGCTTTATAAGCATGAAGAACAGCTGATCCTTCGGCTCATTAATGATCACGGCGTTATTGACATGTCCGAAGGATACATGGAGGGCGACCGGGTTCGGATCGTCTCCGGGCCGCTCCTCGGGATGGAGGGAGCTATCAAGCGGATCAAACCTCGCCAGGGCGCCGCGATCCTTGAAATGAACATCTTCAACCGCGTCACCGAAGTTAGCGTCGGGCTGGAACTCGTTTCGAAATAAGAAATAAGAAATAAGAAATCCGCTTTCGCTCTTTACTACTTACTACTTACTCTTTATCGTCTATCGTCTAACTCCCAACCAGCAACCGGCAACCGATAACCAGCTACTATCAACTGACAACCGACAACCAGCAACGAAAAGAATGTACAAACGCTCCGTGCAGGGATGGCTGAAACACCTGGATTTTATCCTCCTCGACGCCATTGTACTGCAGATTTCATACATCCTCGCCTACTGCATCCGTCACGGATGGCTGCACCTGCCTTATGATATCCCGGTCTACAGGACGCTCGCCATCGTCCTGTTCATTGTTGATATTCTGGTGGCGGTTCTCTTCAACACGATGCATAACGTCCTGCGGCGCGGTCCCTGGAACGAATTCGTCCAGACGCTAAAGCAATGCGCGCTGGTGCTTGTGCTCATGGCGCTCTATATGTTCTCGGTTCAGACCGGGGATGCCTACAGCCGCATTACCATTTACCTGACCGCAGGGTTTCATCTTCTCCTTGGGTATTTGACCCGGCTC
>JAFRIR010000060.1 GCA_017432685.1 Flexilinea sp. | reverse complement strand
TTCTTGAACGGAATCCAGATAAATGCCGTAGTCGGTGATGGGCGCGGCTTCAGGGTTCTCAGGCACGACGACCTGAGTCTTTTTGCCGATGATGTTGGCTTCTCTGAATGCGCTCATTTCCCTTTTCCTTTCGCAGATTTTTGACTGTCCGTGGTTTGCAAGGGTCGGATTCCGCAGACTCGCGCGATGTGCGCAAGCACGAGCGAAGAGTCGGAGGGATCTGACCCCGTATCAACGAAGCACGACGAGACGTTTCTGATGCTGCGGCGAAGCCCGCACAGCAGGGGCGTATCTCGTTGTGCGCATGGTTGACGCAACACTCAGTCCTGTCCTTTTGTGGCGGCTACAAGTCAGCGAAGCTCCTGCTCCGCATATAAACCAGGCGAAGCCTGTACCGCTCGGAGCAGGCTAAGAGCAGGCCCGGTGTGCTTCGGCTCCGCAGCAACGCAAGAGCAGTCTCCGTGTGCTTCCATCTCCCGAGTCTGCGGGGTCAGATCCTTCCGGCTCGTGTCTGGCACGAGCCTCCAAAATCCGACCCCTTCGACTCAGAATTCCGACCCCTGACAAGGTTGTTTTATCTGATCAGGAGTATACAACGGGAATTTAAAAAATGGAACCGACAATATTGTCGGTTGCCTTTTGTGAAAAAATGTGGTAGATGTGACAGTGGGGCCGGTTGCCCGGAGGCACGGTGAGCCTTGTCATGAGAATCATGACAAGCGCGTAGTGCCGGAGTGGAACCGTCCCCATCTGTCACGACAGATTGACAAAGGTGACAGTGGGACGGTTCCCTTTGCACCCTCATCGCCAGATAATGGACAGACACCATGCAATCTCACTACCCGGTAAGGACAAATCCCTTGTGGTGCGCCGGGCAACCGGCCCACTGTCACTTCCAGTCTGTCTATTTTTTCTTTTTCTTTCCCTTCTTGTTTTTCGGCTTTATGAGCTTTTTCCGATTTCCATCGAAATAATATTGCTGCGTTATTGGCTTTTTTTCTTCCTGCATCAGGCCGGCCACGGGTGCGGCGCTTTCTTCTCCCGGTTTCTTCTTTCCGCTTTTAGCCTGCATCGGCCCTGCCGCGGAGGCGGCGGAGGCGTTCGACAGCGGCGCAGAGGCGACGCTCTCTCCCCGGGCAGCCTGAAGACCTTCCCGGTCGGCGCGGGCTTCCAGGGCGGAATCGTTCACGAGCCCTTTTCCCTTCACCTCGCCCCTTGCCTGGGAAGCGACATGGGAGATCTCATGGCCCAGCAGCGCCTGACCGCGGGCGCTGGAAAAGTCCAGCTTGCCCGGTGCGAAGGCGATTTTGCTGCCCTGCGTGACGGCTTCGGCCCCCGCGTCTCCCACCGCCCGGTTCTCATAGAGTTTTACGGCAGAGAGGTCCATGCCGAATGCCCCTTCCATTTTCTCGCGCATCACCACCGGCATATCGACCTGATGTCCGAGTTCATTCAACATTGCGCTGTTGGGAAGGAAGGATTCCTTCCTGCTGCTGACGGACGGCTCCGCGCCGTTCCTTTTGCTTTCCTTTTTTTTCAGCTGTGCGTAAGTGTAACTCATATGTCACTACCTCATAATTATTCATAACCGTCTTCAACACAAAGTCTGAAGTTTTATACGAACTTCATTATAAAATAATTATTTGCAAAGTATATGGGATGTTCCAGAATGTCAAATCTTTTCTTTGGGACTGTCACGGAAACACGTACGTTCACATTAAAAGCCGTTTCAGACAGTTTGCAGATCAAAAGATGATAGAATAATGTCAGGGGATAGCTGTATTCCCGGGTTCTCATTCCATTTAAGCGGAAGAGAAGGAGTAAACATGAACGAAAACGAACAAAATATGTTGGGAAACATTTTCCTGTCCCACCGGGCGATCAGCACGATCGTTTCCCATGCTGCCCAGCAGTCATATGGGATCGTAGGGCTTGCACCCAAAAACCTGGCAGCCGGGCTGGCTGCGGCGATCGTGAAAGATTCCTCACAGGGGGTCAATGTAAAATTTGACGGGAAAGACGTGACGATCGACCTTTACATCACGGTCGAATACGGGACTCGCATCACCTCCGTTGCCCACAGTGTTGCCGACAGCGTAAAATATCAGGTCGAAAAGATGACCGGACTGCATGTCGAGAGCGTCAATGTCCATGTCAAGGGTCTGCGTGTCAGCAACCCCGATAAATAAAGCAGATCCAGGAGACCAATGACTGAAAAAAGCAATAATAATGCGTCCAAAGGTCAGGGCGCTTTGAAGACCCTGAACGGGAAGCAATGGAAATCGATGTTTGAAGCCGGGATGCTCTGGCTCAAAACCAATCAAAATATCGTAAATGCACTGAACGTGTTCCCGGTGCCGGACGGTGACACCGGCACGAACATGCTGCTGACCATGCAGACAGCATGGTCAGATATCGTGCTGATGGACACCAACCACGCGGGACAGATCATGCGGGCTGCTGCACAGGGAGCGCTGATGGGCGCCCGCGGCAACAGCGGCGTGATCCTTTCCCAGCTGTGGCGCGGTTTTTCCCGCGTGATGACAGATTATAAAACCTTCACCCCGGAGATCTTTTCCCGAGCGCTGACGGAAGCGAAAAACACCGCCTACAAAGGCGTGGTTCGTCCGGTGGAAGGGACGATCCTTACGGTTTTGAAAGATACCGCTGACGCGGTAGAAGCAGCGCTGCCGGAATGTGATGATTTTCTCAAGCTGCTTACCGTCACGGTGGAAGCGGCTGACCGGTCCGTAGCCAACACCCCAAACCTGCTGCCGGTGCTGAAACAGGCCGGTGTGGTCGACTCCGGCGGACGGGGGCTCTTTTACATTTTCGAAGGCTTCCTGCGCTGGCTCACCGGTGAACCGCTGGATGTCAACACGGACGTTCCCCCGATGGTTTCCCTGGCACAGTTGGAAACCATGAACGAAGAAGAGACCATCGAACCCGGACAGGACTATGAAGTGGTCGTTGATTTCCATCCCCGCAAGGAGCTGGAACTGGCCGCGTTTTATGACCGGCTGAGTGAGATGGGCACTTCCATCCAGGTAGGTGAAGGCGATGAGATGTACCGCATGCACATCCATGTCCCCACCGAAAACCTCTATGCCCCGATCGATTACATCATGGAGCTGGGAACCGTCACCAAAGTGGCGATCGAAAACCTGATCGCCCAGATGGAAGACATCCGCAAAGCGAAGGAATCCGAATATACACTGACGGAAGTCCAGCCGGGTCAGATCGGCATCATCGCCGTTTCCCCGGGTGAGGGCATTTCCCGGGTTCTGGCCAGCCTGGGCGTAAACGCGATCATCTCCGGCGGCCAGACCATGAACCCCAGCACGGAACAGATTCTGAAGGCGGTAGAAGATCTGCCGACCGACAAGGTGATCGTTCTGCCGAACAACAAGAACATCATCCTTTCAGCCAACAACGCCATCACCCAGTCCAAAAAACAGGTGGCAGTGATCCGCTCCAAGAACGTCGCTCAGGGGATCGCTTCCATGCTGATGCTGGACCCGGAAGGTGATTTTGACGCGACAGTGGAAGCCATGAACGAATCCCTGCTGCAGGTCGAATCCGGTGAACTGACCCGGGCAACCCGCTCCGTCGAGCTGAATGGCGTGAACGTCACCGAAGGCCAGGTGATCGGTATCCATAACGGTGATCTGGTGATTTCCGCAGACACCATCGAAGACGGCCTGCTGAAACTGTTGGATCAGATCCAGGCGGAAGATTACGAACAGATCACGCTGTTTTACGGAAATGGCATGACGGATGCCGATGCAGAAAAATATGTAGCGCTGGTCCAGGAAAAATATCCTGATTTGGAAATCGAATATCACTACGGAGGACAGCCTCACTATTACTTCTCGATTTCGGTAGAGTAAAAACAAAGGGACGGGGACTGGCGCTATGTGCCTGTCCCGTTAAATCCCGGGATGGGACAGTCGCCTGACGGCAACAGTCCCTTATTACAACGGTCCCCTGATTCTGAAAGGAAGCGCCGAATGAGAAACAAATCCAGTGCGGTCCGAATTGTGTTCATTCTGATTTTGATATTGACCATCGCAGGCTTTCATCAGCCAAAAGGTGCACTTGCAGATGAAGCAGACGCCCTGAAGGCCGCGCTGAATTACATCAGTACGAATCATTATTCCCGGAACAACCTGATCGAAAAACTGAAGTTTGACGGCTTCACGAACGAAGAAGCCGAATATGCAGTCTCAAACATCTATGTAGACTGGTATCAGATGGCGGCAGATACCGCGGCAGATTATCTGGCGACCTCAGACTATTCCTATAACGGCCTGATCCGCCGCCTGGAATCGTCAACAGACGGGTTCACCCATGAAGAAGCTGTGTTTGGCGCTGACACGGCGGGGAAAGACGTGGACTGGACCGAAATGGCAGCCAGAAGAGCCGCTTTTTACCTGAAATCCTCTTCGTTTTCCGAAACAGGGCTGATCAAACAGCTGGAATCTGAAATTGTCGGTTTCACCCATGAGCAGGCAGTGAAAGGGGTTGAGATCGCCGCTGCCGACATTGACTGGAATGAGATCGCGGTCAAAAGAGCCGAAGCGCTGCTGATTACCGGCGCCTATTCGGAAGAAGGACTGATCAGGCAGCTGGAATCGGACTCGGTAGGGTTTACACATGACCAGGCTCTTTACGCAGTGAGTGTCGTCGGGGAGGACAGAGACTGGAACAAAGTCGCTGTTGAAAGAGCGAAGGCCTACCTGCAGGTGACGGCCGTGACAAGGCTGGAGTTGATCGAATATCTGGAATCAGAAGGATTCACCAGTGACCAGGCCATTTTCGGCGCTGATAACTGCGGTGCATCCTGGAGCGACATGCTCGAAGTGTTTTCCAACAACCTGGATAATCTGTTCCCGATCCGTGCTCTGGAAGAAAAATTTACGACCCCGATGCAGTCGCTTTATTCCGATATCGGCAGTTCTACAGCGGTCCAAACCAGCAACCAGGACGGGATCCGCACCCTTTCGCTTTTTGCAAATTCGGACAAGGTCCATGACAACAACCTGGTCACCCGAATCAGCTCCGGACAAATGCAGAACTTCATGTTTACCATGGATGTCACGGTGAACGATGTGTTCCCTGCCGGATCAGCCGGCTGCTATGTCGGATACATCAATGACCTGGCTGCGGCAAAACATGAGGAGGAATCCACCCTTGTCCTGCTGATGGCAGACGGAAAAGGCGTCGGTTTTTACAAAAAGACCCAAAGCGAAGACTCAGGTACGTTTACCAGGATCTGGGACGGGATCAGCGACAAATACACGCTCTCCATCGTCCGTTTTACGGGGCAGACCTATGCCTATGTCGATGGCGTTTATGCCGGACAATTCCAGGACACGAACGCGGGACCCTTCCAGCTGATCTACGGAAATTCCGTCATGGCAAACGGGGACGACGCAGTCTGTTCCTTTGACAACCTGGCGGTAAAGAAGGTGAATAATTAGGAAGCAGGTATCAGGGATCAGGATATAGGGTTTAGGGTTCAGGGTTTAGGGTT
>JAFRIR010000059.1 GCA_017432685.1 Flexilinea sp. | reverse complement strand
GATCGTTTCATACAGGCGGATCTTCTGATTGCCCGGGGCAACTGTCACACGCAGGGAACCGCCGGGCTCGTTCAGAGTAATATCCAAAGGAGCACACTCTCTTTCCGCAAGATACATCCCGACTGCCGCCGTACCGCTGGCGCAGGACCTTTCCCAGAAAACCGTCTGACATGCAGGAACATAGACAAGCGGCTTCAAGAAGGATTTCTCCCCGCTCCGCTCCAGGAACATCAGTCCCAAACATTCCACGGAGAGCATACCGCACCATTTCTTCACTGCCTCTTCCGCTTTTTCCGGTGCCCCCATCAGAGCAAAGAAGGGAGAATCCGGCTCAACGATGACATGAGAGATTCCTCCCATCCGGACAAACGGCAGCATTCCCCTGACATTTTCCAGAAAAAATTCTGTCTCTTCAACCGAGTCAGGTGGAGGCATCAGGGTAGAAGCAGAAAACTCATCCGCGCCGCTTCTTCGAACCCGCACAGAAACAGGCTTCGAAGCGCCGGATACACGCAATTTCAAAAACATTCGATCATCAGCAGAAACATCAGAAAGCAGATACAAACCGGCAGCACACATGGATGCATTGCCACAGAATTCCCCACCCGCCATCTGCAGGTCAACCTGACACGCATCCCCATCCACGGCTGAAGGAAAACAGACAAACCCGACCTGTTCCACCTCGGGATGCCGGTTCATGATCTCCGCAGCAAGGGAAGGCCGCTCATCCATACACACATCACCTTCCACAAGCGCCGTAATATTGCCTGTCGGATCCCAAATGCTGTATCGAACCGCAACTACATCTCTATCGTTCATTACCCGTATAGATTTATTTTTTTAGGGCACCTCTATAAACATCAATTTTTCTCTGTCCCGAGGAGATTCAGAGAATAAATTCTCTGAATCTCCTCGGGAGGTTTCCGGGGGCTGCCGCCCCCATACCCCCGCCCGGGAGTTTTTAGAGGTTCTCTTTATTCTTACTTATTTTTTTCTGATCACTGGCCACCGGCCACTGACCACGAAAAGCTTCATTCCTACATCCTACATCCTCTGAATCCTATTTCCTACATCCTACTTCCTAAGCTATCTCTCAAACACCCTGAGGAACTGTTTGGTCCGTTCTTCCTTCGGGTCGTCAAAGACCGCCTGCGGATCGCCCTGTTCAACGATCACACCGCCCGCCATGACGATCACCCGGTTGCTGACCGCTTTCGCAAACGGCATTTCATGGGTGACCACTACCATGGTCATTTTTTCTTCCGCCAGCTGGCGGATCACCTTCAGCACCTCACCGGTCAGCTCCGGATCCAGTGCAGAGGTCGGTTCATCGAAAAAGAGGATCTCCGGCTTCATCGCCAGAGCCCGTGCAATGGCTACACGCTGCTGCTGACCTCCGGAAAGCTGGTAAGGATAAGACTTCGCTTTGTCATCGATGCCCATCTTTTTCAGCAGTTCCATCGCTGTTGCTTCGGCTTCATCCTTTGATTTCTTCTGTACCTTCACCGGTGCATCGGTCAGGTTTTTCAGCACATTATAATGGGGAAACAGGTTGAATTGTTGGAAGACCAGCCCGCAGTAACTGCGAAACTTCCGCATTTCCTGATGGGAAACATACTCGACTTTCCCGTTTTCATCTGTCCGGGCAGCACACTGTCCCATATAATAAATCTCACCACCGTCAATTTTTTCAAGAAACGTCGCGCAGCGCAGCAGTGTGGATTTTCCGGAACCGGAAGGGCCGATCACGCTGACCACTTCGCCTTTATCTACCCCGAAGCTGATGTCATCCAGAACGCCCAGTCCATCGAAGTGCTTTTTGATGTTTTTCATCTCTATGATCATGATCTATTCTCCCTGAACGTTCCCGTATTATTTATAATAGTCAAGGGCCTTTTCGAAGCGTCCCATCCCGAATTCAACGAGATAATTGGCAACAAAATAAAAAACGCCTGCGATGATAAAAGGCATAAAGGAGGTCTGTGAAGCGGAGATCTGCTTCGCCAGCGAAAAGACTTCCTGGTAAGCAAGCGAAAAGGCCAGGGAAGTGTCCTTCACCAGTGTGATCACTTCATTGGTTACGGAAGGCAGAATGCGCTTGACGACTTGCGGCAGAATGATGCGCAAAAAAGTCTGTACTTTGGTATACCCCAGCACTTCCGCGGCCTCATACTGTCCCACCGGCATGGACTCGATCCCCCCGCGGTAGATCTCGGCAAAATAAGCCGCATAATTCAGGATGAAGCCTACCAGAATGGCAGGGAACCGCCAGCCACGGATCGACCAGCCGAACAGATAATAGGGTCCGAAATACCAGGCCAGCAGCTGCAGCATCAGCGGCGTGCCGCGCATAACGGAAATATAAGCCCGGGTAAGAATGCGTACATTCTTTAATCGGGACTTCCGCAGGAGAGCCACAATCATTCCCAGCGGCAGCGATCCGATCAGTGTCAGCGCAAACAGAGAGCAGGTCCGCAGCATTCCCACACTCATCGTAGAAAGCATTTTGGAAAAAGTCATCGGATATGTTCTTTCTTATTGTCTTATTCACGTTTACACGCCGGAACTTGCGTGTCCGGCGTGCAAACGTTTCGTTCTCCGGTTTGTCAACCGATATTCTTATTTTCCAAGCGTAAGGAAATCGTAGATTTCAGGGTATTTTTTACCGATTTCGTCATAGGTTCCGTCTTCGACAAGAGCCATCAGAGCTTTGTTGACCTTATCGCAAAGTTCGGTGTCATCCTTGCGGAAACCGATGCCGTACTGTTCACTGCCCAAAACCTCATCCAGGAACTTGTAATCCGTCTCGCCGCTCATCAGGAAGTTGCCGCTGGTGACATCGATCGCAAGGGCATCCACCGCACCGGCTTTCAGATCGTTGAAAGCAATCGTATAGGTTTCATAAACTTCCAGGGACTTGAAGGTTTTCGCCAATTCAGCCTGGCCTTCCTCATCATTGAGCAGGTCATAAGCGGATGTAGCAGTCTGCACACCGACGACCTTGCCTTCCAGGTCAGCCAGAGTCTCAATGCCGGAACCGTCTTTAACCATGATCATCTGAGTGTTATCGGAATAGGGGATGGACCACAGATAGTCATCTTCACGACCGTTGATGGTGAAGCCGGACCAGATCACGTCGCAGGAACCGGCGTTCAGTTCCAGATCTTTGGCATCCCAGTTGAAGGGGACGGCTTCATATTGCCAGCCGTAATAATCACAGACAGCCTGTGCCATTTCAACGTCAAAACCGCCGGTCTCGCCATCATCATTAATATAGGAATAAGGGGGATAGTCCAGATCAAAGCCATGTTTGAACACGAAAACATCATCGGCGGAAACAGCTGCAGTCAACACTGCCAAAACTGTAAGGGACAACATCAAAGCAAATATTTTTTTCATCAGATATAACTCCTTTACATTTGGAACTCGCCGATATTGATTCGGCAACGCTACAACAGTTTAGCACAATAAAGTGATATTGTAAAGAAATATAAATAAAAAAATGACATTACTTTTATCAGTTACTGTTATAGTTCACGGGTACGCCAACGGGGACTGTCCCTTTATGGGACTGTCCCCACCGGATGAGCGTTTTGGGATAGGGACAGTCCCATAAAGGGACAGTCCCCGGCTAACGCGTGAATAGTAATCAGTTACTCAGTCACAGGTTCATAGACAAAATCGAGATCATGCCAGGCGCTCTCAGCATCATCACTCTTCCAATAGCGATGCAGAAGGTTTTCACCTGCATCATAAAAGAGCTCCATCTCGAACCCATCATCAAATTTCAGCAGCCAGTTGTCTTCGCCTTTTTCCAAAACACCCTGCTGTGAATACTCTTCTGTCGGAATCGTTTCTGTTACAGCCCAATTATCGAACTTATAAACATTCACGGATTCCGCATAAAGCGACTGGGAAGATTCCGGGTCGAGCAGCACCGGCTCGCCTTCCGGTTCGTTTGAATATACGCTCGTCATCTGCCAGGCTCCCTGAGGAATACGTCTGTAGACAAAGTCCAGTTCCTGATACATGGAATCCGTTTGAATAGCTTTCCAATAGCGATGCAGGATGTTTTGCTCAGAATCATAAACAAAATCCAACTCCAAAGCCATTTCAGCTTCCGAAACCTCACCGTTTTCATCCACCCAGCCAACACGCGTGGTGATATTGTTATCGGACAACTCCCATTTCCCTTTGAGGTTTTCATCGCCCATCAGCCATTCCGCGTCCCCGTTGGGGAAAAGTCTGTAAATGTTTTCACTTTCGCCGTAAACAGATTCAGCATTTTCAGGATCAAGGACATACTTGTTTGCGGAGAAAGCGTTTTCATACACTTTATCCAGTACCCAGTGTCCCGCAAACGGGACACTTTCACCTTCCGCCAAAACCGGCAGAAAAACGACCAGGATGAAAAAAATAGCCAGACAAGACAATAATTTTTTTGACATGATACCGCTCCTATTCTTCAACATTGTAGGGAACCTCTAAAAACTCCAATTTTTCTCTGTCCCGAGGAGATTCAGAGAATAAATTCTCTGAATCTCCTCGGGAGGTTTCCGGGGGCTATGCAGCCCCCATACCCCCGCTCATAAGTTTTTAGAAGTGCCCTGTACTTTATATTCTAACGTTTATTCCCTTCCAAAAGTTCGTTTTATTAATAAACATGAAATAAGACAGGAAGCATCACGCTGTGATAAAATATTATATTGGAAATATATAAACAAATCAAGGAAGCAAACGCATGGAAAAACCTGTATTGATCATCATGGCAGCAGGGATGGGCAGCCGGTACGGCGGACTGAAGCAAATGGATCCCATCGACGAACACGGCCACCTGCTGATGGACTATTCTGTTTTTGACGCAAAACGGGCCGGTTTTGAACGTGTGATCATCGTCATCAAGCCGGAAAATGAAGAGTTATTCGAAGAAAAAATCGGCAGCCGACTGCGCAAATACATCAAAATTGACTATGCGCATCAGGTTCTCGAAAACCTTCCTGAAGGCTTCAGTGTCCCCGAAGAACGCACCAAACCCTGGGGTACCGCCCACGCGGTCCTTTCCGCAAAAGATATGGTCCATGGGCCCTTCTGCGTGATCAACGCTGATGATTATTACGGGGAGCATCCCTTCCGCAGTGTTTATGAGTTCCTGACAAAAGATACGGATCCGGCTCATCATGTGATGTCCGGGTTCCGCATTGAAAACACCCTGACCGAAAACGGCTATGTCTCCCGCGGTGTCTGCTCCATGGACGACTCCGGTCACATGACCGGCGTGAAGGAATGTCTGCACATCGTCCCGGCGGAAGGCGGAGCCCTTTACACGGAAGGAGAAACGGAACAGTTCATTCCCAACGGCACGCTGGTCTCCATGAATTTCTGGGGCTTCCAGTTTTCCATGATGAGCGAGATCGAAGAGCGCTTCAGCGGATATCTGAGAGAAAACCTGCCGGTCAACCCGCTGAAATGTGAGTATTTCCTGCCGCTGATCCCGAACGCGCTGATCCACGAAGGGAAAGCCAGTGTCACCGTGCTGCCGACGGATGAACGCTGGTACGGAGTGACCTACCACGAGGACAAGGCTTCCGTCGTCGCCGCGCTTAAGGCCATGCGCGAGAGCGGGAAATATCCGCGGGGACTAGTGATATAGGGTATTTGGTATAGTGTTTAGGGTATAGGATATAGGATATAGGGTTTAGGTGTTAGGAATGTACAGTAAACAGGGCTGTATATATCAACATCCAACAACTAAAAACTAACAACTAACATCGGAGGTATTATGACAAAAGTATTGCTTGCAGGCGGGGCCGGATATATCGGTTCTCACACCGCTGTCGAACTGCTCGAAAACGGCTATGAGATCGTGGTAGCGGACGACCTTTCCAACTCCAGCGAGGAAGCGCTGGAACGGGTGAAAAAGATCACCGGAAAAGATTTTCCATTCTATGAAGCCGATGTCTGTGACAAGGCTGCGCTGGATAAGATCTTCGAAGAAAACCAGATCGATGCCGTCATCCACTTCGCCGGGAAAAAGGCCGTCGGTGAATCCGTCGCCATGCCGCTGGCATACTACCGTATCAACCTCAATGCCACTCTTTCCCTGTGCGAGAGCATGATCGAACACGGGGTCATGAACATCATCTTCTCCTCCTCAGCCACTGTTTACAGCGCTGACAACAAGGTTCCTTTCACCGAACATTCCCATCTCGGCTGCTCCAACCCTTACGGCTGGACAAAACTGATGAACGAACAGATTCTTCAGGACATCGCCAAAGCCAATCCTGGTTTTTCCGTTGTGCTGCTGCGCTATTTCAACCCGGTCGGAGCCCATCCCTCCGGATTGATCGGGGAGGATCCGCAGGGTATTCCCAACAACCTGATGCCCTTCATCGCCCAGACCGCCGTCGGCAAACGCGAAAAAATCAACGTTTTCGGTAATGACTATGACACCCCCGACGGCACCGGTGTTCGTGACTATCTGCATGTGGTCGACCTGGCATCCGGTCACGTTGCCGCGCTTCGCTATGTGCTTGACCATGAAGGCACGGAGATCTTCAACCTCGGTACCGGCAACGGTGTTTCCGTTCTCGAGATGATCGCTTCTTATTCCAAAGCCTGCGGTCACGACCTGCCCTATGTGATCGCCCCGCGCCGCGCAGGTGACCTGGCTACGGTCTATGCCGACGCTACCAAGGCAAAGGAAGTCCTGGGCTGGACTGCCACCAAGACCCTCGACGACATGTGCGCCGATTCCTGGAACTGGCAGAGCCACAATCCGAACGGATACAAATAAATTAGGAATTAGGAATGAGGAATTAGGGATACCTCTAAAAACTCCCGAGCGGGGGTATGGGGGCGGCAGTTATTGCCTGCTCCGTAAGGTACGGGCTGACGCCCGATTTATATTCGGAGCAGGAGCTTCGCCCCACGGAAACCTCCCGAGGAGAATCAGAGAATATATTCTCTGATTCTCCTCGGGACAAAATAATTGATGTTTTTAGAGGTGCCCTCAGAAATTAGGAATCAGGAAGCAGTGGCAGAAAAAGATCTGTTTAATGGATCTTTTTTCCTTTTGGCTCCTGATTTCCGATTACACTTTGAAAAGAGAGTGAAATGTCTTTTCCAATTCTTTGTGAAACGATCATGATCATCTGCTTCGGCTTATCCTGGCCGGCAAATATCATGAAGTCGATCCGCTCCCGCACCGCTAAAGGGAAAAGTCTGCCGTTTCTGTGCCTGATCGAGGTTGGATATATATTCGGCATCATCGGCAAGATTATCACAAACACATGGAATCTTGCCACGATCTTTTATTTCATCAATTTCTTCATGGTTCTGACAGACATCATGCTCTATTTCCGCAACAGCAGACTGGACAGGGAGAGAGAAGGAAAATAAGAAATAAGAAATAAGCTATTGAAGCACACGGAGACAGCTCTGATGCTGCGGCGAAGCCCGCAAATCAGGGCTGTATTCTGTGATGCGTCGTCAGGTTCTGTACAGGTATTTTAATCTCTCACTTTTTTATCGATCTTTGATCAGCAGCAGCACACCTTTTTCGACCGTAATTTCTGCAGTCTGTCCGGGAAGGGGTTCGTTGCTGACTGCGCATTGATAATCCGAGATAAGTTCTCCGTTTTCGAGCACAGTGTATTTTGCATTTTTTATCACAATCCCCTCCGCATTCCCGTCTATTGCCAGCAGAGAAAAATAAGGATATGAATCCGTGATATATGCCGGGGACCGGGAAATGATCGAAAACTCGGAGAAATCGTCGACCGCCAGCGCCTTCTTTCCACGGTTATCCAGCCAAAGCAGGATGTAAACATTCGCCAGCGTGTGGTCCATCCGATTTCCAAATATTCCAAGCAGCAGAAAATCATCAAAGCCACGGGATATCATTTCCCGAACCGCAGCCATGGTATCGGTATCATACTTTTCACAGGGCAAAACGATGGTTTCCACCGGCAGAGCCGGCTTTTCATGCGAATCGAAATCCCCGATGATCAGGTTCGGCTCAACCCCCAGCCCTTCCAAATGTTTCAACCCGCTGTCACAGCAGACAATAAAGTCATCCGGGCAGAGATACGTCCGGATGACTTCATAATTGCGGATATCTGCACCACCAATGATTACGCAGCGCTGCATTTTATTCAACCCAGAAAACTCTGCCATCCTTGCGCGGAGCAGCCGCAGGAGCTTCACCGTCGATATAGCCGACCGCACAATGTCCAATACCTTCCCAGTCACCTTCCACGCCAAGATCGGAAAGAAGGTTCTTCCATTCGTCCTGTTCGAATTCCTCTTTCGCACGATGAATCCAGATGCTGCCGAGACCAAGCGAATGAGCAGCCAACATCATGTTGCCCAACACCAGAGAACCATCATAAATATAAGTAAAAGCGCTTTTGTCTGCAAGAACAATAAACACGACCGGAGCGCCGTAGAACGGATCAAAACCTTCCTTCCAGCCGGCAATTTTTCGATTTATCTCAGCGAGTTTGTCACGAATCTCTTTATTGGTAACAGCAATGATCATCCCGGCCTGTTTTCCCATCCCGCTGGCAGCGTAAAGACCTGCTTCAATGATCTGTTCCAGATCTTCTCTTGCTGGCATATCAGCTTTAAATTTACGGATTGATCGACGTTCTTTCATTGCATTGATAATTTCATTCATAAATACTCCTTCTGTCTGAAAATCAGGGGCTTTGCAGCGATGAACTGATATCTCATTGCCACGCTGAATTTGATGTTATAATGTTTCAAATATTTCTGAACAACATACGCATAAACGCTTTTTATGCTGACTGAACTATAAAATAATTATAAACCAAAAAACAATGAAACTTTCGAAACTTTCCAAAACATCCCTTTTACTGGTCATCTGCCTCGGCGCCAACAAGTGTATCGCGGCGCTGCGCCAGATCATCATCGGACGACAGTTCGGGCTTTCCGTCGAACTGGATATCTTCAACATCGCCAACAACCTGCCGGATATGCTCTTCACGCTCATCAGCGGCGGTGCACTGGCCATGGCCCTGATCCCGGTGATGAGTGACATTATTAATAAAGAAGGAAAACGGGCAGGGTGGAAGTTGTTTTCTTCCGTTTCCAATTTATTATTCCTCTGTGCGGCGTTCCTTGCAGTATTGACAGCCGTCTTCGCCCGTCCGCTGGTCGTCTCGCAAATCGGGATCGCCCCCGGCTTCAGCGCTGAACAGCAGGAATCCGTCATCCATCTGATGCGCATGAACCTGATCGCCATGCTGATCTTCGCCGTCAGCGGAATGCTCACCGGCGGGCTGCAGGCCAACCAGCATTTTCTGCTCCCGGCGCTGGCCCCGATCTTTTACAATCTCGGGCAGATCTACGGAGCGCTGGTGCTCGCCCCGTCCGAGCCCTACCGGCTCGGCCCCCTCACCCTTCCCGCTTACGGTATGGGGATCGACGGGTTGGTCATCGGAGTCATCATCGGTTCCGCCGCTCATCTTCTCATCCAGGTCCCGGGACTGATCCGGCATCACTTCCGCTGGTATCCGCAAATAGCTTTCCGCGATGAAGCTGTCCGCCGCGTGCTGCGTATTCTCGGTCCCAGAATTCTTTCCATGTTCTTCATGCAGCTGATTTTCATCATCCGCGACAATTATGCCTCCCGTCTGGCCACCGGAGCCGTCACCGCACTTACCTATGGCTACATGTTCCAGCAGCTGCCGGAAACCCTCATCGGGACCGCAATCGGGACCGCGATTCTGCCTTCTCTTTCCGTCTACCTCTCAGACCGGGACATTCAGGCCTATCGGGAGGTCATTCAGAAAGCCTGCCGACTCGCGCTTGCCATGTCCCTGGGAGCAGCCGTGATCATGTCCGTTGGGCTGGGACCGGCAATGGGCTCTTTGTTCGGATTTGCCGGGGAACAGAACCTGCTGATGATGAACACCCTGCGCTGCTTCCTGATCGGACTGGCCGGACACTGCCTGCTGGAAATCGCCAACCGGGCTTACTACGCGCAGGAGCAGGCCTTGATCCCGCTGCTCGGGACCATATTAAATGTAGTGATCTATATTGCTGCGGGATATCTGCTGTTCCGTTCCCTCGGCGCTCCCGGGCTCAGCCTGACGGATTCGATCGCCTACACGTCACAGTCAGTCCTGCTGCTGATCATCCTTGCCCATCCGCAGAAAGAAAACCGGCTCTTTTCAAACAAACCGTTTCACAATGCACCGCTTGAGGTGCGCGGAACACTGCTGCGCTGCGTTCCCGGTGCGTGCGCCGCGGGAGGTATCTGTTTTGGTCTTATGTCCATCCCAAATGGCAATATTCTGGTAAAATCTATGTTGGGGATGTGTTTAGCGCTGTTGTTTTACTGCGTCGTCATCATTCCCGAACTGAAATTACTGAAACGACTTTGAAACACACTGTTGCAAATCGATTGAAATGAGGGAAATATGAATCAACAGCCACCACAAGGGAATCCCGGAATGCCCTTTATGCCAAACAATATGCCCCAGGGACAAATGCCGCAGGGGTACATGCAGCCGAACGGACAGCCGCAATTCGGCGGACAGGCTCAGCCCAATCAACCCGGCCAGCCCCCCTACGGGCAGCAATGGAATGCTGCCCCGAATTTCAATGCACAGACCGGCCAGCCCGGCCAACAGCCGCAAAACACAAAAGACAAGAACAAGGAGCAGAAAAAGAAGAAAAAGGGGAAGGGTTCCCTCTTCGGCTGGATTTTGCTCGGGATCGTGCTGATGATCGCTTTGGGTATTTTCGGAGGGATCCTGGGATACAACACCGCCATCAACGCAAGACAGGCCGAATATAAGCGGCAATCCATGATGGCAGCTGCCGAACAATACACGATGGCTATTTCAGACATCGAACAGGGAAAATATCAAAACGCGAAAACCCGGCTGGACTATGTCATTGAAGTAGACCGTGATTATCCGGGCGCGATGGAAACCTATCAGCAGGTGATGCTGGCCCTTTACCCGACAGCCTCTCCCACGCCTATGATGACCGCCACTCCTGCCCCGACCCCGACACAGGACACCCGCGGGGAAGAAGAGATGTTCCAGAGCATTCAGCAGGCAGTTTACGCTCAAAACTGGGAGCTGGCGATCAACATGATTAAAGCGCTCCGTGACCGGAACCTTTCATACCGCGGTCTTGAAGTGGACGGATTGTATTACATTGCCCTGCGCAATTACGGGATCCAGATGATCAATTCAGGCAACCTGGAACAGGGAATCTACAACATCACCCTTGCCGAGGCCCTTGGCCCGATCGACAGCAGCGCCGACAGCCTCCGCAATGCCGCCCGTTCTTATCTGGCCGGTGCCGGTTTTTGGGAGATCAACTGGAGCAAAGCGCTGGAGTATTACTCCAATGCAGCCATGACAATGCCAAATATGTATGACAACGCGACAAGGCTCACCGCCAATCAGCGCTACGCGCAGGCCTCCTTCTACGTTGCGGATGAATATGTAGCCCGGGAAGACTACTGCGGAGCAATTCCTTATTATGATCAGGGGATGCCCATTGCCGGGAATGAGACCGTTCAAATGACCGCGACTGCAGTTTATCTCGTTTGCTATCCGCCCGCACCTGTGGTTGAACAATCCGATACCGACACTTCCACTGTAGTTCAGGAAGAGAATGATCAGGAGAATATTATCAATACAGATGATCAGGACATTTATATAGCGGGATAAACCATTAAACAGCTGAACAGGATGAACCTGTAAGAATTCTTAAAATTTTTGTCATCAATTTGAACAGGATGAGCGGCTTATGATATAATGATTAGTCGCTCATATATTTTCATATGGGCAGATTGTGCCTTAAACCGCTGTGAAAGCTACAGTAAGTTATTGACAACATAAATTAAGTGATGGTACCCATCACATTTTTGAAGGAGAAAAAACGTGGAAACGAAAGGTTTGGTTGCGTTAGGAATCAGTCTTGCATCACCGGAAACGATCCGCAGTTGGTCACACGGCGAAGTTTTGAAACCGGAAACCATCAACTACCGTCGGTTACGTCCTGAAAAAGACGGCCTCTTCTGTGAAGCGATCTTTGGGCCTACCCGAGACTGGCAGTGTTACTGCGGTAAGTATAAGAACCCGCGTTACAAAGGGATCATCTGCGACAAATGCGGCGTGGAAGTGACGAAAGCTTCCGTTCGACGTGAACGACTTGGCCATATCGAACTGGCCACACCGATCGCTCACATCTGGTACACCCGCCGGATCCCGTCCTATCTCGGTTTGCTGCTTGACATCTCACGCCGTAATCTGGACCGTGTGCTGTATTTTGCCCAGTACATTGTCACTTACGTCGATGAAGAAGCCCGCCAGAAAGCGCTCAGCAAATTAGAAGATGACATCAACGGCTCAGAACGCGAACGCGCACAGGAAGTCAATGCAAAGATCCTGAGCGTGAAACGCGAACGCGACAGCAAACTGAAGGCCCTTCAGGAAAAACGCGACCAGCTTCAGACCTCCGGTGAAGAGGAAATCAGCAAGCGTCTCGATCCCGTTATGCGTGAAGGTCAGCGTCTTGAACAGAACCTGCAGGATTCCGTCGGCAAAACCGCTTCTGTCGATATGCACTTCAATGCTGCCGACATGACCGTTGTCAAAGCCGGCGAAACCATTTCCTTCGAACACATTTCCGCTGTTCAGGAAGCTGTCCGCGAAAAGCTCGAATCGCTCGAAAAGGAAATCAAACTGCAGCAGCAGGCTGATATCGAAAAACTCGATATGGAAAAGATGAAGGTCCGTGCCGAAGCGGAAGAACAGATGGAAGCACTGCGCAGCCAGCACGCCGACCAGTCCAGCGAAACCCAGAGCCAGAATTCCAAGCTCCGTGAAGAACTGGAAGACCTGCAGCCCTTCACCTTCCTGAGCGAAACCTCCTACCGCGAACTGCGCTCCCGCTGGGGTCAGGTCTTCCGCGCCGATATGGGTGCAGAAGCATTCTATGACATTCTGAAGCGCCTGGACCTGGATCAGCTTTCCAAAGATCTGTGGAACGAAGTCCGCACCACCAAGTCCAAACAGAAGCGCAAGAAGGCCACATCCCGCCTGAAGGTTGTGGAATCCTTCCGTGCATCTCATAACCATCCGGAATGGATGATCATGACCGTTCTGCCGGTCATCCCTCCGGACCTGCGCCCGATGGTCCAGCTGGACGGTGGTCGTTTTGCCACATCTGACCTGAACGATCTCTATCGCCGCGTCATCAACCGCAACAACCGTCTGAAGAGACTGCTGGAGCTGGGCGCCCCGGATGTGATCGTCCGCAATGAAAAACGTATGCTCCAGGAAGCTGTTGACTCCCTGATCGACAACTCACAGCGAGGCAAGGCTCTCAGCCGCCGCGGCCGCCGCGAGTTGAAATCTCTCAGTGATATGCTGAAGGGTAAAAAAGGCCGCTTCCGCCGCAACCTGCTGGGGAAACGTGTCGACTACTCCGGCCGTTCCGTTATTGTCGTCGGTCCGAAGCTTAAGCTTTATCAGTGCGGTCTGCCGAAGTCAATGGCATTGGAACTTTATATGCCTTTCGTCATCTCCCGCCTGTGCAAGCATGGCTACGCCACCAACGTCAAGGGTGCCCGCCGTCTTATCGAACGCAACCGCACCGAGGTCTGGGAAGTTCTCGAAGAAGTCATCGGTGAACGTCCGGTCATGCTGAACCGTGCTCCAACCCTGCACCGTTTGGGTATTCAGGCCTTTGAACCGATCCTGATCGAAGGCTCTGCCATCCAGCTGCACCCGTTGGTTTGTACGGCTTTCAACGCGGACTTTGACGGTGACCAGATGGCTGTCCATGTACCGCTTTCCGACAAGGCAGTTGCTGAAGCCCGCTCCCTGATGCTGGCTTCCAAGAACCTGCTGAAACCTGCTGACGGTGAACCGATCATCAGCCCGTCCAAGGATATGGTGCTGGGTATCTATTACCTGACCATGGAACTGGGTCAGAATCATCCGGGAGATGGTCGTGCTTTCTATGACTACGATGAAGTCAAATACTGTTATGACATCAACCAGGTCAACCTTCACACAAAAATCAAATTCAAGGCCACCACATACTACGATGAAGATGGCAAACGAATGGCTGAACCGGTCACCAAGATCATCGACACCACTGTCGGCCGCGTGATCTTCAACAACATTCTGCCGGAGAAGATGCTCTTCAAGAACATGACCTTCGGCAAAGGCGAGATCAAGGACCTGATTTCCGAAGTTTATGACGTATGCGGTCAGGATGAGACTACGGTCGTTGCTGACTCTATTAAAGATATCGGTTTCGAATATTCCATGCGCTCCGGTCTGACGATGGCTGTTTCCGACATCACCGTGCCGCCGGAACGTAACCAGCTGCAGCACCAGGCTGATGAAGAAGTTGAAAAGATCAACAAACAATACCGCAAGGGTTTGCTCACCGCAGCCGAACGTGACGATCGTATCGTTTCCGTCTGGCAGGACACCACCAACCGTGTATCCAAGGCTGTCCGCAATTACATGGATCCGGAAGGTGACATGGCTATCATGGCGAACTCCGGCGCGACCAAAGGCGGTTTCGGTCCTATCGGTCAGCTGGCCGGTATGCGCGGCTTGATGGCTGACCCCTCCGGCCGTATCATCACTCTGCCGATCAAGTCAAACTTCCGCGAAGGTCTGGACGCACTGGAATACTTCATTTCCACGCACGGTGCGCGAAAAGGTCTGGCAGACACTGCGCTGCGTACCGCGGATGCCGGTTACCTGACCCGCCGTCTGGTCGATATCGCCCAGGATCTCATCATCAATGATGAAGACTGCGGTACCGATGAAGGTATCTGGATCCGCCGCTCCGATGATGTCGCGAAACAGTCTTACGCGGAACGTATTTACGGCCGCGTGACTGCGGAACGCGTTGTCGACCTGGAAACCGGTGAAATCCTGCTTGAAAAGGGCGAAATGGTTGACCATGACGCTGCCCGCAAGATCCAGGCTGCCAACGTCCAGGAAATGAAAGTCCGCAGCCCGATGACCTGCCAGCTCAAACACGGCATCTGCGCAAAATGCTACGGTATGGACCTCGGCCGCGGAAAACTGGCGGAACTCGGCGCCGCTGTCGGTACCGTCGCTGCCCAGTCCATCGGTGAACCGGGTACTCAGCTGACACTGCGTACCTTCCACTCCGGCGGTGTTGCCCAGGGTGGAGACATCACCAGCGGTCTGCCGCGTGTGGAAGAACTGTTTGAAGCCCGCCGCACCCCGAAGGGTGAAGCGATCATCGCTCAGATCTCCGGTAAGGCTTTTGTCATGCAGAATGACAAGTATGACGATGTCCGCATCGTCCGCATTGAAAACAGCGAACTGATCTCTGACACTTACACCATCGAAGATGGTTGGGAAATTGACGTGAATGATGAAATGCATGTGGAACTCGGCGACGCTATCGCACATCAGGGCGAAACCACCGTCGGTGCAGCACATGCCGGACAGGTTCGCGTGGAAGACAACAAGGTCATCGTGACATATGAGAGTCACATGACTGAGGAATATAACATCCCGACCAATGCACGACTGCTCATCCATGACGGTGACAACGTCTCAGCCGGTACACCGCTGACGGAAGGCTCCCTGAACCCGCACATGATCCTGAAGCTGAACGGCCGCGATGCCTGCCAGATGTATATGCTCAAAGAGATCCAGGATGTTTACCGCACTCAGGGTCAGAACATCAACGACAAGCACTTCGAAGTGATCATCCGCAAGATGCTCGGCAAGGTGCAGATCACCAGCTCCGGTGACTCTCCGTACCTGCCGATGGACGTGGTCGATTACCTGACGCTGAAAGACATCAACCGCAGATTGGAAGAAGAAGGCAAGACACCGGCGAAATATGTTGAGATTTTGCTCGGCGTTACCAAAGCCTCTCTGTCCACCGACTCCTGGCTGTCCGCTTCTTCCTTCCAGCACACCATCAAAGTGCTCGCCAGCGCAGCCATCGGCGGTCTGAAGGATCCGCTTTACGGTCTGAAGGAAAACGTGATCATCGGGAAACTGATCCCTGCCGGCACCGGTTTTGTCCCCGGACGCTTTATCCAGGGCGATGAGATCGTCGACGGACAGCAGGCTGTGATTTCAAACCTGCCGACCGAATAAAAACCAAATAATTTATCAAAACCGGAGAGTTCGCTCTCCGGTTTTTGTTACCTGTAATCAATTGCTGTAATCAATTTTTTTTGATTTTTTTGAATTCTCTTGACACATATCTGAAACGACGTATAATCATTATTGTTGACACGCCGAAGTGGCGGAACTGGCAGACGCGCTACGTTCAGGGCGTAGTGGGAGTACTCCCATGAGGGTTCAAATCCCTCCTTCGGCACAAAAGACCCTAAAAAGGGTCTTTTTTGTTGCCAAAAAATTCAAATTATCTGGTATATTTATTGTATGGGTATATTTAAGATCATCAAACGGCACTTTTATATCTTTGTTCTGATCCTGATTGCCGTTTACCTTGTCATCGACCTGAACACACGTCTCAGCACGCTGACTTTTCTGGAAAATCAGGAGGCTACACTTCAGACCGATGTCACCAACCTGCAGTCCACACTCGACACCGTGAACGACCGCATCGATTATGCAAAGTCCGACACCGCGGTCGAAGAATGGGCTCGGCAGCAGGGCCTGATGCGGAAGGAAGACGATCATGTGATCATTCCGCTGCCCGGTGAGTACAGCACACCGACTCCCACACCCTATCCGGTGATCGAAGTGACACCTGCCCCAAACTGGATGATCTGGAAATCTCTGATTTTTGATTGAAAACAGGGGGAACATGAGCGCTGAAATAATTGACGGAAAGAAACTGGCAGAATCAATCAAAAATGAAATCAAAACTGCCATCACAGAACGGGAAGAAAAAAGCCTGCCTCTTCCCGGCCTTGCCACGATCCTTGTCGGGAATGACCCCGCTTCACGGACCTATGTAGCCAGCAAGATCAAAACCACGGCAGACCTGGGCATCCGCTCGTTTTCCTATGATCTGGACGAGAACTGTCCACAGGAAGAGCTTGAGAACCTTATACTGCGTCTGAATGAAGACCCGGACGTTCAGGGCATTCTGGTACAGCTGCCGCTGCCCGGTCATCTTTCGGAAGATGAGGTTCTGCATACCATCTCACCCAAAAAAGATGTGGACGGCATTCATCCCTTCAATGCAGGTCTGCTTTCACGGAAATACAGCGAACCGCTGTTTTACCCCTGCACACCATCCGGCGTCATCCGCATGATCCAGAGTGTCTGCCCGGACATCAGTGGGATGAATGCGGCAGTCATCGGGCGCTCTTCTATCGTCGGTATGCCGACGGCCATGATGCTGAGCCGCTGCAATGCCACGCCAACCATCTGTCACAGCTATACGAAGCATCTTGACGAGATCTGCCGGGAATCCGACATCATCGTCGCCGCTGCCGGTTCTCCCGGTCTGGTACAGGGTGATTGGGTGAAGCCCGGCGCAATCGTCATCGACGTGGGGATCAACCACATTCCCGACAAAAACGGGCCCCGCGGTTACAAACTCGTCGGGGATGTTGATTTTGAATCAGCCGTCAAACGGGCCGGAGCGATTTCACCCGTTCCGGGAGGCGTGGGACCGATGACGATCGCGATGCTGATGGCAAACACCCTGAAGGCCATCGATTACCGTTGAGGTCAAAAGCCTCTCCTGCCCTTTCACTTACACTGCTTTCAGAAAGCGCAGCCGGTCACGAAAAAAGCAGTTCTTACGGAGGAAGTATGTCAGACTATACGAATTCCAATGAAAATGTATCGTTATTTCAAAAATTGCACATGCAGCTCTCTGAAATCATTGAATCTACCCCCGCAGGACAAAAACTGCCATCGGAACCGGAGCTCGCCGCCTCACTCGGCGTTTCCAGAGCGACGCTTCGAGAAGCTATGCGCAGTTTTGAGGGGCAGGGACTGATCCGACGCAGGCAAGGCGTTGGAACCTTTGTCCTTGACCAGAAACAAAACATCGAATCCGGTCTGGAGATTCTGGAAAGCATCGAGACCCAGGCAACCCGGCTGGGGATGGATGCAAAA
The DNA here is from genome assembly GCA_017432685.1 of Flexilinea sp. GTDB lineage: Bacteria > Chloroflexota > Anaerolineae > Anaerolineales > Anaerolineaceae > Flexilinea. The sequence continues at coordinate 39,289 of JAFRIR010000059.1, read as the reverse complement.
ATGGGTTATCTCGGGATCAACCGCTCCGTAGCCGGGAAAGATATTGCCGACAAGCTTGGCATCAGCGAAAACGCACAGATCGTAAAAATCTCCCGCGTGATCTGGGTCTCAGAACATCCGGTTGCTTACCTGATCGACATCCTCCCTGAAAACATTCTTCCCGAAGATGACCTGGTCAACGGCTTCACCGGTTCCGTCCTGGACCTGATCATCAAGCGCGGCGCCTACCAACTCTCCCATTCGAAAACCTATATCAGCGCCTGCCCGGCTACCAGCGACCTGGCGAAGAAGATACAGCTCCAACGCGGAGACGTAATCCAGAAATTTGAAGCCTACCTGTATGAACAGTCCGGAAAAGTGATTGATTATTCCGAAAGTTATTTTGCCCCCGGATTTTTCAAATTCCACGTCATCAGGAAGATAGGAAATTAGGATTCAGGATTCAGGTTTCAGGGGGCAAGATTCAAGATTCAAGATTCAGAGGTCAGGATTCAGGGGATAGGAAATAGTCTAACGTCTAACGTCTAACATCTAATGTCTAATGTCTAACGTCTAATGTCTAATGTCTAACATCTAACGTCTAATGTCTAACGTCTAATGTCTAAGGAATCAGTGAAAAACCGATCAAATCAATCTTTTCTCACTTCTCCTGCCTCATTTCTCATTGTGCTCACGCTGGTCGTCGGTGTTGCCTATGGAGTCGGGATCACCAAACTAAGCTTTTACGGGGATGACTGGGTCTACATCTATAATTACCACATCGCTGGCCCCGGCAGCTTTGACCTGTTCCAGCGCACGGACCGCCCTCACTCCGCCTGGATCTATCTATTGACTACATCTGTCTTCGGCGAATCTCCGTTGGCTTACCATTTGTTTGTACTCCTTCTGTGGTGGCTGGCCGTGAACCTCCTCTGGCGTGTTCTGACGAAAGCATTCGGTGAACACCGCTCCGTCAACACCGCTGCACTGCTTTTTGCCGTCTACCCGGGTTTTCAACAGCAGCCCATCGCAGTCGAATTCGTCATGCACTTCGCAAGCCTCACGCTGGCGCTCTTTTCTCTATGGCTCATGCAAACAGCCTGCACTCCTCCCACGAAAAGATCCGTTCCGCTGTTGCTCATAAGCCTGCTAAGCGGCGGACTGGCCATCTTCACCTGTGAATACTTCATCGGTCTGGAGCTTATCCGTCCGCTGCTGTTGTATTTCACGATACTCAGAAATGCAGATGAGAAACAGAGAACTCCGGTTTTAAAGCGGACAGCCGTTCTATATCTTCCGTTTTTCCTTATCACGGTTTTTTATTTCATCTGGCGTATTTTTATCTTTTCATTCACCAGCTACGCGCCGAAATTGCTCATCGCACTGCAGGAAAACCTTTTCGTCGGCCTGAGGCAATTATTCATAAAAATCATACAGGACTTATTCACGGTTCTTTTCCGCTCATATCGGATGATCTTCACCCGCCCCGCGGATGTCAGCATCCCGGCAGCGGTATTAGTTCTGCTCATCGTCACTGCCGCAGTTTTCCTGATTCTCCGCCGCTCTCCCGGCACCTCTGACACAAAGACCAATTTGCGTCTGCTGCTGTTCGGTGCGGCGCTGCTGCTTTTTTCCGGTATTCCCTACTGGGGAACCTTCCTGGACGTCTCGGTTGAGTTTCCCTGGGACCGCTCCACATTGTCTTTTTCTCCGGCTGCCGCCATCGTCATCGCAGTCCTGCTGAACCTCATCTTCAAGCCGGATTTCTTCTGTGTTTCGGCTGCCATTCTGACATCTCTCTCTGTACTCTTCCATATACAAAATACCAATATTTATATCAATGAAGCCGCGAAGATGAATGATTATTTCTGGCAGCTGGCCTGGCGAGTGCCGGGATTGGATGAAGGAACCATCATTGCCACAGAAGCCTTTCCACTGGATCGAACCAGTGACAATGACCTTTCACCGATCGTGAACTGGCAATACAGTCCCGAAGCGCAGGGGCTGAATTACCGCTATAAATATTTCGACCTGGACCTGAGGGAAGAGTTCTTCTACTCCGATCCGAACACGCACCGTCCGGTCGAGCACATCTACCGCTCCCATTCTTTCAGTTCCAACACTGAAAAAACCCTTGGCATTTTTTACCGAAAAAACGGATGTCTTCAGATCGTCGATGAATCCAACATCGGTTATCCTGCCTTACCCGAAAGCCTGATCCATATTTCAGGGCTCTCCGACCCGGATCTCATTCAAACAAACCCGGAGACAGCTGCCCGGCCACCGCTGCCTATCGGTCCGGAACCCGGGCACAACTACTGCTGGTATTTCCAGAAAACCACACTGGCTCAGCAGTCGGGTGATCTCGATGAAGCTTATACGTATGCATCAGAGGCACTGCGCGGCGAGCTTCACCCTACCTATGCCGCTGACCTGGCGCCGCTCGTACTGGCTTTTCTGAAGGCTTCGGACTACGAAAGCGCAGATGAAATGCTTTCGAACAACCAGATCGGCAGCAATGACTGGAATTACCTGTGCGGGTACTGGCAAAATCACCTTTCCGAAAACAGCGATGACGGCTTAAAAAGCTTTTATCAGTCTCACAACTGCCGCTGACAAATCTTATCCTGAAATAGTTAATAACGTCACTGACATTTGTCAGACAATTAATTCTGTCTTTTATGTATAATAGATAGAAAGGGTTCGGCTTTTACGGATTCTTGCTTTATCATGAATTTGTCTATGCTGCGTTGAAGGAGTGATCAATGGGAAACTTCGTCGGCTATCAATGTTCCGTCTGCGGAAAAACATTTGACCGGGATTATAAAGGGTACACCTGTGATTCCTGCGGAGGAAATTTAAACGTCATCCTGGATTATGAAAAGATTAAACAAACCGTAACACCGGAAAAAATCTTCTCATCATCAGAAAAAAGCCTGTGGCGCTACCTGCCGCTGCTGCCGGTAGAGGATCCCGGCTTTGAAGGAACCGCCTTACACTCAGCCGGCTTCACTCCGGTTTACAAATCCGACAAACTGGCACAAAAAATCGGAGTCGGAAAGCTTTGGATCAAAGACGAAGGCCGTAATCCCACTGCATCCTTCAAGGATCGCGCCAGCTCCATCCTGATTGCCCGGGCCAAAGAGATTGGCGCTGAGACTATCTGTACCGCCTCCACCGGGAATGCCGGCGCCGCGCTGGCCGGTATGGCTGCTGCCAGCCAATGGAAAGCCATCATTTTCGCCCCGAAAACCGCACCTCAGGCAAAAATTGCCCAGCTGCTTGTGTTCGGTGCCCAGGTGATCCTGGTCGACGGAAATTATGACTCCGCATTTGACCTTTCCGTTGAAGCCTGTGAGAAATACGGCTGGTACTGCCGCAACACCGGCTACAATGCCTTCACCGCCGAAGGAAAAAAGACAGCCGCCTTTGAGATATGGGAACAGGTCCTGAGCAAAAATGCATCCGACAAACCGCTGAACATTTTCGTTTCCGTCGGTGACGGCAACATCATCTCCGGCATCCACAAGGGATTCAAAGACCTGCACGAGCTGGGCTGGCTGCCGGTCATGCCTCGCATTTTCGGCGTTCAGTCCGAAAAATCCGCTGCCATCTTCAACGCCTGGGCCGCTCATACCGAAACGATCACACCGGTCAGCGCCACCACCATCGCCGACAGCATCTCTGTGGATCTGCCGCGTGACGGTGTCCGTGCCGTGCGTGCGGCGACCGAAACGAACGGCGCTTACATTGCCATCCCGGATGAGGCGATCTATGAAGGCATCTCAGAACTCGGAAAGGTCGGCGTTTTTGCCGAACCTGCCGGAGCAACCGCTTTCGCCGGCATGAAGAAAGCCGTCGCGATGGGCATCATCGGGCAGGAAGATGACGCACTGGTCGTGAACACCGGCTCCGGCCTGAAAGACGTCCGCTCTGCGATGATCGCAGCCGGTCAGGCGCCTGTCATCGCTCCGACAATGGAAGCTCTGGAAGCATTCATAAATAAGAAATAAGAAATAAGAAATATGTTTTAGGGTCGTCACAGAGAAACAGATTTGAGTCAAAGGGGCGTATCGCCACAGCATAAGTTGGTAATATCGGGGAAGACGTTCCCCGGGAAAGAGCAATCAGTTTTAACAACTGAAAACAATAATTAAAAATTGAGGTACCATGGCAAAAATCGATTTAACCATCAATGAAGAACGGCTCAAGCATGCCGTCGACCGCGCGAGAGAACGCAATATCGTAATTCCAACTCTGGAGCAGCAGCTTCACCCGGAGACCGTCCCCGACAAATTCAAGCAGGAACTGGGATCCATCGGTCTGTGGGACATCCATCCGCGCAACCTGTTCCGCATCACCTGGCACAATGAACCTGTTGAAAAGGGCGGCGCATTTGGCGGCGTCAATTTCATCGAACTGCCTTCCAGCCTGACAGGTGTGGATGCCCGCATCATTGCCCTGGTCGGCAAATGGTTCCCGACCGGCGCACACAAGGTCGGCGCTGCCTTCGCCTGCCTCGTCCCACGGCTGGTCACCGGTCAGTTTGACCCCACCACAGAAAAGGCGGTCTGGCCTTCCACCGGCAATTACTGCCGCGGTGGCGCCTACGACTCTGCCCTGCTCGCCTGCAAATCCATCGCCATCCTGCCGGAAGGCATGAGCCAGGAACGTTTCAACTGGCTGAAGGGTGTGGCGGATGAAGTGATCGCCACCCCAGGTACCGAATCCAACGTCAAAGAAATCTTTGACAAGTGCTGGGAACTCCGCAAATCCGGTCAGGAACTGATGATCTTCAACCAGTTCGAAGAATTCGGCAACTACCTGTGGCACTACACCCTCACCGGTCACGCCATGCAGGAAGTTTATGAAAAGGTCAAGGGTCCGAACAGCCGCTTTGCCGGCATCGCTTCCAACACCGGCTCCGGCGGCACTATCGCCTGCGGTGACTACATCAAACAGCAGTATCCGGACGCCAAGATCATCGCTTCCGAAGCGTTGCAATGTCCGACACTGCTTGAAAACGGTTTCGGTGCTCACCGCATCGAAGGAATCGGCGACAAGCACGTTCCGTTCGTTCACAACGTCCGCAACACTGACTTCGTCACTTCTATCGACGATGCTTCCTGTGTCAACATTCTGCGCCTGTTCAATGAACCGGAAGGCCACAAATATCTGGCTGACAAAGGCGTACCACAGGAAACGATCGACAAACTCAGCCTGGCAGGTCTTTCCGGCATTGCCAATATGCTCGCCGCGATCAAGTTCGCGAAGTACAGCGAACTGACCTCCGACGATGTAGTCATGACCGTCTTCACCGACTCCATGCAGCTTTACAGCTCCCGCATCGATGAATATAACAGCGAATACGGTCCGTTCACCCGCGACGATGCAGCCTATTCCTTCGGCCGCTACCTGCATGGTGAAAACACCGCTAACATGGCTGAATTGACACTGGCTGACCGCAAGCGCATCCACAACCTGAAGTACTACACATGGGTCGAACAGCAGGGCCGCACTTCCGACGAATTGAATGCCCAATGGTATGACCGCGAATACTGGCTCGGCTACCAGTCTCAGAAGGACGAGATCGACAAACTCATCAATGCCTTCAACGCTGAGGTCGGGATCGCGTAAGAAAATAAGAAATCAGAAATAAGAAATCAGAAATCTTTTAACGAAGCACACGGAGACAGCTCTTTTGATGCGGAGAAGCCCGCACAAAAGAGCTGTTTTTCGTGTGCAACTTCATGAATTTTTTTCACATCAATAATGGATCCAGTAAACCGGCAGGCGAAGCCAGTCCAGCAGGTACCAGGTGATCCAGGACGTGACGTTATAGATGCGCCGGTCGGCAGCAACCGCGATCCCATCCAGACCGTATTTTTCTCCGGTCATCAGGATGCGGACATTATGAAAATCCTGAGAGACGAAAATCACCGCGTCTTTCCCGAAGACATTTTTTGCGTTATAAACGCTCTCCGCAGTGTGAATGCCATAATCATCCCGCAGGATTGCGGATTCCGGCACACCTGCCTCCAACGCCATGCGGACCATGTGATCCACCTCGTTGCGGCTCCTGTCGGAATTATCCCCGCTCATGATCATCTCATCGATCAAACCACGCTGATAAAGCTCGATGGCTGTATTGACCCGGTCCACCAAAACAGCAGACGGCTGTCCATTGAGGTATATTCCGGCTCCGAATACCAGCGCTGTCCGGGGAGCGCCTTCCGGGACCGTTTCAACTTTAAATTTACGAGGTGCATAATGCAGATTGATGGCGAGAATCGCGATGGCGTAAAGCAGGATCAGCACCTGCAGCGCGATGCCGATGCCCCGCAGCCAGGTATAGGAACGGGCCAGGCCGATCAAAACGGCGAAAACCGTCCACAGGATCCGCCAGAACAGGAAAAAGAAGGCATAGGAGCTGACATACCAAAGCAGGGTACCGAAGGAAAAGCGGTAGAAATAGCTTGTAGAGTGGATCACGCCGCGCCAATAAAAGCTCAGCCAGAAGGTTTGGAAAGCACAGGTGATCGCCCAGACGAAGAATGTTTTACCCGGCTTTTGTGCCTTGATCAGCATATCCACGTAAGGCCCCAGCGCTTTGAAGCGGACTGCTCCGAGTGTTTTTGGCAGCCCGGAATAAAGTTTGAAGATCAATGACGCCGCCAGCCAGACAAGCATGGTAGGTACAAGCATGCCCAGGACGTGCCCGACCGTGCCGGATTCCCAGATGCCGACGCCGGCATAAAACCCCATCATCACGATGACGAGAAAATCGCCCAATATCATGAGTGCAAAATGAAAATTCATATCCGCAATTATATAACACGGCGCACATGAAGACAGCCTTTCTGTGACTCTCAAACGATCACATTCCGCAGCGCTCGATTCTCAGATCAACTGCCCCGGTTGGTAACCACTCACATCACAGAAAGGCAATCTTCGTGTTCATCGACCCCCTCCCCATACCTCCACTGTCACACAGAAATGACAAAACGGATTTTCCGCGGTATAATAATTAGTCCATGTGATTTTACCAATTATTCGGCGGGTCGTACATGTTGCGCTGATTTGTGGTAGGAAAACACTGTCAAAGATTTTAATGGAGGCCAATTTGACTACTACACAGCATACGAAATCCTATGCCCGTATTCCGAATGTCTACCCGCTCCCGGGCTTCATTGACATTCAGCTTGACTCTTTCCGAAGGCTCAAGGAATACGGTATTGCGGAACTTCTTGATGAAATTTCTCCGATCGAATCCTTCAACCACGGGATGAAGCTTTACTTCCCGAGCGATTCCGAGGAATCCCGGCAGTGGAACCTGAAATTCTGGTTCGGCGAACCGAAACAGACCGTTGATGAATGTGTGGAACGGGATCTGACCTATTCCTCACCGCTTTATGTTTCCGTACTGCTGGCCGGGCCTTCCGTTGCGGAACCTATGAAACAGGATGTTTTCCTGGGAGAATTCCCGGAAATGACCGAAAGCGGCACTTTCATCATCAACGGTTCCGAACGTGTTGTCGTTTCCCAGCTGATCCGCTCCCCGGGTGTCTATTTTGAAGCGCCGATCGACCACTCCACCGGTCACCGTCAGGCGATGGCAAAGCTCATCCCGGACCGCGGTGCATGGATGGAATTCGAGACCCGCAAAAATGACTACATCATCCTGAAATTCAACCGCAAACGCACCGTGCCGATCACGATCTTCCTGCGTGCCCTGGCCGCGGTCAGCGATGGCATTGAAGACTCCCCGATCAAAGAAGGCACAGACGAAGAACTTCTGGCGCTGTTCGGTGATGTAGACAATAACAAAGACCGCAAATATATCGAAGCCACCTTCAAGCAGGAACCGGTTTGGGACACCACCACCGGTATGACCATCGGAGAACTGGCGCTGATCGAGTTCTTCAAGAAAATGCGCCCCGGTGACCCGGTCAACCTGGAAAATGCCCGTGACTTTTTGGAAGAGCAGCTCTTCGACCAGCGTCATTATGATCTGGAACGTGTCGGCCGCTACAAGCTGAACCAGAAGCTGGACCTGACCGAACGGATCCCGATCCAGCACCGCAACGTGACCAAATGGGACGTTGTCAACCTTGTCCGCCACATGATCGAAATCAACAACGGCACCAAGGAAAAGGACGACATCGACCACCTCGGCAACCGCCGTGTGAAGACCGTCGGCGAACTGATCGGCAACAAACTCCGCATCGGTTTACGCCGTATGGAACGCGTCATCAAGGAACGTATGTCCATCCATGATCAGGAACACGTTTCCCCGATCAGCCTGGTCAACATCCGCCCTGTGACCTCCGCGCTGCGTGAATTCTACGGTTCCTCCCAGCTGTCCCAGTTCATGGATCAGAACAACCCGCTGGCAGAACTGCGTCACAAGCGTACGCTTTCCGCACTGGGCCCGGGCGGTCTGCGCCGTGAACGCGCGGGGTTTGACGTCCGCGATGTACACCACACCCACTACGGACGCATCTGCCCGATCGAAACACCGGAAGGTCCGAACATTGGTTTGATCGGTCGTCTGGCAAACTACGCGAAAGTCAACGAATACGGTTTTATTGAGACCCCGTACCGCCGCGTGTTCAACAGCCTCTATAAAGACGATGAACGGCTGATCGGACGCGAACTGCGCGAGACCATCAGCGACAAGGACGGAAACGTCATCGCTGAAGCCGGTACCCGTGTCGATGAAAAACTGTTCAAGAAGCTCCAGGGCATTGAATCCGACAAAGTGCTCATCACTCCGTTCGTTTCCGACGAAGTGGACTACCTCTCCGCAGACGCGGAAGACAAATTTCGCATCGCTCAGTCCAACACGCACATGAAGCCAAACATGGAATTCGACCAGAAGCGCATTTCCATCCGCCACTACTCCGAATTCACAACAACGACTGCCGAAAACATCGAATACATGGATGTTTCCCCGCAGCAGGTGGTGGGTGTCAGCGCCGCGCTGATCCCGTTCCTGGAACATGATGACGCGAACCGCGCGCTGATGGGCTCCAACATGCAGGCACAGGCTGTGCCGCTCATCAACCCGGATATTCCGCTGGTTTCCACCGGTATGGAAAAATACGCAGCCATCGACTCCGGTCAGGTGCTTACCGCAACCGAAGACGGTGAAGTGATCTCCGTGAATGCCGAACAGATCATTATCCAGACGGATGAAGGGACCATTCACCCCTATCAGCTGCGCAAATACCAGCGTTCCAACCAGAGTACCTGCATCGACCAGCGTCCTGCTGTCGTAAAAGGTCAGAAGATCAAAAAGCACCAGGTCCTTGCCGATTCCTCCTCCACTGTCGACGGACAGCTGGCCCTGGGTCAGAATGTGGTCGTCGCATTCGTCTCCTGGGAAGGCGGCAACTTTGAAGACGCCATTCTGATTTCCGAACGAGTAGTCATGGATGACAAGTTCTCCTCCGTTCATATCGAAAAGTACGAACATGACGCGCTCGAAACCAAACTGGGACCGGAAGAGATCACCCGTGACATCCCGAACGTCGGTGATGACGCGATCAAGGATCTGGATGAAGACGGCATCATCCGCATCGGCGCCGAAGTCGGCCCGAACGACATCATCGTCGGGAAGATCACCCCGAAGGGTGAAAAGGAACTGACCCCGGAAGAGCGTTTGCTGCGCGCCATTTTCGGTGAAAAATCCCGTGATGTGAAAGACAATTCGCTGCGCATGCCTCACGGTGAACGCGGGAAAGTCGTTGACGTCAAGGTCTTCAGCCGTGATGACAATGCCGACCTGCCGGCCGGTGTCAACAAACGTGTCCGCATTTCCGTGGCTCAGCGCCGCAAGCTGACCGCCGGTGACAAGATGGCCGGCCGCCATGGGAACAAGGGTGTTGTTTCCCGTGTTGTCCCTGTGGAAGATATGCCCTTCCTTGAAGACGGTACTCCCGTCGACATCATCCTGAACCCGCTGGGCGTCCCGGGCCGTATGAACATCGGTCAGGTACTGGAAGTCCACCTCGGCTGGGCAGCCCTGCGTCTCGGTTTCCGTGCCATCACCCCGGTCTTTGACGGCGCTACTGAATATGAGATCGAATCCGAACTGGCCCGTGCCTGGATGCTGGATACCGCCTGGAAGGAATGGGGGGACAAAGCCTGGAATTGGGCACACGAACACGAGATCGACACCACCGCCTTCGAAGATGATGACGAAGTCCGCCGTGCTTATATTGCCGAAGTCTTCAGTGAACGCGGCATCCCGATGGATGACCTCAATGAAGACGTACAGCTGAAACACGCCGTAATGGCCGAATGGCTCCGCGATAACGGTTATGATCCGGCAGCCATCATTGACTGGGCAGATGTTGAACCGAATGCTCCGACAAAACTGCCGAAGGATGAAGCAGCCGTGCTTGCCTGTCTGAAGCTCTGGATCGCCGCTGAAGGGGAAACACCGTGCTCCGACGATGAGGCGGAACTGCGCAACCAGGCCGCTCACATTTCCATCAACAGCGGTCACCCGGTGCCGATCGTCGGCAAACAGGTTTTGATCAACGGGAAATCCGGCGAGCCCTTCGACCAGCCGGTCACCGTCGGCGTCATGACCATGCTGAAGCTCCACCACCTGGTCGAGGACAAGGTTCATGCCCGTTCCACCGGCCCGTACAGTCTGGTAACCCAGCAGCCTCTGGGTGGTAAAGCCCAGTTCGGCGGCCAGCGTTTCGGTGAAATGGAAGTTTGGGCGCTGGAAGCCTACGGTGCAGCCTACACCCTGCAGGAAATGCTCACCGTCAAGTCCGACGATATCCAGGGCCGTGTTTCGACCTATGAAGCGATCGTTAAAGGCAACGAGATCCAGGACCCGGGTCTGCCGGCTTCCTTCCGCGTTCTCGTAAAGGAACTGCAGTCCCTTGGTCTGGCTGTCGAAGCTGTTCTGGACACCGGCGAAACCATTAAGTTCGGCAAGGACGAGGAAAAGGTCAAAGCTCCGCGCATTGAAAACGCGCTGATGTCTGCGACAGAGAAATCCATTGAGGATGACCTGAAGAACGTGGACAAGCTCATCAGCATGGATGCCGCACCGTCCAACCCGTTTGCAGGCCTCGCCAATATGGACCTCTCCTGGAACACAGTCGCTCCGAAACCGCTCGAAGGTGAAGAAGATGAAGAAACGAGCGCTGAGGAAGCGGAAGAGACAGAAAACGAAGAAAAGCCGTCTCTCGACAACCTCGACGCTTTGATGGAATAAGACCTGTGTTCAAATGAATAGAAAGAATAGCAGCCGGGTTTAGAGAAAACAACTCAGAATTTCAAAATCCCGGAAAAACGGCATAGTCAATCATTTGGCTATGCCGTTTTCTCTTCTTTTTGAGGCGTCGTCGGCATAAACTCACCAATAATGTTTATATTACAAAAGAGACGGATGTCTCATAGAAAATTTTTTGAAGGTTTCAGACCGGTGAAGATCGGTATAGAATTGAAATGATGAGAGCGGCATAATACCGCTCTCATGGTGTCAGAATGTGAATCGTTTTCCTCACAGCATACGAAGATAACGGGATTGATCGACAGGTGGAATTTCTAAAGCACCCATAGCTTGGTGTGCGGATAATTTCATGGTTCTCATCAATTTTTTTATCGAAGAAAATAATTCTTCTTCCCGTCCTTCTTCCCGTCCTTCTTCTTTAAACATATTCATCGTCTTTGTTTCATCATATTCTGTAATGCACATATTCTTCACCTCCGCTTTGTGTTCCAGTAAAAACGGTTTAAGAACCGATTCATCAGACAATTCTTCAATTGATATATCTACAGCAGTTTCGATATCACCGCTCTGTTCTTTATTATATCGGATCCGCTCAATGAGCCAGGAATAATCCCTCTTATTTTTACACTTTAATTATGCAAAAATCAATAGTGAATCAATAACATGGAAGCGATACATCACTTAAAAGGCAAACATCCATCCCCAAAAAACAGAGTCTCCCCCGAAGAAGAGACTCTGTCTGTGCATATAATGAGCCGTTTTCTAATGGCTCGCCTGGTAAGCCGCAACGCGTTTTGCCACGTTGGCCTTGATGTTGTTGTATCGAGGAAAATGCCATCAAGCATGGTATGGACCTGGATTCCGGTCCGCTGCACATCGTCATCCGGACACAGCACACGGATTCCGGCACTGAGATCACCGTAGAAGACAACGGTCCCGGCTTTGATTCCTCTGACGAAAGCAAGCCCCACACCACACTGACAAACATCCGTCAGCGGCTGGAAATGATGTGCGGAGGCAGCATGACCATCCAGTCTCACAATGGCGGAGGCACGGTGGTGAAAGTGATGATTCCCTGATATTGCCTTTGTTCCCTTTGTACAAAAACAAACTGTAACCAGTGATATAATCGGTATTATTGGTAAAGGAAGAAAGTAGATGCCGGAAAAACTTCAAATCCTCTATATGCAGACCAGACTAGTTCGATTAGCTTCTGAAAAATGGCAGATTCCGATAGAAAAAATCAACACATTCTTTCAAAACAACGGAATTTATCATTATATTGCTGAATTTTGGGGACTCTTTCACATTGAAAGCGATGAAGCTGTTCTTGAAGAAATTGAAAATCATCTGTCGTCGAAAGGCGTGAAAATATGGTCAGAGAATTAACCGACGGCATCATGCTGTTTCACGGCAGTTACTGCGAGGTTCAGAATGCGGATCTGTCACGCTGCAAAAAATACAAGGATTTCGGAAAAGGTTTTTATCTAACCTCAAACAAAGAACAGGCAAAGAATTTTGCACTTCTTTCAACAAGCAAAGCCATCGCTGATGGTTTGGTATCACCCCAGCAAAAAAATGGCTTTCTATCCTGCTTCCGTTTTCATCCTTCCGAAATGCTTCGTACCATAATCTTTCAGGAAGCAAACGCCGAATGGCTGCATTGTGTTGTAGGACACAGAAGAAAGAATCTATTCACATACCTTACCGGACAATTGGAAAGTTTTGACATCATTGGCGGAAAAATTGCGAATGACAATACGAACGCGACAATTTTAGCCTATATAGCAGGAACATTTGGTGAAATCGGTTCAACAAGAGCAGATGAAATATGTATCAGCCTGTTGATGCCGGAACGATTAAAAGACCAATATTGTTTCCGTTCGGAAAAGTCGCTTGCATGTCTGGAATGGATCAGGAGCGAAAAAGTATGGACGAGATAACTGAGGAAAAAGAAAACAATGCGATCGATCTTGTTATCGCTTTGACTGTAGAAGAAATTGCCGGGATTGAACAGCGTGATCAATCAGATGTTTTGCCTGAATTTCTTTCCTCCCGTACCGCGCAAATGCTCTATGATCGAAGTACAAAACTCTGGTGGGACGGGCCATCCAGTATCGCGGAACGATACATGATCGAAAAAGCAAATAACCATTGAACGATCCTATGAGAGCAGTATTACACAGCTCTCATGATGTCAGAATGTGAATCATTTTCCTAATGACGATCCAGCCTCGCAATGGCGAGGGACCGTTGTAAAGGTAAAGATACCGAAAAGGGAACACTGACATCAGAAATAACATGAATCCGCATTTTCATAAAAAATCCACTATAATAACGCAAGCTGTATATTTTCTATCCGAGCTTGAACGAATGGAGATTTTATGAACAGATTTGAAGCAGCAACGCAGTACCAGAACGCTCTGAAAGCAGGAAAAAAATATTACAATAACGCTGTCAGCAAAGGAGAAGACCCCTACCCGAAGGTCCTCGATGAAATCATCAACCCGGCGGAAGCCAGTCCCGTAAACATCGGATTGGTTGAAATCCCCATCGACCTGATCGTCGGCACATACAGCGGCGGACGGAAAAATGCCTTCGCCGGTAATTTTATGCCGCTGATGGAAGAAAAATCAGAATTCGGGATGAAATGGATCAACCTTTATCAGTATCAGATCAACGAGGGCATCAATGACCCGATCCTCTGTTATGAATATCTGGGCAAGTTCTATGTTCAGGAAGGGAACAAACGGGTCAGCGTGCTGAAGAGCCTGGGAGCCACTGACATTTCCGGAACCGTGACCCGCATGGTGCCGCAAAAGTCAGACGACCCGAAAATCAAACAGTACTATGAATTCATGAGTTTTTACAAACTCAGCAAGCTTTATACCGTAACTTTCACCCAACCCGGCAGCTACATCCGACTCCAGGCGGCGCTCGGTCTGGAAGGGGAAGAGGTATGGACAGAGGAGCTGCGCAGGTCCTTCAATTCCCGCTTCAGCGCCTTCAGCAGCATCTACAACCAGCTCAACAGCGAAAAACTGCCGCTCACAGCCGGTGATGCTTTTCTGGTCTACCTGAAAGTCCATCCCTACGCGGAGTTCCAGAACCAGAGTGAAGATGAAGTCCGAAGCGGCCTGACCGGTCTGTGGCCGGATATCCGTCTGCTGGCGCGGGGTGAACCGATTTCGGTCAGTACGGAACCGGAAGAGAAAGGAAAGAGCCTGCTGAGCCTGATCCTTGGTACACCACGCCTGGAAATCGGGTTTTTCTATGACTTCGATCCTGAAAAAAGCGTCTGGGCTGCCGCCCATGCCCAGGGTCAGAAGTACCTTGAGGAAAAGCTCGGGGACTCCGTCGGCATCAAGACATTCCTGTGTGAAGGGAATGCCGATGAAGTGATGGAAACGGCGGTCCGGAAAGGGACAAATGTCCTGTTCACGACCACACCCACGCTGATCGACTCCTGCCGGCGTATCGCCGCAGCCAACAAAAACATCGCTGTTTTCAACTGCGCCCTTTCGATGCCCTACACCGGCGTCCGCAGTTACTACTGCCGCATCTATGAAGCGAAGTTTATCTCCGGGGCCATCGCCGGCGCCATAGCGAACGATGACAGGATCGGTTACATTGCCAATTATCCCATCATGGGGGTGACTGCCGCCATCAATGCTTTCGCCCTCGGTGCACAGCTCACCAATCCCCGTGCCCGTATCAGCCTGAAATGGACCTGCCTCCCGGGTGACCCGATTTTAGAGCTGCGCAAAGAAGGCATCACGGTTTTTTCAAACCGGGACACGGATGAAGCCAACGATAAGGTGCCCTGGGGCTCCGGAACCTATATCGAACTGCCGGGAGGAAATTTCCAGTCACTGGCCGCACCAAAGTGGAACTGGGGCATCTACTATGAAAAAACCGTACAAACCCTCCTCAAGGGCGGCATTGACGCGCTGCGTAACGGAGAAGCCGCGGTGAATGACTGGTGGGGCATGAAAACCGGCGTCGTTGACGTGGTGCTGGGCAAAGACCTGCCTGAAGGGATGAAACGTCTGGCCACGTTCCTGCGCGCGGGCATCATCTCCGGGGAAATCGACCCCTTCCTGGCAAAGATCACAAACCGGCAGGGATCGGAGGTCTGCAACGGTATCCAGCCGCTGACACAGGAGGAACTGATGCAAATGGACTGGCTCTGTGAAAATGTAGAAGGTTCCATTCCCGCTTTCGAGTCACTGCTGCCCCGCTCACGGAACCTGGTCCGGCTTCTGGGCATATACCGGGAGACGATCCCGCCTGAAATTGAGGAACCGGTCAAGTGAAAATTCTCGTGATTGCCGACGAAGAGAGCCCCGCACTGTGGGATTATTATCAGCCGGGGCGTCTGAAGGGGATCGACCTGATCCTCTCCTGCGGGGATCTGGACCGCCACTATCTGGAGTTCCTGGTCACCATGGCAAACGTCCCACTGCTCTACGTTCCCGGCAATCACGACAAATCTTATATTCCGCGTCCGCCCGAAGGCTGTGAATGTCTGGATGACCGGCTCATCGAATGCAAAGGGCTGCGCATCATGGGTCTGGGCGGATGCATCCGCTACAATCACGGGGTATACCAATATACCGACAAAGAAATGGCGCGGCGCATCAACCGGCTGGTGCCAAAAATCGTGATGGCGGGCGGGGTCGATATCGTCGTTACCCATGCTCCGCCCCGCGGTTACGGGGATCAGGAAGACTTCGCACACCGCGGGTTTTCCGCCTTTGTACCGATGATGGAACGCTTTCACCCGATGTACCTTTTTCACGGGCATGTTCATCCGCGCTACGGATTCCAGATTCCGCGTTTTGTGAAATACAAAAATACGACCATCTTCAATTCGGTCGGCTGGCATATCGTTGAGATCGATCCGCCGGTACGCAGCAAATGGCAGCAGCTTCGCTTCAAGCTCTTTTCCTCCCATCCGGAAGAACCTGATGAAGATAAATATCTGGATTCCATCTCGCTGATCAACCGTCGCTGAGAATTTACATCTGAACTTTCTCCGTTTCTGTATCAAACGGAAGGGCACCTCTAAAAACTATTGGGCGGGGGTATGGGGGCGGCAGCCCCCGGAAACCTCCTGAGGAGATTCAGAGGATTTATTCTCTGAATCTCCTCAGGACAGAGAAAAATTGGAGTTTTTAGAGGTTCCCTTAAGAGTTTTTAGAGGTTCCCGGAAAATTGAAAACGGAGGTTTTTAAACAAATGCAAACAAAGAAATCATTTTCAACCGAACTGGCGTATCTCGTCGGGATCATCATCCTGGCATTTGGCTCAGCCTTTATGGAAAAAGCCGACTTCGGCATGTCCATGGTCGTCGCCCCGGCTTACCTGCTCCATCTGAAGATCTCGGAATATCTGCCGTTTTACACTTTCGGGATGTCTGAATACGTACTGCAGATTTTTGTCCTGATCGCGCTCGCGCTCATCATGGGGAAGTTCAAAAAAGGTTATCTGTTTTCCTTCCTCACAGCGGTGTTTTATGGGACAGTGCTTGATTTGTCCATCAAACTGGTCTCATATCTGCCGCTCATGGATATGCCGGGACGTTTTCTTTACTACTTCATCGGCATCGGCTGCTGTGCAGTCGGTATCTCGCTGCTCTTTCATACCTATATCCCGCCGGAAGCCTATGACCTGTTTGTGAAGGAACTTGCCGCAAAAACCGGCAAAGACATCAACAAGGTCAAGACCGTCTATGACATCTGCTCCTGCACGGTCGGCGTGATCCTCTCTTTTCTCTTCTACGGATTCGGGCATTTCGTCGGCGTCAAAGCCGGTACCATCTTCTGTGCTTTGATCAACGGCTGGCTGATCAGCCAATGCAGCAAATTCTTCGAATCGCGTTTCACTTTCGAAGACAAACTGCCCTGGCGGAAATTCTTCACGGAGTAAAATAAACTTTATGCTGGCAAAAAGAGTGTTGAAAGTCTGGACAAATTACCTCACCAGTCAGTTTCTGGTGACACTGTTTGTGTTCGCGGCGACATGGCTGGCAGGATGGCTGACCGGGCTGAAATTTTCCTTCGTGAATGCACTGGCTGCCGGAGTGTGCGAAGTGATCCCGAACTTCGGGCCTATCATTTCGACAATCATCTCGGCGATCCTTGCCCTGGCATTCGGTTCCTCGAAGCTTGAGCTTGCCAACTGGCAATTTGCGCTGCTGATCGTAGGCATCTGTATTGTGATCCAGCTGCTGCAGAACTGGCTCATCAGCCCAATGCTCATCGGGAAAACCATGGACCTGAACCCGATCCTGGTTTTTGTGGGTATGCTGGTCTTTTCCGCCCTTTTCGGCTTCTGGGGCATGATCCTTGCCGTTCCCATCATGGGAACTTTTAAAGAAGTACGGAAATACACGGAAGAGCAAAAGGTACAGACCCCGGAAGACAGGCTTGAAGTGACAGGAAAGACGGAACCGAAGGAAGACCGGCTTGAAATGGGAAAATAACTGTATACGAATTATCAAAACAGGCGCTGAAATCTCTCAGCGCCTGTTTTGTTTTGTCTATTTGTATCTGTTCAGAACCTTGCGACGCATCACGAGATACAGCCCTGCTGTGCGGGCTTTGCCGCAGCATCAGAGCAGTCTCCGCGTGCTCCGTTCTGAATAGATACGTTGTTTCTATCTCAGCTAAGAAAATCCGAGACGACCGCTTCCATCTGTTCTTTCTCAACAGATTGGGTAAAGCGGACTTCAGCATTTCGCAGAGCGGCGAGCGGCTTGGGAGCCGATACACCGGTCAGCGCCTCCAGATCGGCGATCTCGGTCAGTCCATCGGCATTTCCCGGATGTCCCAGACCTTCCAGCACTGCTCCGCAGAATTTATAGGGACTGGCGGTGGAAACGACCACCACCTGTTCAGAGGTGTTCTCCTGCTCACGGTACTGACCGAGGACCCGGTGAGCCACAGCGGTATGAGTATCCATCAGGTAATGATGATCCTCCCACACCTTGCCGATCTGTGCCTTGGTCCCGTCTTCATCACAGCAACCAGCCCAGAACAATCCGTCAAGCTTTTCGCGAATCTCCGGACTCACGGAATATTTGCCGTCCTGCTTGAGAGCTCCCATCAGGGATTTAATATAATCAGGATCTTTTCCTGAAGCATCAAAGAGCAGACGCTCCAGATTGGAGGAGATCAGGATATCCATCGAAGGAGAAACGGTCGTGAAGAACGGACGGTTGCGGTTATAGGTCCCGGTATGGAAGAACTCCGTCAGCACATCATTGGAATTGGAGGCACAGATCAGCCGTTTAACCGGCAGTCCCATCTGTCTGGCATAATAACCGGCAAGGATATCGCCAAAGTTCCCGGTCGGGACGCAGAAACTGATCTCCTCACCCATGCGGATCTTCCCCTCATTCAGAAGGTCACAGTATGCGGAAATATAGTAAACGATCTGCGGGAGCAGCCGTCCCCAGTTGATGGAATTTGCAGAAGAGAGGAACCAGCCCCGTTCCGCAAGCTTTGCGGCAAACTCCGGATCGGAGAAAATCTGCTTTACACCGGTCTGGGCATCATCAAAATTGCCTTCCACACCGCAGACACTGACGTTTCCGCCCTGCTGAGACTGCATCTGCAGCTTCTGAACGTCCGAGACACCGTCCCGCGGATAAAACACCAGGATGGCAGTTCCGTCAACATCCTTGAAACCCTCCAGCGCCGCCTTCCCGGTATCTCCGGAGGTCGCGACCAGAATGCAGACTTTCTTTTCCTCCTTTGTCTTGCGCAAAGAAGCAGTGAGCAGATAAGGCAGAATCTGCAGCGCGATATCTTTGAACGCGCAGGTCGGACCGTGCCAGAGCTCCATAAAGGAAGTTTTATCATCCAGCCGATGAAGCGGAGCAGCGCTTTCCGTATCGAAATTAGCATAAGCCGCTTTTGTATATTCAGCCAGTTCTTCTTCCGTAAAATCGGAAAGATATAACTTCATCACAGCTGCAGAGCGTTCGGCAAAGGACAGATCAACAAGACTCTCCAGAAAATCCGGAGTAATTTGAGGGATCGACTCCGGCACAAACAGACCGCCCTCCCGGGAAAGACCGCGGGCAATGGTCTCAGCCGCGGTGAGAGATAAATTTGTATCACGTGTACTTCGATAGTTCATGCTTTTTCTCCTGCGTAACGTCCTCTATTATATCGCAAACCTGATGCAAAACCGCAAAAAAGGGCCGCAGATTGCGGCCCTGTTGTTTATAATTCCGAGTATCTATTCAGAACGGAGCACACGGAGACTGCTCTGATGCTGCGGCGAAGCCCGCACAGCAGGGCTGTATCTCGTGATGCGTCGCCAGGTTCTGAACAGTTACAATTCCGAATGCCTTATCTTGAGAGCACGTTGGAGATTTCCATGTACTGCAGGTTCAGCTGGCGATGCTTGCCGATGACGTCCTTAAGCGGGATCGGGGTCATCTTGTCAGCCTGCAAGGCGGTCATCACACCGAACTGGTTGCTCGTGATCCAATCCACAGCAGTGAAAGCCATACGGGAAGCCATGATCCGGTCAAAGGCTGAAGGTGAACCGCCGCGCTGCACATAACTCAGGTTGATGCCGCGGGCAGTGAAGCCGAGATCCATCGCGTCAAGCTGGCGGACAACTTCATCCAGTTTGAGGGGGTATCCTTCCGCCATCAGGATGATGCAGTGCTTTTTACCGCGTTTGTAAGCGCTTTCGATAGTGCTGGCAACTTCTTCAATGGAAATCGGATTTTCCGGAATCAGGACACATTCCGCACCGGAAACGATCGCGGATTGAACAGCGAGATAACCACAGTCACGACCCATCGTTTCAATAATATATGCACGGCTGTGGGATGCAGCAGTATCACGGATCTTGTCAATTGCCTCCGTGATCGTGTTCAGCGCAGTATCAACACCGACACAGGTTGAGGTTCCCCACACGTCATTGTCGATCGTTCCCGGGATGCCAACCACAGGAAAACCGGCTTCGAAGAGCGCGTTGCCGCCGGTCATGGTTCCATCACCGCCGCAGACGATCAGACCGTCAATGCCGATGTTATTCATCATGCGGATGGCTTCACGCTGGCCTTTTGCGGTTTTCATTTCCGTACTGCGGGAAGAACCAAGGACTGTACCACCGCGATGCAGAATGTTGGAGACATCCCGTTTGCCAAGCAGTTCGAACTCACCGTTGATCAAACCGCTGTAACCGTTTTTTACACCGTACACCTTCAAACCTTTTGCACATCCTGCACGAACCACACCACGAATGACAGCATTCATGCCCGGTGCATCACCGCCTGAAGTCAAAATACCGATAGATCGGACAACAATATCCTGATTCTGTTCCATAGCCGTTACTCCTTAACCAGTGAGTGAAAGTTCTGATTGATCTATTATATCACGATAAATAAAACATGGCAAAACAAATTTAATTATGTTTTGCCATGTTAAATATGCATTTATGTTAGTTGTTTTTACCGCACAGCCCGTTCTGCTTCCATTGCCTTTAGCAGATCCGGGACGACTTTGAAGAGGTCACCGACGATGCCGTAGTCAGCCACACCAAAGATGGGGGCAGATTCGTTTTTGTTGACTGCGATGATCAGTTCCGAATCCTGCATTCCCGCTGTGTGCTGGATGGCGCCGGAAATGCCGAGGGCGACATAGATCTTCGGATGGACCGTTTTCCCGGTCTGTCCGACCTGATGATCGGAGCTCATCCAACCGGCATCCACAACCGCACGGGAGGCTCCGACGACACCGCCCATAGCATCCGCCAGTTTTTCAGCCAAAGCGATCCCTTCTTTTACATTTTTAGAAATCCCGCGGCCGACGGAAACCACCACATTGGCGCCGATCAGGTCAACCATCTTCTTTGCAGCTTTTTCGACGGAAAGAACTTCCACATGAATATCCTCTTTGGAAATGGAAAACGCCGGTCTGATGACCTGGCAGGCATCTGCCTTTGCCTGATCAAATTCAGCCTTCTTCATGACGCCCGGGCGAACTGTAGACATCTGCGGACGGAAGCGTGGGCAGATGATGGTCGCCATCATATGGCCGCCGAATGCCGGACGGGTCATCTTCAGGTTCCGGTCATCTTCATCCAGCTTCACCGTATCCACATCCAGCGTACTGGAGGAACGCAGGAATTCAATATATTCCTTTGTATCCACATCCAGATGGGTGGCATCCGCTGTCAGACCGGTATGCAGACGGGCTGCACAGCGCGGACCGAGGTCACGGCCGATGTTCGTAGCGCCCATCAGCAGCGCTTCCGGTTTGTATTCGTTGACCAGATCGCAAAGCACCTTTGTATAAGCATCCGTTGTATAAACTTCAAGCAACGGATCATCGCAAACGATCACTTCATCCGCGCCATAACCGCCCAGCTCTTTCGCCGCAGTTTCCATGCCGTTACCCAGAACGACACCGGTTACCTTGCAGCCGATTTCTTTGGCCAGGCGGGCAGCTTCACTCACCAGCTCAAAATCCGTCGGCATCAGTTCACCATTACGCTGCTCGCAGAAAACCCAAATTCCTTTATATTCTGAAAAGTCAGTCATCTTCCGTTCCTCCTTAGATCAGGTGCTTTTCAGCAAGAATCGACGCGAGTTTCGCGGCCGCATCATCACCGTTCAGCATGGCGCCTGCACCCTTTTGCGGCGGGGTGAATGCCTTGAAAACATTGGTCGGGGATCCCTTGAGCCCGATAGTGTCGGTTTCGATCAGCGGGTCATCTTTCAGCGCTTCATAATCGAAGACTTCAATTTCCTTGTCGAAGCATTCAAAAATGCCGCGTACATTCATATAGCGGGGCTGGTTGAGTTCCTTGATACAGGTGATCAAACAGGGTGTATCTACACGCAGCATCATGAAACCGTCTTCCAGCATCCGCTTGACGGTCAGCTGATTACCATCCTTTTTGATTTCAGCCGCATAGGAGACCTGAGGCAGATGGAGCTTTTCAGCGATCTGCGGACCAACCTGGGCGGTGTCGCCGTCGATCGCCTGGCGTCCGCAGAAGACGATATCATCAGGACCGACGCCGACACGGTTGACGGCTGCTGCCAGGATCTGGCTGGTGGCAAAGGTATCGGACCCACCGAATTCACGTCCGCTCACCAGGATCGCACGGTCTGCACCGCGGGCAAGCAGCTCACGCAGCATACCTTCTGCGGGAGCCGGCCCCATGCTGATCACAACCACTTCACATCCGGCCTCATCCTTCAGCTGCAGGGCAGCCTCCAGCGCATTCAAGTCATCCGGATTCGTGACCACTTCCATGGCGGCACGGTCAAGGGTGCCATCCGGCTTGTAAGCAACTTTTCCGGCAGTATCCGGTACCTGTTTTACACAAACAATAGCTTTCATCGATTCTGCCTCTCCTATCTCAAAATAGCACCGGAAATGACCATCATCTGGACTTCACTGGTTCCTTCGTAAATTTCAGTGATCTTTGCATCGCGCATCATGCGTTCGATCGGATAGTCGCGGGTATAACCGTAACCACCGAAGAGCTGCAGGCAGCGGCGCGTCACATCACTGGCAGTCCGGGAAGCGATCAGCTTCGCTTCCGCCGCTTCGACACTGTAGCGGATCTTTTCTCCGTTCATCGCTTTTTGTTTGGTAAGCGCGGCATTGTAGACCAGAAACTTCGCGGCATCAATGCGAGCCTTCATTTCAGCCAGCTCGAACTGGGTGTTCTGGAAATCGGCAATGGCACGACCGAACTGTTTGCGTTCCTTGACATAGGTGATGGTTTCAGCCAATGCACCTTCTGCAATACCCAACGCCTGGGAAGCGATCCCGATGCGTCCGCCATCCAGGGAGGTCATCGCCAATGCAAAGCCTTTGCCCTTCGCGCCCAGCAGGTTTTCCTTCGGTACAATGCAGTCCTCGAAAATCAGTTCACAGGTGGAAGAGCCGCGGATACCCATCTTGTCCTCCGGTTTTCCGACGGAAAAACCGGGGAAAGTACGTTCCACGATGAAAGCGGAAATTTCCTTGGTCATGCGGCCGCGCTTATCAGGAACCTGACCGGTGATGGCGATCACAATGAACACATCGGCATAGCCGGCATTGGTGATAAAAATCTTGGAGCCGTTCAGTACCCAGTGATCCCCGGCATCCACCGCAACGGTCTGCTGACCCTGTGCGTCCGTACCGGCACCCGGTTCAGTCAAACCGAAAGCTCCGAGCCATTCACCGCTCAGCAGTTTCGGCAGGTATTTTTGTTTCTGTTCTTCCGTACCGAATTCATAAATCGGGGCAGCACAAAGGCTGGTATGTGCGGAAAGAATCACACCTGTGGTTGCGCAGACCTTGCTCATTTCTTCGACGGCCATCACATAAGAGAGCACGTCACCGCCGGCTCCGCCATATTGCTTTGGAAAGTAAATGCCCATCATTCCCAGTTTCGCCATCTTTTTGACGGTTTCCATCGGGAACATTTCCTCGGCATCCACCTGCTTCGCCAGCGGCTTGACTTCATTTTCAGCAAATTCGCGGTACATCTTCTGCGCCATTTGCTGCTGTTTGGTTAAGCTGAAATCCATATTTTCTCCGTAAAGTTCGCTGATACATTAACAGGGACAGTCCCATCCGGCTCGCTGAGCCTGCAGGGACAGTCCACACTGACTATTTTCAGACGCAACACAGGTGACAGTCCCGCTCGTCGTGACAGTCCCCGTGTGCTATGTTGACTTAAAGTTCGTCTACCGGGGTCTTGGTGCCGTCGGCATTGTAGACGTAGAACCCGCGTCCGGTCTTGCGGCCGAGATTCCCGCCGCGGACCATCTTGCGCAGACTCGGGCAGGCTCTGTACTTGCTGTCACCGGTTTCATTATAGAGCACATCCATGATCGCCAGGCAGATGTCCAACCCGACAAAATCGCCCAGTTCCAGCGGTCCCATCGGGTGATTGGCGCCAAGCTTCATGGCGGTATCGATACCGGCAATGTTGGAAACGCCTTCCATCTTGATGAAAGCGGCTTCATTGATCATCGGGATCAGAATGCGGTTGACGACAAACCCGGCAGCCTCATTGACCTGAACGGGATCCTTACCAAGTTCGACCGCGATTTCTTTGATCTTCGCAACCATTTCCGGCGTGGTGTTTTCACCTGCGATGACTTCCACCAGCTTCATGCGGTCGGCAGGATTGAAGAAGTGCATGCCGATCAGCGGGCGGCTGAGCCCCTTGCCGATTTCCGTGATGGAAAGGCTGGATGTGTTGGAGGCAAAAATGCACTCCGGTTTGCAGAGCTTGTCCAGTTCACCGAAGGTGATCTGTTTCACGCTCATGTTTTCGAAAGCAGCTTCCACGATCAGGTCGCAATCAGCGCAGAGATCTTCCTTGAGACCGGCTTTGATGCGGGCAAGGATAGCATCAACCTTTTCCTGGTCCAGCTTGCCTTTGGCAACGAGCTTGGCATATCCGGATGCAATTTTCTTCAGCCCGTTATCGGCAAAAGTCTGGTCAATGTCGCAAAGCGCGACTTCATATCCATCAACCTGGGCAAACGCTTTGGCAATGCCCTGACCCATGGTACCGGCACCAATAATTCCAACTTTCATGATTTTCCTCCTAATTGTTTGTGAAGACCGGTTTCGGCTTCGGCTTTTCCCGGCTCAGGAAGCAGGCCATGCCTTCCACCTGATCATGGGTTTCAAAACAGGAACCGAAGAGTTTTTCTTCGATTTTGACTCCTTCTTCAATCGAGACCTGCAGCCCTTCGTTGATAGCCTGTTTGCAGGCACGTACCGCGATGGGAGCATTCTTCGAAATTTTCGTCGCCAGCTTCAAAGCGTTCGGCATCAGCTCTTCCGGCGTATACACCGCGTTCACCAGGCCGATGCGCAGCGCCTCTTCGGCATTGATGTTGAGCGCGGCATAAGTGATCTGTTTGGCCATGCCCGGACCGACCAGACGTGCCAGACGCTGGGTGCCGCCAAAACCGGGGGTAATGCCCAAACCGACCTCCGGCTGTCCGAAGAGTGCATTATCGGAGCAGATGCGGATGTCGCAGCTCATGGCAAGTTCATTGCCGCCGCCGAGAGCGAAACCGTTCACTGCGGCAATCACAGGGATCGGGAAGTTTTCGATCATCAAAAAGATATCATTTCCCAATTTTCCGAAGGCTTCCCCTTCCGCTTTTGTCATTGTGCTCATAGAGGCAATATCCGCTCCGGCAACAAAGCTTTTCTCCCCCGCGCCGGTCAGGATGACGCAGCGGACTGCATTCTGATCCACAGCTTCAAAAGCAGCTTTCAGTTCTTCAAGAACCTCGGGATTCAGTGCATTCAGAGCCTGCTGACGGTCAATCGTGATGACCTCGACAGCCTCCTGGATTTCAGTTTTAATATACATCACACACCTGCCTGTTTTTTTCAGTCCATTTCAACCACAGCAGCGCAGCCCATACCGCCGCCGATACACAGGGTAGCCAGGCCTTTCTTTGCGCCGCGATGTTTCATCGCGTAAAGCAGCGTGACCAGGATGCGGGCACCGGAAGCGCCCACCGGGTGACCGAGGGCGATAGCCCCACCGTTCACATTGACTTTTTCCATGTTGAATTTCAGTTCACGTGCGACCGCCACAGACTGTGCAGCGAAAGCTTCGTTCGCTTCAATGAGGTCGAAGTCATCAATCGTCATGCCGGTCTTTGCCAGAACCTTCTTTGTCGCCTCAACCGGGCCGATGCCCATGATAGAGGGATCCACACCACCCAGCGCACCGCAGACCCAGGTCGCCATCGGGGTAACACCCAGTTCTTTGGCCTTGGATTCGCTCATCAGCACCACTGCGGCAGCGCCGTCATTGATGGCAGAGGAATTCCCGGCGGTGACCATACCGTCCGGTTTGAAAGCCGGCTTCAGTTTGGCAAGTCCATCCATCGTTGTTCCGGGACGGTTGCCTTCATCTTTATTGAAGATAATGTCACCCTTCTTGTTTTTGATCACGACCGGAACGATTTCTTCGTCGAAGGCACCGTTTGCCTGAGCTTTTTCGGTCTTTTCCTGGCTTGCAACAGCAAATGCATCCAGATCCTCGCGGGTCAGGTCCCACTGTTCGCAAATGTTTTCAGCGGTAATGCCCATGTGAACATTGCCAAAGACGTCCCAAAGGGCGTCATTGACCATCGTATCGACCAGCTCGCTCTTCCCCATCGGGTAACCCATTCGATAACCGTAACGGCCCTTCATCATGGCAAAAGGAGCCATGTCCATGTTTTCTGTACCGCCGGCAACGACCACATCTGCTTCACCCATGGCGATCAGACGGGCGCCGGTGTTGACTGCTTCCAGGCCGGAACCGCAGACAACGTTCAGCGTAACAGCAGGAGTTTTCACCGGGATCCCGGCTTTAATGGAGGATTGACGGGCCACATTCTGTCCCAAACCGGCCTGAATCACGCAGCCCATGTACACCTGGTCAACTGCATCAGGTGCAATTCCTGCACGGTTGATCGCTTCCTTGATGACGATGGCGCCCAATTCAGCCGCGGATGTATTAGCCAGTGTCCCGCCGAATTTGCCGATAGCGGTTCTGCATGCTGATGCAATGATAACCTTTTCCATATGTTTCTCCTTATTTTAAATATTGCACTTCTGCAATTTGCTTCAAATGTTTATAATTTGATTTTATTTGCAAACGTTTACAATGTCAAGTAGCATTGTGACAAAATGCACAATCATCATGACATTTATTACCTGCTTATAGGAAACCTCTAAAAATTAATTTTTCTCTGTCCCGAGGAAATTCAGATAATAAATTCTCTGAATCTCCTCGGGAGGTTTCCGGGGGCTTGCAGCCCCCATACCCCCGCCCGGAAATTCTTAGAGGTATTTTATAATTATAAACGATTTTTTACGGATACTTAAACAGCTAACAGTGGCCTGTGTTTCAACTTTCTGTGAGATGACAAAGAGAACCGTCCATTTTGCCATCATTACCGGGAGAAACTCACCTTTTGGATCGTGCCGTCATCACGGACGGTAACACGAATCACGGAACGATCCAGGACGCTGCCGACCTTGTTATCTTTGATGTAAGTGATGACGAAGGTAGCATGCTCCGGCAGGGCATGCGCGGTATAACGACCGGTTTTGTTGTAATTGATCTCCTTCTTGACCGTGCACTGTGAATATTCACTGGCCGCAGAATTGATGTTATAGGCACGCTTGACTTCTTTGTAAATGTCACTGGACATCTCCGGAGCGAGAACATTTTCATAATTGGATTCCTCACCCAGGAGCTCATAAGCCCGTGCGGACTTGCTGCGCTGCATGATGTTGTTGATATCGGCATTCTCATCCACCGCATAAAGCGGATCGCCGTAAAACACGAAGGAAAGCAACGTTTTTTGGATTTCCGAATCAAGGCCGCCGTTTTTCTGTTCCATTTCCGTTGCCAGGTTCTTCTTTGCCCGGCGGAAAGCCTCTCCACAGGTGATTCCGGAAGACAGATGCTTCCAAAACAGATATCCCAACAGATCTGCCGCCACCAGCGTCGCATTCAAAGCGCCATAAGCGATGGTGGTAGAACCGATGAAAACCCGGGTAGCCTTTCCCAGAAAATGCAGGCTCATACAATCATTTTCATATCGTTTCGGGGTCTCCGCGCCATAACAGCATTCAGCAAAAACAACCTTCGGCGTGTTGGTGATGTTGGTCACGTTGCTGATTTCCAGAGCCGTCGGGATGCGCGGGCCGGAGGATCGGTCATCATTCCGCTTCTGTCCGTACCAATTCGGCTGTCCTTTGATCCCGTGCAGGTTGAAATAACCGAAATCGCAGGAATCGAAGGCTGAAAGCGGAAAATTAGACGAAGTTGTGGCCGGGCAGACGGAAAGACTGTTCGTGTCAGCGATGACTTTGTAAACAATGGTTGATGGCGTGAGCCATGCCGCGCAGGTATAACCAAAGCATTTTCCGGTCTTTTTCGCGGACTTTTTTGAGCTGTTTTTCTGCTTTTCCATAGTCTTCTGGCTGCTGTAGCGCAGAATATGGTAATCCTGGATGTTGCGCAGCTGTTCCATCAGCAAGCCCGGATCCTTTGAACCGTCCCCGGGGACTCTGCCCACCGGCCACTGCATTTCATAACACTTTGCACTGTCCAGTGAACCATAGGGGGCATCAGAGGGGACATCTGTGTCACTGTCCCCGGTGGGATTTTTCAGGCTGAAGAACGGGACCACATCATCACCGCCAACGATCAGCAGCGCACCGATCATTTGCCCGTTTTCTTTCAATTTGTTATCCAGTTTAACCAGCTCCTGATGCAGCGTTTTCGCATTCGGGCCGGAAGTACCGACGGAGGCATATTCGTCCGGATAAAAGACCTGAGCGGTCCAACCTTTGCGGTTGGAAATGGCATCTGCCACCGCGTTCATTTCTGTATTGATGAAATCTTTATTGTTGGAACCGTACTTGCGGTTCAGCCCGGCAACGGAAGACATGATGACATAAACCGGCTTGCGGTTGTCCGCATCTCCGGCCTTCAGGCGGTAAACATATTCGCCGATGGGGATCGATTCTTCTTTGCCCCGCCGTCCGATCCCGCTGAAGAGACCACCCTTGCCGGTGACAGTTGACCTGCCCAATTGGTGTTTTTCTTCACCGAACAGCTGAACTTCCTGACCGGTCCTTCGGGAGGCAGATGCAGACTCAGTCCGTTCAGGGCTGCCATGATTTGATGATTTTGCATTCTCATCATAGGGTTCCTCCCCGTCAACGATACTCTCAGGTTTTTGCGTCGGTTCCGCCCGGTCAGAGGACGTCGAGACAGAGGTTTCCATGATGTCTACTTTCAGAGCAGAGGGATCATAAAGGAAGGTGAGATTTTCCAGACCGGCCAGTTTCACAATTTCCGGAGAAAGCTTCAGGTCTGCGTTATCAAGCTCCAGCTGCGACGGATCAACCCACAGATTTTTGTAAGGATTGGCATCCTGCCAGATACGTTTTCCTACCTGTCCGGTGATATCCGCATTGACAGCACTTTGAATGATCGCCATCCCTTCATCTTCACGCTGCATCTGGTTGAGGATATGCCCCAGGATCAGCTTGAATTGAATGGTGTGCGGCCAGCGGCGGTAATAAATGTTCAGAATACGGCAGCTGGAGAGGCGATCCTCATCATTCAAAAGCAGTTTGGCGTTATTGACCGCGGTCAGAATGTCGAATTCATCGTTTTCAACGGCAATTTCTTCATCTTTCTGCCGCTTGCCGCGGGAAAAGAGCCCTTTAAGGCCTTTTTCCTGCTTTTCATCCGCACCCTGCAGCTTCCTGGCACGATATTCGGCCAGTTTTCGGTCTGTACTCAGGTCCGGATAAAGCACTGCAAGCAGTCCCCAGACCTCATAAAATTCCGGGTCTTCCGAAACGATCAGTTCACACAAACGGATCGCTTTTTCGAATTCATTCAGTTTGTAAAGAATGATCGCCAGCCGGTAGCGGATCCACAAATCATTGGGAAATTTATGCAGCCAGGCAACCAGGATCCTCCTGGATTCCCCGTATTGTTCCATCTGATAAGCAGCGTTCGATAAGGTAATGATTTGTGATCGGTTGATTTGATCCATATGATACTCCGGAATCAAAAGATATTTCTGTAGAGCGCCAGCCCGCCGGCCAGCAGCATGATGCCGACGATGATGAGCGTCAACCCGATGCCGCGTGTCGTCTTCATCAGTTCGGTCATTTCCTTAACCAGAAAAGAAGCTGCCTGCAGCGAACTGCCGACTTCCGTCAACAGCCCCTTGCGCGCAAGTTTTGCAGCTTCGGATGAGACCTCCTCAAGATCCTTGGAAAGCGCTTTTTTTGCCAGAACGACCAATCCGGTGATGAGGCTGATGAAGCCGATGATCACCAATAACGCAGCGCTCAGAACGACGATATTCATAAATTAAGCCTTTATCCCTCTTCCCTTTATTATGGGAACATCTAAAATCATCAATTTTTCTCTGCCACGAGGAATACCCCGCCCTGTAGTGCCCTTAATTGTTCCCGGCAATTTCCGGATCAATGTCGCAAAGCTCGATCGTACTGCCCAGACAGAGGATACTGGCCCGTTCGATTACATTGCGCAGCTCACGGATGTTCCCCGGCCAGCTGTATTTCTGGAAAGCACGCAGCACCTGCGGCGAGATACCCTGAATGTTCAGGCCGTGCTCCATGTTAGTTTTTTTGATGAAATAGGCTGCCAGATCCGGAATATCCTCTGTCCGCTCACGAAGCGGAGGAATGCTGATATCAACTACACGCAAGCGATAATACAGATCATCCCTGAAAGCCTTCTCTTCGATCATTTGTTTTAAATTGCGGTTTGATGCCGCAATGATCTGGACATCCACAGGGATCTCCTTCGTACCGCCGACCCGGCGGATCTTCTTGTCTTCGATCGCACGCAGGATCTTGGCCTGCATTTCCAGGCTCATTGAAGAAATTTCATCCAGGAACAGGATCCCCCCGTCCGCCTGTTCAAACAATCCCTGGGTCTTCGCAGTCGCACCGGTAAAGGAACCTGCCTCATGTCCGAACAATTCCGATTCCAAAACTGTCGGAGAGATCGCCGC
The DNA here is from genome assembly GCA_017432685.1 of Flexilinea sp. Classification (GTDB taxonomy): domain Bacteria; phylum Chloroflexota; class Anaerolineae; order Anaerolineales; family Anaerolineaceae; genus Flexilinea. The sequence goes on along the minus strand of JAFRIR010000059.1, from coordinate 8,468 downwards.
ACAGTTAATGGCGACCATCGGCTTGGAAGCACGCGCCCCGTTTTTGTGGATGAATTTCGAAATGATCTCCTTACCGCTGCCGGTCTCACCGTAAATCAAAACAGATGCACCGGCTTTTGCAGCACGGGTCGCATCCTGGAAGAGCCGCTTCATGCGAGGGTTTGTACCTTCGATATACTCAAATTTTTTGTCGGCTGTCGTCCAATAGGATTCCATCTCCTTACGGAAACGGATGATCACCTCAGCCTGTTTCAGGTTGCTCTCCAGCTCCTGCAGGTTGAGCGGTTTGGACATAAAGTCCAAAGCGCCGTTTTTCATCGCGCTCACAGCAACATCCACCTCACCGTATGCCGTCAGGAGAATGGTCACCGGTGTCGGCCGGGTCCGGTTGATGTCGTCGAGGAAATCCGGACCATATTCCTTGCCGATCTGTACATCCAAAAGAACTATGTCGATCTCATTTTCCCGCAAAAGCTTCCGGGCATCCGTCAGGTTCGCAGCACTGTGAACGGCATAGCCTTTGTTGGTAAGGTACTGGTCAAAGCCCTCACGGAAGTTATCTTCATCGTCTACGATCAATATCGTTGTTGCCATTTGTTATCCCATTTCATCGTTCAGCGGCAGCAGGATCTCAAAAACAGTCCCGCCTCCCTGGAATGATCTCACTTGTATCGTACCCTTGTGTGTGGTGATGATCCGCTTGGAAAGCGCCAGTCCCCAGCCGTTGCCGTTCTTTTTCGTCGTCATGAACGGTTCGAAGATGCTGTCAATTTTATCCTCCGGTATGCCTGGGCCGTTATCAGATTCCGAAATCAGGATCTGCTTTCTGCCGGATTCATTTTCCCACAGGCTTAATTTTAATGTGATTATGCCATCCTGTCCATCAAATGCGTCGACAGAGTTGCCAATTAAATTATTAAACACCTGTTCAAGCGAGCGTGGGTCTCCGTAAAACTTCGGGAAATCCTGCGGCGGGTTAAAATAACAGGTGATGTTCTTGCGCGCAAAGTTCAGCCGCCATTTTTCGATGATCTCCGAAAGCAGCAATGAGAGATCGATCTCTTCCTTGTTCAGCGACATCGGCTTGGAAAAAGCCAGAATGTTATTGACCAGCTGCGTGATACGCTGGAAGTCACTTTCCACCCGTTTCGCACCGGCGAGGAAAGCCTCATTACCTTCAGCCATTGTGTAAAGGTTGGCGATCCACATCTGGATATTGTTAATTGGATTCCGGATTTCGTGAGCTAAAAGCGAAGCAAAATCTCCTAAAAATGCTTTCTGTGTCAATTGCTCGGTCTTGAGACGACTTTCTTCCGTTTCGGTCTGGTCGGTCAGTACAAAAATGTTATAGCTCTCATTGCCGGAAATCATCCGGCATACCTTGATCTGACAGGGAAAGATCTTTCCGCTGCGTCTGTGAAGATACTTAATGGAGGAAATATGTCCATCCTGGTCTTCACGTCCCATCAGTCCCTGTATGCCGTCACTGGTCACAAGCAGGTCCTCCAGCTTGTGGCCGACCACCTGTGCACTGCTGAAGCCGAACATCGTCGAAGCAACCGGATTGATATACATCACATTGAATTGTTCATCAGTGATGATCACTCCTTCAGCAATGTTGGCGTTTACGATGTCATTGATCTCATTTTCAAATTTCGTGATGTAATTTTCCCGGCGGAGGGAAAGCGTTGTATATAGCCCTTTGTACTTTTCGGATAAAATTTCACAAATCAACTGTGCTTCGGACTCCAGATTCGTGTTCAGTCCCTCCAGACAAAAAAAACCGCAGAACTCTTTTTCCGATGTTTCGAAGCCCCAACCGGTCAGGGATTCCTGCGGTGCATCGACCGTCACAAAACAATTCTGCCGGTCAGAGGCCTCCAGCCCCAGTCGTTTTATCTGATCATTATCCATCCCGTACTTTTCCCGTACAGTCTCAGCAAGGCAGGGATAAAGATCGAAAGATGCGAAAACCTCTGAGGGATAAAACGTAAAAGCTGTCAGACCGAGTTCGTTCATGATCAGCGAAGTCAGATCCGGCAGTTTTGCCCGAAATGCCGCGCTGTTTTCCATCATCCCGCTCCACATCATCTCAAGCGAACGAAAGAAAACACTGGATGCAGCTTTATTTTCATTGTCCGCCGCCAAATTGCTGATCAGAGATGTTGCCCAGATGTTGCGGTCCGGATCCAGCAGGGTGTTCCTGACCTGATAATTTCTGACTTTGTTTTCCAGGTCATGGAAATCCAGCCAGACAGAATTGTTCTTTTTATTCGGGATCGTGTGCCAGCCGGGGATAGACCTGTCAAGGTCTACTTCACCGGTCTCCGGAACCGTCGGATAACGTAAAAAAAAACGCGCCGCACTGTCATTGGTTTTGATCATGCGGGGGCCAACCGCAGACCAGATGAAAGCCGGTGCACTGCATACATATAAAATACTGTCATAAACACCGCTGATATCAGAGGATGTATTAACAGAATAGCGTTCCATAACTACTGAACAGCGCTGACCCCACGCTGATGGGCTGAACCGATCCCTTCCATCAGGCGGTATTTTGCCACGGTTCGCCGGGCTACCTGGAAACCGCGCTCATTCAGCATGGTGACCAGTTTCGCATCCGAAAGGGGCTTTGTTTCATTCTGGATCAGTTCTTTCAGAACCGTGCGGACGTTCAGACTGCGATCAAAGAAAGAAGACAGCGGAACGACCTTCCGGTTGGGGAGCATAACGGTCTTGTTTGATACAGCCCGGCTGATCGTCGACTCATGCACGCCCATTTCCGAGGCGATCTGAGCTCTTGTCAGAGGCTGAACATATTCTTCTCCGTTCCGGATATATGCTTCCTGTTTCCCGATCAGCAAAGACATCATATCAGAGATGGTGTTGTTGCGCTGGTAAAGGCTCTTCACCAGCAGATTCGCCTTATCCAGATCATTTTTCCACTCTTCCAGGCGGTCCTCCGGAGCATTTTTTAACTCCTTGCGGAAATATTGGTTCACTCTCAGATAACCGGCGATGGGCATAACAATTTCCACCACCAACTGGTTGTGAGGATCTTCATTCAGATAATAGATCAGGATATCAGGCTCGTGATATACCGCTGAATAATCCTGGTTGGATTTTCCTGCAAGCGTATCGCCCCAGTGAGCACGGGCGGGGAACGGGTTCAAATTATCACCGATAAACTTTTCAACTTTTTGAACCTGGCGAACAGTCAGTTTATGTCTTTTCGCAATATCACGGTATCTTCCATGCTTCAGGTCATCAAAAGAATCTTTGATGATTTCAGCCGTACCCGTGGGAACACTGACCGTTTCAGCCATGTGCTTCAGCTGCACCAAAAGGGCTTCGTTCAAATTGCGGGAGCCGACACCCAACGGATCGGCGTGCTGGATCAGATCAATGACCTCTTCAACGGAAGAAGGCAACACATGATAATATTGCGCGACCTCGAAAACGTCGGTCTGGATAAAGCCATCCTCATCGAGACTGTTCAGCAGGTAGGCGGCAATTATTTTCTGATCATCTTCCAGGTCAGGCCCGATCTGTTTAAGTACATAAGTAGCAAGATCTTCTGTCTGAGCCGAGTCGTAATCCGGCTCATCATGATAAGGTTCTACCGCGGAGCCGTAATTTACTGCGGAAAATTCATCCCGCGGCGAAATAAAGATGATGTTTTCTTTGGAATTTTCCAGCTGAGGCTGCGAGCAAATCGGACATTTTCCATTTTCAGGCAGCTTCCGTTTGCAGGTCGGGCAAACACGTTCCTCAACCAGTTCCAGAAACGGATTTTTCGCCAGCTCACCTTCAATTTTTTCCCTGATCTCCTCCGATGACATTCCTAACATGGTCATCGTTTGAGCCAAATGGGCTGAAGTTTGGGTCCGGATCTCGGTTCTTTGACTTTGATTTTGAAACATACCTGCTTTTCCTCTTTCTAAGTAATGCCTTAAAAATAGGTTGCAAGAATTGTACCACTTTTTTAATCAATTTGGATTCATTTAATTATAAGAGCAGAAATAATGCCAAAAGAGAGATAAAATTATATTTGGAGGTTATCAGCAATATTTATAAAATTAGGAAATACTAATTTGAATTATTGACTTAAATGAAATAAAGCGCTAAACTCAAGACGCAGGGAAACAAGCGGTCATTAATTTCGCAGCTTATATTGGTTGAAAAATTCTTTTACTCACAGACCGTGATTTTCCAAAATATATAACCCCTTGAAGGGGAAAGAAGGAGAAACTTATTCAATGAAAAAAATTCTTATTATGACGCTTTGTTTATTTGTGATGCTGTGCGCCGCTGCCACGATTTCCGCAGATGATGATTACAGCGTGAAGGTTTCCGCACCGAACGGCGCACCGGCACTGGCAGTCGCCACACTGGCGGCTGAAGACCCGGATGCCTATACCTTCGTCACTGCCGACACCATCGCAGCTGAGTTTGCCAACAAAACAGCGGATTTCATTATCGCCCCGATCAACGCCGGTGCAAAGCTTTATAAAGCCGGCAAATCCGACTACAAACTGGCGGCCGTCGTGACCTGGGGCAACCTTTACATCGCCTCACAAAAGGCTGATTTCAAGCTGGAAGACATCAACGGCGCCACTGTCACGCTCTTTGGTGAAAACACCATCAACGCATCTGTCGCACTTTATGCCCTTGCAGAAAACGGGCTGGAACCGACCGCGGTCGAATATCTCGCCGGTGCGGCCAACACCCAAAGCCTGCTGCTGACTGATGAAAACGCCATCGTCGTCACCGCCGAACCAGCACTGACCGCCGCAAGGATGAAGAACGAAGCCATCACATCCTTCTCCGTCAATGAGTTGCTGAAGGCCGCCAACGGTTTTGACGGCTACACCCAGGCCGGGCTGTTCGTCAGCGCTGCCATTCTGGAAAATCATCCGGAAGCCGCTGCCGAATATCTGACCAAAGCTGAAGAATCTGTCAGCAAAGCCACAGCAGACACAGCCGCTGTCGCGGAAGCTGCCGTTGCTCTGGAGATTTTACCGAACGCGAAAGTCGCGAACACCGCCATCCCGAACTGTGCGATCCGCTGGATGAGCGCCTCTGAAGCAAAGGAACAGGTGGAAGCCACCGCGAACATTGACCTGAGCCAGTTTGGCGGTTCTCTCCCGGCTGATGATTTCTATTACGGTGAATAACACTGGCTTTTCCTGCGGCAAGGTTAAGATCGTGCCGCACTGTGATGGTATGCAATGAAAAAGAGCGGTAAGATCTCTGACTCATTGGCATTTGTCCTTGGAATCATTCTGATCGGCTGCCTGATCCAGGCAGCCGGTTGGATAAAAGGAGACCGTCTGGTTTTTCCGGATGTTCCAGAGATTTTGAGGGCTTTTTTCCGTTTACTGAGCACACCAAAAACATGGCTGTTGATTTGGACCACCCTGCGCCATCTGCTTTCCGCTTTAGCAGTTTCCACCGGTTTTGGCCTCCTCATCGGGCTTGCGGAAGGATACAGTGACTTCATCCGGGAGCTTTTTCGTCCCCTGATGGTGATGCTTCGTTCCATCCCGATGGTCGTGTTGGTCGTTATCATCATGGTTCTCACCCAATATGAACGTGTGCCGCTGATCGCCACTTCACTGCTGCTGGTCCCGCTCATCAGCGAGGCAGTCAGCGAAGGATGCCGGCACATCGACCGGGAACTGATCGATGTTTACCGGCTCAACAGCGCCTTTAACCTGCAGGTACTGTGGTATGTTCATTTGCCGTTGATGACAGGCTACCTGAAGCAGGCTTATATCAGCGCGGTAGGCATGGGACTCAAGATGGTCGTTTCCACCGAGTACCTGGTGCAGACAAAAAATTCTCTTGGAAAAGCCATCAACACCAGCATCTATTTCAACGAATACGAAGAGATCTATGCCTACGCCCTGATCATGATTCTGCTGGTGGTGATTATCTCAGAGCTGCCGCTCCTGCTGATGAAAAAAAGGTGAAATGTAAAATCAAAAAATAAACGGTATGGAATCACCATACCGCTTATTTCAAACACGTTAACGAAAAAAATTAACGCCGGACGCCACCCTGAGGTCCACCGAACGGAGGTCTGGGACCGCCATCGGTCGAAGGAAAATCCCAAACAGGTCCGGGCTGCGGGCCGGGGCCAGGCTGCGGGCCCCAGGGCTGCGGACCGGGATGATGCGGACGCGGAGCCGGAGCAGAAGGACCTGAATACGGGGTGATGCAGATCGCCTTCATCTCGACATCCTTCGCGGGCATGGCAAAACTGTTATAAGCATAGCCGAAATCGGCAACGCCGTCATTGTTCCAGTCCCAGCCATAGAAAATCAAACCGTTCATGTAGGTGACCGGGTCAAATTTCACGATCACGGTTTCTCCGGCCTTATACTCTTTTTCATCTGTCGGGACAGAAGCCAGACAGTTGTTGCCGAGATAAGTCACCTTATAACCGGCGGCCTCCTGTGCCGAAGCAACAGAGGCGGCTGCCAAGAGGCAGATACACAGAATTGCAAAAATAAGTCGTTTCATGTTCCACTCCTTTTTCTGTATTATACAATAACTGTCTTCGGGACGCAAAGCAATTATTAGTGATTTATGCCCTGACAAAAAAAGGACGAAAAGCACAAAATTTGATACACGAAGGGCATGGTACTTGCACTAATGGTCCTGTTTTATGCTTTCCTCAATAGTCATGTTCCCTGCAGCCTGACCGTATTTATCAACCAGATTGCGGCTCTGTGCGGCATGAGTCAGACAACCGGCGCCGCCGATACAGCCGCCGACACAGGCCATCCCTTCGATGAAATTCGCATCCAGACGTCCGTGGCTCTTCCGCACGAGCGCCAGTTTACACTCTTCCATGCCGTCGCAGCTGACCGCTTTCAGCTCAAAATCGTTGATGCCCTGTTCCTTCAGCGATTCTTCCACCGCGCTGGCCAGACCGCCGCAGCGGGCAAAGATCCGCCCATAGTAAGAAGAAACATCATCCGTCCTGCTTTCTTCCAAATCAGTGATTTCGATTTCCCGCCCGTCAAACAACGCCTGCAGCTCCTCAAAGGTCAGTGCGCTGTCCACATAAGGCCGCACCGTTTCCAGCTGTATCTCCTCTTTTTTCGCGGTGCAGGGACCGAAGAACACGATCTTGCACCCGGGATACTGCTCCTTCACAGCTTTGGCGATCGTTGCCATGGGAGACAGGCTGGAGGAAATGTTCGGCGCAAGATCCGGATAATTATTGCGGACCAAACGCACAAAGGCAGGACAGCAGGAACTGATCAGAAAACCTTTTTCCACCAGTTCGCGGGTCTCTTCCTGAGCCACCATGTCCGCACCGTGAGCTGCTTCCACGATCATGTCAAAGCCCAGCTTGCGCAAACCGGCATAGACCTGTCCCAGTTTAGCATAAGTGAACTGGCTGGCAATGGCCGGCGCTGCCACCGCAACAAGTTTCCGTTCCCGTCCGGATTCACGGTCCTTCATCAGCTGCAGGACTTCAAGGATGTTGGAACGATCCACGATCGCGCCGAAGGGGCATTGATAGGCACAAGCTCCACAGCCGGTACATTTGCCGTAATCGATCTTCACATAACCTTCTTTCGCCGAAGAGACCGCGTCCACCTTGCAGGCGTTCTGACAGGGGCGTTTGCGGTTGACGATTGCCGAAAACGGGCAAACCTGAGCACACTGGCCGCAGTTCACGCACAGGGTACGGTCGATATAAGCGCCCCGTCCATGCTGGAAGGAGATCGCCTTTCGCTTGCAGACATCCACACAGTGATGGGAAAGGCAGCCGCGGCAGGATTCGGAGACATAATAACCGTCTGAAGGACATTCATCACAAGCGATCTCCAGTGCAGTGATGGTTCGTTTCGAGCTGTTATTGCGGTTGACTGCAATCTTCACACGTTCTCCCGCAATCGCACGTTCCTTATAAACGCAGCAGCGCATGGTTGGCTTCTTTCCGGGAACGATGATCTGAGGAATATCCAGGATACCCTCCAAAAGTTCATCATCCCAGGCTTTACGCACAATTTCTCGAAGAATTTTATATTTCAACTCCTGAACGCTGGTATCAAAAACACGCATAACTGAATCTCCGATCTTCAAAGCGACTTTAGCTGGATTTCATTATCTGTTCAGAACATGGCAACGCATCACGAGATACAGCCCTGCTGTCAGAGCAGTCTCCGTGTGCTGCGTACTGAACAGATACGATTTTTATTCATTATAACGCAGGATGAACAGCCCATAAATACCAAACACGGTCCTTAATATGGACTTAAGAAACCACCGGCAACCAGCTACCTGTGGTCAGTGGTCAGTTGTCAGTGGTCAGTTGTCAGTGGCCAGTTGTCAGTGGCCAGTTACCGTCAACCAGTACTTCTTCTTGTCCTTACAGTATTTGTAGATATTCCTCTGGCTAGTGGACAACAGCAGAGTCCTCAGAAGCAGGATGTTCTTATTCATGG
>JAFRIR010000058.1 GCA_017432685.1 Flexilinea sp. | reverse complement strand
GGACTGTCCCCATCCCAAAACGTTCATCCGGTGGGGACAGTCCCATAAAGGGACGGTCCCCGTTGGCGAACCCGTGAATAGTAACTGCCTTTTTTGCAGCAGCAGAACCAGGAAAAGCGCTCCGAAAACCAGTGAAAAACCGGAAATGATGACCCCGATGATCGCTGGCAGCCCGAAAAAGGTGATGTTTTCCATTGGAAAATCCCGGACCAGAATGTTCCAGTTCTCTACTGCCTGTTCTTTCCCGCTGACGATCGCCCGCAGCCAAAAATGAGATTGGTACTGCGGAACGGACTCTTCCGGGGTGAAATCCCAGGTGTAGGTGAAATGGTCCTGATCAAAGGCAGGCTGACGAATGGATGAAAACGGTTTTACGTTCGAACTGACCAGTGCGGTTTGTGCTTCCAGGCTGATGTCCCAGTTGGGGATAGCCCCCGTGCAGTTGATGAAGCGCAGCGGACGCTCCAACCGGACCTGAGCTTCGAAACGGTACGCAGACCCGAGGGCAGCGCGCTGCGGTCTGTGCAGCGATAAGGTCCCGGCGGGGATATCCAGGGTACATTGGCTTCCCCCTTCCGCGATCAAAAGCTCCCGGGCGTGGATCTCAGAATTTTGTCTTACGGGAATATACGTGGACCCGTACCATCCGAAGAAAAGAGCGGGCAGGAGGAAAAACAGGATCACGAGGATAAGCAAAACAATTTCGGCCGTGGTGAGAGACCGTTCATTTTTGCTTTTCTGCGGCTTTGGCTTCATTCCAGAATTTCTCTTTCTCCCCGCGCGGCATTTCGAACAGGTCGCAGCCGGATTCCCGGGCCCGGTTTTCAAGGCTATGGACCCGTTCCCGGAATTTCAGAATCGTCATGCGCAGGGCGGATTCCGGGTCGATCCCGAATTCGCATGCCAGGCTGACGATGCAAAAGAGCAGGTCGCCCAGTTCTTCTTCCTTTTCTTTCGGGGTTTGCGCCGTGATGAACTCTTCTGCTTCTTCAGCCAGTTTGCTGCGGATGTCGTCGATGCTCTCCCATTTGATGCCGGCTTTGGCGGCGCGTTTCTGGCAGGAAAAGGACTGGGAAAGTGCAGGCATGGCAATGGAAATGCCGTCCAGCAGGCCGCCTTTCTTGTGCTGTCTGGCGCGTTCCTTCTGCTTGATCTGTTCCCAGCGTTCGGTTACCTGGTCTGGGGAGATCTCCTCCGGATTGCCGAAGACATGAACGTGCCGGCTGATGATCTTGTCATTGATGTGAGAGATCACGTCTCCCATTTGGAATTCATCGTTGTCGATGCCCATCTGCGTCTGCAGCACAACGTGGAACAGGACATCACCGAGTTCTTCCACGATCATTTCCGAATTGCCGCGGTCCAGACCGTCCAGCAGTTCATAGACTTCCTGCAGAAAGTCATCCCGGATGCTCTGGTGCGTCTGTTTTTTGTCCCAGGGACAGCCGTGCGGTCCTCGCAGGATGGCCACCGTGTTCTGAAGGCTTTCAAAAGAAGTACGTTCCGGCAGAGGATCGATCACCAGGTAGTACACACCGTCAAAGAGATATTCTTTTGTACGGAGCTCAGAAAGCGTGACGGGACGCTTCCCGTTCCGGTTAATCAGGGTGAGCGGATGATCGTCAGGATATTCTTCCTTCAGGATCTCATAAAGCTGGCCGGGATGTTTTGGTCCCCGGATATATGTGATAAGATTCGGCGGTGTGGGCATATGCCGCTGAGATAACAGCGCTTCTCCTGAAAGCATTATGATATTTTCAGGCACAGTGTCCAACTCATAAATGTTATCCATCGTCATAAATCGTTCCTTCTCTGCTCCTGATTCCAAACTCCTGACCCCTGAATCCTGATCACTGACTCCTGACCACTGATCACTGACCACTGACCACTGAATCCTAAGTCCTGACCCCTGACACCTATATTATAAACCGTCGTATAATAACCATGAAGAATTATGGAGGATGAATGCACTACGAAGCTGATACACATACACATACACTGGCCAGCGGGCACGCCTACAACACCATCATGGAAATGGTTCAGTCAGCCGCCGCAAAAGGGTTGAAAGCCCTTGCGATCACGGATCATACCAGGGGGATCCCCGGACATGCCATGGACGGAGCGCCTGCTGATGTCTATTTCAGAAACATGCATGTGATCCCCCGGGAGCTGTGCGGGATCCGTGTGCTGATGGGCGCCGAGGTGAACATCCTGAACGGCGGATCGGTCGACCTCAGTGAGAGAGCCTTGAAGGGACTGGATATCGCGATTGCCAGTATCCATCGTCAGTGTTATGATGACGAAGGGATCGAAAAGAACACCGCAGCCATGCTGAAGGTCATCGAAAACCCCTATGTCGATATTCTTGGACATCCGGATGGCTCCGACTGGCCGCTGGATTATGAACAGCTCGTTGCCCGGGCAGCACAGACCGGCACGATTTTTGAACTGAACGAAAATTCCTACCGGGACCCCGGTCTGCGGAAAAACTGCAAAGAAAACCAGATGACCTATCTGGCTCTGTGCAAAAAATATGGCGTTCCGGTGGCAATCGGCAGTGACGCGCATTTTATGGATGTTGTCGGCCAGCATGAACACAACGAAGTGACGTTGAAGGAAGCGGACTTCCCGATGGAACTGGTCATGAACACCTCCGCGGAAAAGCTGATCAATTACCTGAAAACACGGAAAGCCCGTTTTCAGCATTGAACTATTGTATCTGTTCAGTACGGAGCACACGGAGACTGCTCTGATGCTGCGGCGAAGCCCGCACAGCTGGGCTGTATCTCGTGATGCGTTGCCAGGTTCTGTTTACGTTTTCAGGGTGGTATTATGGAAAACGGTCGTGTAGAAGAGTTTTTGGATCTGTATAAAAAGCTGGAACAGCTGCTGAAACAGCGTTATGCCAATGACAGCGGACGCTATGAGAGCGTGGTTGCCCGATATGAGAATTCCCGGGACAGCGGACGCATGAAGGATGAGCTCATGGCGATCCGTGAGATCCGCAACCTGCTCCAGCATAATCCGAAGGTTAATGGACAATATATTGTTGAACCGTCTGATGAAATACTGGCTGCACTGCGGGAAGTGATCCGGCAGGTGGAGCAGCCGAAGCTCGCGATCGATTTCGGTGTAAAAGCCAACGGGATCTATAAAGCGGTACTCGGCAGCAGTCTGCTGAACGTGATCCGGGTGATGAAAGACCGGGGCTTTTCCCATGTCCCGGTCATTGAACAGAATAAGTTATATGGTGTGCTGAGCGCTTATACCGTGTTTGAATTTGTCACGGAGCAGGGTGTTCAAATCCTGACAGAGGAGACGAAGGTCAAAGCGATGAAGCCTTATCTGCCGGTCGGAAAACACAAAAAGGAATACTACCTGTTTATGCCGAAAGACGCCACCTTCTCTGATGCAGATGAAGCTTTCGAAAAACGGGACAGCAAAGGCCGCCGTCTGGTGGCGATCTTTATCACTGAACACGGAAAAGCGGATGAGCCGATTTTAGCCATGCTCACCCCCTGGAGTGTCGTCGGTAAGTAAAAAGTAACTGTTCAGAACGGAGCACACGGAGACTGCTCTGCTGATGACGCGAAGCCGTCACAGCAGGGCTGTATCTCGTGATGCGTTGTCTGGTTCTGAATAGTTACAATAAAAAAATTACTCTGTCAGAAGCTGCTGCGTGTAGGGGTGCTGCGGGTGGTTGTAGACGGTCTCGATGTCGCCGGACTCCACGATCTCGCCCTTTTTCATCACCATCACCCGGTCGCAGATCTGGTAGATCACGTTCAGGTCATGGGAAATGAAAAGGTAGCTTAGGTTATACTGCTTCTTCACATCCAGCAGCAGCCGCAGTATCTGGTCCTGGACTGTCACGTCCAGTGCGCTGACCGGTTCATCCAGGAAGATCAGCTCCGGCTGCTGGATGAGCGCTGCGGCAATTGCCACCCGCTGGCGCTGTCCGCCGGAAAGTTCGTCCGGATAGCGGTTGGCATAGGATGCCGGCAGTCCGACCCTGTCCAGCAGATCCAGCGCCTTCTGTCTGCGCTCCTGTTTGCTGTGTTTTCGGAGCACCCGCAGCGGCTCCTCAATGATCCAGCCGATTTTCTTGTAAGGGTTCAGTGAACCGTAAGGGTTCTGGAACACCATCTGCGGACGGAATGTTTTGTGTTCGATGGTGCCGGTCTTGTCTTTTTCGATGCCGAGGATCGTCCGGGCAAGGGTGCTTTTTCCGCAGCCGGATTCGCCGACCAGGCCGAGAATCTCCCCGCGCTTGAGCTCAAAACTGACGTCATGCAGAATGTGAACGCGTTGGGAGGCGCCAAAAAGGCCCGGTTTCCCGTACCAGACGTTGAGATTCTCTACTTTGAGGACATTATCAGACATAGCGTTTATTCCTCGTCGGGATAGCGGCGATCAGGCGCCGGGTATATTCTTCCCACGGATGGTTGAAGACCTGCTCCACAGATCCTGTTTCAACGATATTGCCGTTATACATCACGATGACCCGGCTGCAGAGGCGGCGGACCAGTGACAGGTCGTGGGATATGTAAAGGATACCGACATTTTCATCCTGGTTTTTCCGTTTCAGCAGCCGCAGGATCTGGGTCTGTACGGTCACGTCAAGTGCGGTGGTCGGTTCATCGGCGATCAAAAGGGCAGGATGACAGATCAGGGCTGAAGCGATCATCACCCGCTGGCACTGTCCGCCGGAAAGCTGGTGAGGATATTTTTGGATCGTGACTTCCGGGTCGGGCAGGTCCACATCCCGGATGGCCTGCAGCACCCGTTCCCGGCGTTCTTCTTTGGAAAGATCTGTGTGGAGCTTCAGCGGTTCTTCGATCTGCGGGCCGACCGGCATCAGCGGGTTGAGGGAAGCCACGGGATCCTGGAAAATGAAGCCGATGTCCTTTCCCCGGATGTCACGCATCTCCTTTTCGCCGGCGCTGAGCATATCCTGTCCCTGGAAGGTGATGTTCCCATTGATTTCGGTCACATCCTTCAGCAGCCGGGTGATGGCTAACGCGGTCAGTGTCTTTCCTGCGCCGGACTCACCGACAATACCGAGACGCTCGCCGGCATCCATGGTGAAGCTGACCCCGTGGACGGCTTCACCGCCGATGCGGTCATGGAAACGGATGACGAGATCTTTGACTTCCAGCATCATTCGATGTCCCCCAATCCGTCTGAGAGCAGACCGAAACCAAGGATCAGCAGGATGATCATCCCGCCCGCGGAGAGCGTGTACCAGGGGGCGGAAAACAGGTATGTCTGGCTTTCCGCAAGCATACGCCCCAGACTCGGGTCCGGCGGCTGTACACCGATACCGAGAAAGCTCAGGCTGGCTTCTGCCAGGACTGCGTTGTTGAAACCGATAGCGGTGGTTGAAAGCAGTGTGTTGACCGCGTTCGGCAGAATGTGAACAAACATGATGCGCAGGTCGGGAACACCTTCCAGCCTGGCGCATTTCACATAATCGAGGTTTTTGATGCGGACGAACTCCGAACGGGTGATACGGGCGAAGCTGGGAATAAACAGCAGCCCCAATGCGATCACCACATTCTTTTTCCCCGGCCCCAGCAGGCTGACAAAGACCAGCGAAAGCAGGATGGAGGGGAACGAGTTCAGCACATCGTTCAGTCGCATAACAATTTCATCCAGGATGCCGCCGTAGTAACCTGTGAAAGCGCCGACGATGATGCCGCAAACCAGACCGAACAGGACGGTGGAAACGGAGATCCATAATGTACTGACGCCGCCCTTGAGGACCCGTGAGAAAATGTCCCGGCCGAAATTGTCTGTACCGAGGATGTGTTCCGGAGATGGTCCCTGCAGGCGCTGCGCCGCGTTCATGGCATCCGGGTTATAAGGCGTCCAGAACACACCCACCGTGAGCAAAATCACGACGAATGCCGAAAGGATGATCCCGAAAATGAGGTTGTAATTCCGCTTCGTCACCTGTACCCTATATCCTATATCCTATTCCCTATTCCCTGAATCCTAAACCCTAAACCCTAAACCCTAATATCTATTTCCTCGTCCTCGGATCCACGAGCTGGCAAAGCACATCTGCCAGGTAGTTCATCAAAATCACCACCAGTGCGATGATCATGACGATGCTCAGCACCATGGGATAGTCCCGGTTGGAGATGGAAAGCAGCAGCAGCCTTCCGATGCCCGGGATGACAAAAATCTGTTCAATAATAATGCTGCCGGCGACGATGCCGGAGAAGGTCATCGCCAGGAAGGTGATGACCGGGATCAGCGCATTCCGCAGCACATGGACATAAAGCAGCCGGTTTTTGGTGTTGCCGCGGCTGGTCCCGGAACGGACATAGTCTTTGTTCATTTCTGTCAGGATCGAGCTGCGCAGCAGTTTGATGGTCTGAGCGGCACGCGGCAGTGCGATGGCCAGCGCTGGGAAAAACAGGTAGGTCCAGAATTGGACCGGGTTCTGTGTATGTGAAATGAAATTTCCCGGGGTGAAGAGCCGCAGGCTGATCCCGAAGACAAAAGTGAAGACGATCCCGATGAAAAAGGGTGGGACGGACATCATGATCTGGTTGAGCGAAACCACCAGACTGTTCAGTGGACTGCCCAGCAGTTTGGAATAAAGGATCCCGAGCGGGAAGGAGATGATGACAACCAGCAGAAAGGCCAGCACGGAAAGCGCCGCGGTAATGGGAATTTTATCCTTCAGGATTTCGGACACCGGCATCCGGTATCCGAGTGAAATGCCGAGATCGCCTCTGACAAATCCGGAGATCCAGTTCCAATAGCGTGTCAGCAGCGGTTTGTCATATCCCAGTTCGGAGCGCATCTGAGCGATCTGCTCCGGTGTGGCTTCGGTGCCAAGGGTGGCAAGGACAGCATCCCCGGGGATGATCTGGAATGCCATGAACGCGGCAAACGAGAACAGGAACAGGGTGAGAAAAAGGCTGACAGTCTTTCTTAATATCGGCATATATCCTCTGCACCTAAAATCATACCCTGATTTTCTGTAACTTGTGAAAAAAATGGCAAAAAAATAACTGTTGTGAACCGTCGCTGTTTTCACCTTTCACCTTTTATAGTAAAATGAAGGTTGTAAAAATAAAGGTAATTATTCAGGACGGAGCACACGGAGACTGCACTGATGTTGCCGCTTAGCCGGCACAGCAGGGCTGTATTCTGTGATGCGTCACCGGGTTCTGAACAGATACAAATAAAGAACGAATATCCGGAGGCAATATGACAGTCAGTGCTATTGTTGGTGTAAACTGGGGTGATGAAGGCAAAGGCCGCATGGTGGACCTGATCGCCGAAAAATATGACGTTGTTATCCGCTATCAGGGTGGGAATAACGCAGGCCATACCGTGGTGAATGAATACGGAAAATTTGCCCTGCACCTGCTTCCATCCGGCATCTTCCGAAAAAACGTTGTGAACGTGCTTGGAAACGGCACTGTCATTGACCCGCAGGCGCTGTGCGGTGAGATCAAAAACGTGACAGACAAGGGACCGGAGATCGGACCGGAAAACCTGAAGATCAGTGACCGCGCCATCATCGTCTTCCCGTATCACCGGGATCTGGATGAACTGGAAGAAGCCCGCCTGAAGGATGCCAAATTCGGCTCCACCAAACGCGGGATCGCTCCGGTTTACAGCGATAAATATCAGAAGAAGGCAATTCAGTTCGGCGAACTGAAGGACATGGCGAAGCTGCGCAAGCGTCTGGAAGGCATCGTCGAATGGAAAAACCTGACGCTCAAAAATGTCTATAACGCCAAAACCTATACCGTCGATGAACTGATGGACTGGCTGGAAGAATACGGTTCAAAATTGTTGCCGCATGTCTGTGACACCGGTATCCTGCTGCGCGAAGCGGAAAAAGCCGGGAAGAACATCCTGTTTGAAGCCCAGCTCGGCGCCCTGCGGGATATCGACTTCGGCATTTACCCCTATACATCATCCTCGTCTCCGATTGCCGCCTATGCGCCCATCGGTTCCGGCGCTCCCTGGCTGAAGCTGGATTCCGTGATCGGTGTGGTCAAGGCTTATTCTACCTGTGTCGGGGAAGGTCCTTTCACTGCGGAATGGTTTGGTGAAGAGGCTGAAAAACTGCGTGAGGCCGGCGCCGAATATGGCGCAGCAACCGGACGTCCGCGCCGTGTCGGCCCGGTGGATATCGTCGCGACCCGTTACGGCGCACGCATGCAGGCGGCGACCTGCATCGCCCTGACCAAGCTCGACATTCTCTCCTATATGGATGAGATCCCGGTCTGCACACAGTATGAGCTAAACGGCGAACTGACCGATGAATTCCCCTTCCCGGCGGACCTCGCGGAAGCCAAACCGGTCATCAAGACCGTACCGGGTTGGAAGACCGATATCTCCGGCGTACGGAAATGGGAAGACCTGCCGAAGGAATGTCAGGATTATATCGAATATCTTGAAAAAGAGATTGGCTGCCCGATCACCTATGTTTCCGTCGGACCGGAACGCGATTCCATCATTGTGAGAGACTGATGCACGATACGTACGAAACGCCGCTCGGCACCCGCTATGCCGGGAAACAGATGCAGCAGCTCTTTTCTGCCGATACCCGCTATCAGACCTGGCGCAGGCTCTGGGTGGAGCTGGCCCGGGCGCAATCAGAGCTGGGACTGCCCGTGACAGCCGAACAGGTGGCGGAACTGGAAGCGCACATCACCGACATCGACTATGAAGCCGAACGGGTGAAGGAAAAAGAGATCCGCCATGATGTGATGGCCCACATTTATGCCTACGGTCTGGTGTGTCCCAATGCGAAAGGGATCATTCACCTCGGCGCCACCAGCTGTTATGTCACCGATAATGCGGATCTGATCATCTATCGGGATGCGCTGCGTTCTGTTCGCAGCGCCATGCTGACGGTGATCGCCAATCTGGCCGCCTTTGCGGACAAATACAAAGCCCTGCCGACGCTGGGCTATACCCATCTGCAGCCGGCGCAGCTGGTCACGGTCGGCAAACGGGCCTGCCTGTGGATCCAGGACCTGGTCATGGATCTTGCTGAGATCGATGACACCATCCGCGCGATCAAGTTTCTTGGCTGCCGCGGTACCACCGGTACTGAGGCCAGTTTTCTGAGCCTGTTCAACGGGGACAGTGGGAAGATAGACGAAATGAACCGCCGTATTGCTGCTGCTTTTGGTTTCACGGAGCTGTTTGATGTCTGCGGCCAGACCTATCCGCGCAAACTGGACAGCCGCATTTTGAACGCGCTGAGTTCCGTTGCCCAGAGCGCATACCGCTTTGCCAATGATATCCGGCTGCTGCAGCATATGCGGCAGGTGGAGGAACCCTTCGAGAAAGAACAGGTCGGCTCTTCTGCTATGGCTTACAAACGCAACCCGATGCGTTCCGAACGTATTTGTTCCCTGGCCCGCTATGTCATGGCGGATGCACTGAATGCCCCGATGACGGCTTCGGTCCAGTGGTTCGAACGAACGCTGGATGATTCCGCCAACCGCCGCATTTCCATTCCGGAAGCATTTCTGGCTGTGGACGGTATTCTCCGCCTGATGGCGAATGTCTCCGACGGGCTGCATGTCAATGAAAAGATCATCGAACGGGATGTGCGTGAGTATCTGCCCTTCATCGCGACTGAAAACCTTTTGATGAGCGCGGTGAAAGCCGGTGGGGACCGTCAGCAGATGCATGAGATCATCCGCCGCCATTCCATGGATGCCACTGCCCGCATGAAAGAAGGACTGCCCGCTCACCTGCTGGATGAACTGGGCAATGATCCTGAATTTGTCCTGACCCATGACCAAATCGCCGAAGCCCTTGACCCGAAAGACTACATCGGCCGCTGCCCGGAGCAGGTGGAGGCGTTTCTTTCAAAGCTGCCGAAGGGAGAAGCGAACGCAGCCACGGAAGAGATAAGCTTATAAAATGAGAAATTAGAAATGAAAAATGAGAAATTATTGTGCCGCTCCGCGGCTTCTATAAATTTTTCGGCGCGAAGCGCCATCTTTTATTTTTCATTTCTCATTATAAACATTTCTCATTTATGAATAATTGGAAAGATATTATGAAGATTACCAACGAACAAAACGATATTGAACGCGTGCTTTACACCGAAAAGGCTCTGGCTGCCCGGTGCGAGGCGTTGGGTGCTGAGATCACCGCCGAATATAAGGACAAAAACCCGGTCGTGGTTTGTATTTTGAAAGGCGCAAGCTTTTTCTATACCGACCTGTGCCGGAACATCCGAACTGACATTTACATGGATTTTATCTCCGTCTCCAGCTACGGCATGGATGCTCAAAGCTCCGGTGTGGTGCGGCTGGTCAAAGATATCAACACCAACATCACCGGACGGCATGTCCTTTTGGTGGAAGACATCATCGATTCCGGTCTGACGCTGAATTACCTGAAGGACTTCTTCGGCGCCCGCCGTCCGGTTTCCTTCAAAACCGTCTGCCTGCTGGAAAAGGAAGGCCGTCAATCGAATGCCTTTCAGGCGGATTATCTCGGTTTTCGCATTCCCAACGAGTTCGTTGTGGGCTACGGCTTGGACTATGCGGACCACTACCGCAATCTGCCTTACATCGGCGTGCTGAAGAAGGAATGTTACGAATAATACGAGGAGAAGGTTATGATTCTTTTTCTCAATGCCTGTGTGCGGGGAGAGTCCCGAACCAAACGTCTGGCTGACCATTTGATTTCCCGGCTGGATGACTCCGATGTGAAAGAACTCCGCCTTTGGGAGATGGACCTGCCGAAGGTAGACGAGGCGTTTATCAACCGCAGGACGGAACTTGCCGGGAAGAATGATTTTTCCGATCCGATGTTCGGTCCCGCAAAGGATTTTGCTGCCGCGGATACCATTGTGATCGCGGCGCCTTATTGGGATCTCTCCTTCCCATCGGCGCTCAAACGTTATATCGAGCAGATCTGCGTGGTTGGGCTGACCTTTTTCTACAACGATCAGGATCTGCCGCAGACACTATGCAGGGCGAAGAGGCTCTATTATCTGACCACCGCCGGCGGTCCGATCATCAGTGATGCATACGGGTACGGATATGTAAAAGAAGTGATGCAGACTTTCTTCGAGATTCCGGAAACCTTTTATATCAAGGCCGAAAAACTGGACCTTGTCGGCGCTGATCCCGAAGCGATCCTGGCAGAAGCTTTCAACGATATTGACAGTTTATAAAAAAACTGATCGATTTTTACGTTTACAAGGACAGTTCCACACAGCGGAACTGTCCTCATGGATAATACCTTATAAATATAAAAGAGACCAATCGGCCTCTTTTGCGGCGTTTATATTCTTCTTTTTCCTACTATACAAGTTCACTTTAATTGTAAAGTTTGCAATTAGATCAGATTGCTTCGCAAGGCGCGGGAGTAAAGGCACCTTACCAGTCCATATTCCTTCCCGCACCGGATATTGTGGGGCTTGCAGCCCCACACCCCGCCTGCCTTACGGCTCATATTACGACTCACTCACATTAGCGAGGCTCACCTTTTTCACAGGCGCCAGAAGCGGTACTCTTCCGAAGTGTAGTCTTCCCGGGGCAGGATCGATTTGATGTCGATGACGACTTTCTGCTCATTTTCGGCTGTTTTGAAAAGTTTGTCGAGCTGTTCACGGGTGATGGCTTTAAAACAGTCATGTGCTACGGCGAAGACCACGCAGTCCGCATCGCGAACTTCTCTCCAGTCGATCAGTTCCACCCCGTATTCCCGCTTTGCGTCTGCGGGATCGGCCCAGGGGTCCGAGACCAGCGGCTCGATTCCGAATTCCTTCAGGCGCAGGATGATGTCATAGACTTTGGAATTGCGGGTATCCGGACAGTTTTCCTTGAAGGTAATGCCTAAAATCAGCACCTTCGCCTGCCTGACCTTTTTGTTGGCCAGCACCAGTTGTTTGATGATGGCCTCCGCCACATAATTGGCCATGTCATCATTGATCTTGCGCCCGGCCAGGATGATCTGGCTGTGATAACCGAGCTTTTCTGCTTCATAGACAAAATAATAGGGATCGACCCCGATGCAGTGACCGCCGACCAGTCCGGGATAAAAACCCAGTGCATTCCATTTGGTGTTCATAGCCTCGATCACTTCCCGTGTGTCGATGTCCATGCGGTCAAAGACCATCGCCAGCTCGTTCATAAAGGCGATGTTGATATCCCGCTGGCTGTTTTCCACCACCTTGGCTGCTTCGGCGACTTTGATGGAAGAGGCCCGGTGTACTCCGGCTTTGATGACCATTTCATAAACCTTGGCGATCTCGTCCAGCGTCTCTTCATTCATACCGGAAACGATCTTTTTGATGTTTTCCAGCCGGTGGGCCTTGTCTCCGGGATTGATGCGCTCAGGGGAATAGCCGATGAAAAAGTCCTCACCGCATTTCAGCCCGGATTCCTTTTCCAGGATCGGGATGCAGATATCTTCGGTGACGCCGGGATAGACCGTGGATTCATAAACCACGATGGCGCCCTTCGTCAGATTGCGTCCGACGACTTCACTGGCGCCTTCTACCGGGGCAAGGTCCGGCGTTTTATCGGAATTAATGGGTGTCGGGACGGCAATAATGATGAAAGAGGCTTCCCGCAGACGAGTCTCATCAGAGGTGAATTCAACGCTTGTTTCCCGGATCGCCTCATCACCGACCTCTCCGGTCGGGTCAAAGCCGGCTTTGTAGCGTTCGATCTTCGTCCGGTTCAGGTCGAACCCGACAACCGGCACCTTTTTCGCAAAGGCCACCGCGATCGGCATGCCGACATAACCCAGACCGACCAGAGCCAGTTTGCTTTTTCCGTCGAGAAGATCCTGATAAACGTTCATGTACACCTCTGTTTCTATCCTTGTTTCCCGGTTAAGTATAGAGGAAAATCCGGAATAAGAAATCAAAAGACGAAAATCTTATGATGGAGTCCCTTTTATAAATAATTGACAGGAATCACTCTATCCTGACCGCTCATCGTCAGCAGACGATCATACATACAGATCACACCACCGGAACCGCGCACACCAAAGCGATCAACTATTTTCAGATTATCGAAATCATGAACCCCGGGATCAGCATGTTTTTTGATTTCCAATGGATAAAGGATTCCGTTTTCCTCGATGATAATATCAATTTCTTTTTGGTCTTTATCTCTGTAGAAATATAATGGCGGTTCCAGTATTCCCCGGTTATAGTAGCTTTTTATGATTTCTGACAACACAAACGCCTCAAAAAATTCTCCTGCCATAGCCCCATGTTTTAGGGTCTCGACGGTGTTCCATCTGCAAAGATAAGCAGCTAAGCCGGTATCAAGAAAATAAACCTTTGGAGTTTTTATAGCCCGACTTGTACGGTTGTTAGAAAAAGGCTGCAGCAGATAAACGATATGCGAAGCAATCAGGATAGAAAGCCATCTGGATGCGGTGGGCTGACTGATGCCCACGTCGTTGGCTGCGGACTGTAAATTCAGCAATTGTCCATTTCTGGCAGCCATTACTGACATAAAGCGGGAGAATTTTAATTCGTCTCCCACTTGAGCCAGATCCCTTACGTCTCTTTCAATATAGGTAGTCATGTAAGAACCGTAAAACATCTGCCAGTTATAGTCCGGATTGGTACACAATTCAGGCATGGAACCTCTCCATATTCTGCTCCAGACTCCATCATAATCTAGATTTCCGGCTTCTTTACTACGCTCTGAAAAATAATCTTCAGTGGGAATAAATGAATTTCTGTTCATTACTCCGGATGTTTCCCGCAATGAAAAACCCAGCAAATTCAAAATACCGACACGTCCGGCCAATGATTCACTGACATGTTTCATCATTTTGAATTGTTGAGAACCTGAAAGGAAGAATTGTCCTTTTTTATGGCTTGAGTCAAGACTGATTTTTATTTGAGGAAAGAGTTCAGGCGCCTTTTGTACTTCATCCAAAAACAATGGCGGAGGGTTATCCTTCAGAAATGTGTTTGTGTTTTCAATCGCCGCAGTTCTTATGATGTTGTCGTCCAGGCTTATATAGCTGATGCTATTGAGTTTTTTTGAAAGCATGGTGGTTTTGCCTGACTGACGCGGACCTGTTACCAAAACAGCGCCAAACTGTTTTGACAGTTGGTCAATCGTTTCCTCTGCATGACGGGTTATATACATAGTATTTCCCTCTTTCCGATTAAAAAAAGCGTCTAATTTAATATTTGATATTATTTTAGCCGAAACATTTTTGATGTCAAGCAGAAAATGCCTTGCTTATTAAATCAGAAATCGGGAGCCGGAACACGAAAAGTATTGATGTTATTGGTACAATGAAAAAGGTGAAAGGGCATAATTTATGAAATTCTGTTACAGTTTTTTTACTGATCCGGTTTGGGAAAAGAAGCAAAATCGTCTTTGCCTCTTTTATTTGACAATGCTGTTTATTGTCGTTCTCATCGGATGGGGAATTTTCCTGAATTGGGGCGGGATCCCCTTTGACTTTCATGACTGGGCGGAAGTCAACGCGCCGAGGCTTGCTTTCATGAAGGATGCCGTAACCAAAGGGCAGCTGCCGCTGCATATGCCGGATTCCTCCGCTTTGCGCGGGGTAACGGATCGCTATATGGCCCTTCCCGATATCATACTCAGTCCACAGGTTCTGCTGCTGCGCTGGATGCCGGTCGGCACCTTTGTCCTTGTTCACACCTGGCTGATGATCGGACTGGGTTATTGGGGGCTGCTGCGGCTGAAGAAACGCTTCTCCCTTTCCCTGCTCTCCTTTACATGGATCGTCCTGCTTTATTTTTTCAACGGGCATATGCTCTCCCATTATGCGGTGGGCCATGTCACCTGGGGCGGGGCGTTTCTGCTGAGCTGGTTTGCGGAACTGGTATTTGCTCTCATTGACGGGGACCGTGGTGCTGCATGGGAGACGAAAATGGCTTTCCTGCTCTTCTTTATCTTTCTGCAGGGCTCTTTTCATCAATTTGTCTGGTGCGTGATCTTCTTAGGTTTCACAGCAATATCCAATTGGAAATTGCTGCTCCCCATTCTGCGCTCCGGAATCGCTGCGGGTCTGCTTTCCGCCGTGCGGGTCATTCCTCCTGCTATGCAAATGGGTGCTTTTGATGACGATTTTCTGGGCGGATACCGTACACCGATACAGATCCTCAATGCATTTATCAGGATCATACATCCGGAGGATTCGCTGAATCAGGCAAAAACCGGGGCTGTTCTTGGCTGGTGGGAGTTTGACATTTATACCGGGATCGCGGGACTGCTGCTGATCGGACTGTCTTTGGCCGCGTGGCTGTTGGTGCGGAAGAGAAAATTTGGTTTCCCGTCACTGATCTGTCCGGTGGCTGTGCTGGGTTTGTTTTCCATCCGTAATGTTTACACGGTTATGCGTTTTTTCCGCATTCCGTTGTTTTCAGGAGAACGGGTGAGCTCCCGTTTTCTGCTGCTTCCCTTTATCTTTATTCTTATCGCCGGGATTGCTGCCTTGCAGACGTTTTTGTCGGAAAAAGAATATGGAAAATGGGGAAATGGATTGCTGACAGTCGGAATCATTCCGACCTGTTTTGAATTGTGGAAACATCTGAATGTCTGGAAAGTGACAGAGGCTGTCAAAGGGTTCCCATACACCTACACGGATTTGAGCATCAAAGTCGTGGCCAATCATCCGGATCAACCCTATACCATCGGCTTGACGGCAGGCGCTGCGATCACAGTCCTGACGGCAGCTTTCCTGATTCTTCGATATAGAAAAGCCTGCCACCTGAAACCTAAAACCTAAAACCTTATTTCACATATCTCATGTTCATGAACCCTTCTCCGAGGACTTCATTCACCTGGCCGACGATCATGAACGCCTTGGGATCGGCTTCTGCGACCAGTTTCTTCATGGTGTTGACTTCACCGCGGTAGATCACACAGTAAAGGATCTCTTTCTCCCGTCCGGAATACCCGCCCGCTCCGTGCATGATGGTCACACCGTGGTCCATCTGTTCCATGATCTGTTGGGAAATTTCCTGGTAGGCATCGCTGATGATATAAACCTGACGGAAGGAGCTGTTTCCTTCTGAAACAACTTCCGCTGCTTTCCCGCTGATATAGACCGCGATCAGGGCATAAAGCGCCAGTTCCCAGCCAAAAAAGATTGCTCCGAGGATGATCGGCAGTGTGTCGCAGATCAGATAGGAATTCGACAGAGAGATCCCCAGCCGTTGATTGAGAATGCGTCCGATGATGTCTGTTCCGCCGCTGGTTCCGCTGCCCAGATAAACCAGGCCGAATCCGATGCCCATGAGAACGGCTCCGAAAACGGTGTTCAGGAAAAGGTCGCCTGTCAGGGTCGGATTTGGAAAAATATAGTAGATAATATCGGTAAAAACGGAAAAAAGGAAGACAGCCGTCAACGTGCGGACTGCAAAATGCAGCCGTCCGAGATATTTCCACCCGATGATCATCACCGGAATGTTGCCGAGCAGCGTCATGACACCGATCGGCCACCCGGTTTTATAATTGATCACTTGTGCCAGTCCGGAAATGCCGCCGCTGACAAGCTTTGCGGGAACCATGAAGACCGCCATCCCGATCGCCTGGACGATGCAGCCCAGGATGATATATAGAAAGTCACTAAGGTTTTCTTTTCTGAATATCTCCCTGAATATTTTTCGAATCATTCGACGCCCGCATTCTCTGTCTTGACAAATTTATAAACGTAGTATAAAATGTAATCAGGAAAGAGGTGAGAGTGCTGTCACACTCTCACCTGAAAGATGATTAGTTATCGCTTGACCTTGATTGAGAAGGTCAAAACAATAATAGTACCGTCAGGTCGCTTGAACTTGACGGTTATTGTTTTTACGACTTCCATTATCTTCCTTCTGATCACCGCCTCCTTTTCGACAATCCATTTGCCGGAAGGGTTTGGCGGAATTTGACGGAATTACCCGCCAATCGGTCTGATAATATCTCATCAGACCTGTTCGCAGGTCATTCCAATCAGGAGCGTATTTTCAACGTTCTCAAGGTAATTATAACGGAGAATTATCGTATTTTGTTCGTTTCTTTCTGCAGCCTGAACCCTGTTCCCGAATCCCTGAATTTGTGATACACTCTTAACCATGGAAAAAAGTAATTCGCATTCCAACACCTTTGCACGGGTGATTTTTATCGTCTTCGGAGGACTCCTTACCGGATTTCTGCTGTTTGCCGCAGCTGTCTATGCCTATCAAACCGGCTTCCGTGACCGGATCTACCGCGGCGTTTCTGTTGATAACGTGCTTGTCGGAGGGTTGACCCGTCAGCAGGCAGCGGAAAAACTGGAGCTGGAGCTGCGCTATCCATTCGAATCCTCCTTCCGTTTTACCTGGCAGGATAAATCCTGGCAAGCCACGGCACAGGAGCTTGGTTTTCACCCGCAGTCCGATAAAATGACGGAAACAGCTTATAACATCGGCAGGTCCGGTGGTCTGCTGGACCAGATCACGACTCAAATCTCCGCTTTGCTGCATGGTGTGACCATCCAACCGGTTTTCCTTTTTGATGAACGGGTCGCCTTCAGTTACATCACCAAAATTGCTGAAGAAATCGATACTCCCATGGAAGATCCATCTATCGTCTTTCAGGGATCCGAAGTTGTGATCGTTCCCGGAAAAAGCGGGAGGATGCTGGACCGTCAGACGACAATGACGCTTTTGCAGATCTATGCACAGAACCTTCAATCGGCTGAGATCGAGCTGCCGGTTACGGTTCTGGAACCGACAGAAGCCAATATGGGAGAACAAAAACAGGTTCTGGACGATCTGCTCAGCCGTGATTTTGTGCTTTACACCAACGATGAGCGGGGTGTTCTCTCTGCCGGTTCGATCCCTGCCGATGTACTGGCCGGGATGATCGATTTCGAACCGGTCATGACTGACGGCAATCTGACCATTGAAATGACGCCGAAGGTCGACCCTTTCTATTCACGGCTGCTGGAAATTGGTAATGATGTTCATAGGCAGGCCGTTGATGCCAAATTCGATTTTGATGACGCGACCCGTTCGCTGCGGCTGATCCAACATGCGGAGACAGGGAAAGAGATCGACATTGAAAAGTCTCTTGAAAACATTGCCGACTCCATTCGTGCCGGCGCTAATCAGGCGGAAGTTGCGCTGAACATCATCGAACCAAAAGTCAGCGATAACATCAACCCGGAAGAACTGGGCATACGGGAACTGGTCCATACGGAAAACACCTATTTCTTCTATTCCGATGATGCCCGCATTCAGAACATTCAGGTCGGGGCCGCCAAATTGAACGGTGTGTTGATCGCTCCGGGGGAGACATTCTCGATGGCGGACGCAGTCGGTGAGGTTTCCAAAGAGACCGGATATGCTGAATCTTCTGTGATCTTCGGCGACCAGACTGTTCAGGATGTTGGCGGTGGGCTGTGCCAGGTTTCCACCACGCTTTTCCGGGCAGCTTTCAACTATGGGTTGGAGATCAACGAACGTCATGCCCACGGCTACCGGGTTTATTATTATGAACGGCTGGCAAACCGACAGCTGGATCCGGGACTGGCGGGTCTGGATGCTTCTGTCTATCTGCCGGTGTTGGATCTGAAATTCACCAACGATACGCCTTACTGGATCCTGATGGAGACCCAGCCGGATCTCAACCTGTTCCAGCTGCAATGGCGGTTTTACAGCACAGATGTCAACCGATATGTGGAATATACCAGCACCGGGCTGACCAACGTGGTCCCGGAGGGAGAACCGGTTTATAATGAGAATCCCAACCTGCCAAGTGGTTACGTGGAACAGGTGGATTGGGGGATCGACGGTGCGGATGTGACGATCTATCGAACTGTCTATGAAAATGGCTATATTCATATTCAGGACCGTTTTGATACCCATTACGAAGCCTGGTCAGATATCTATGAATACGGACCGGGTACGCCGGGTATGCCGCCGGGAGGTTCCGACGAAGATTCAGACGAACGGGGCGGACAATGGCAATGATCGAACTTACTCCGGAGCTTTCCGTAGATGAGCGGCTGCTGAGCTTTTCCATGGTCCAGTCCGGCGGTCCGGGGGGACAAAATGTAAACAAAGTTGCTACCGCTGTTTTGCTTCGTTTCCGCTATAATGAATGTGTAGGACTGCGTTCCGGTGCAAAAGAACGGCTGCGTCAGAATTTTGGCAGCCGCATTAACAGCAATGACGAGCTGATGATCGTTTCCAGGGAGTTCCGTACGCAGGAACAGAACCGCAGCGCTGTATTGAAAAACCTCGGAGAGATCCTGAGCACTGTGATCCCGGAACCGAAAGTTCGCATTCCGACCAAAGCGCCGAAAACTCCGAAAGGCGGAAGTGGACCTTCTACCCGACGGGATGAACCGAAGAAGCTGCGCTACTATGACCCGGACGAGTGGGAGTAGCGTGTAAAGTACAAAGTAAAATGTAAAATGAGAAGACTTATACTTTTCACAGTTATCCTTTGTTTTTTGCTCTGCGGCTGCGGAATACGGGCGGCAAATTATATCATGCGGCCTTCCGCTGTCCCGGAAAAAAGGCTTACAAAGACAGCTGTTATACCGGCTGTGAAAGAGGCCGATCCGCTGCTGTTTTTGTCTGATGATCCGTGGGTGCGCTGTGCGGCTTCAGCAAATACGGAAAGTCAGCCGGAAAACGTAGCTGCTATTGAAAATGATGAGTTCCGGCGAAGGGTCCAGATCACGTTTCTGATTCAGGATCAGGATATACAGAACACCTTTATCGCCAAACGCTGTATGGATGGGAAAGTTTATGCCTGCCGGATCGACGGGAAGACCAACTGTGCGGAAAAGCTGGATTTTTCGGTTGAGCCCAATGAAACAATGAAAGCATTTTGCGCTGATCCTGAGATGGAAGGTGCAATTCTCAGTCCGGTGATTTCCGGAATCAACAGTGCCTATGAATGGCGCTGTCATGAGGAAAAAGCGCTCATTACTGCGCAGCTCGCGGAAGCGGATTCCGCCGGTTACGACAAATCGATCTGGTTTGAGATCCCTCAGCCGGAGAGCGAGATAGAAATCATCAACAAAAAATAAGGGCACCTTTAAAAACTCCCGGGCGGGGGTATGGGAGCATCAGAGAAAAATTGATGCTTTTAGAGGTTCCCATAAAAGATGCGCAGCGTCTTCAGTATTTTTTACTTTTTACCTGAAATCGGAGGTGCCTTATGAACATGGTAGAAATCATCTGTAAAAAGCGCGACAAAGAGAAGCTTTCTCAGCAGGAAATTGAGTACTTTATCTCGAACTACACATCCGGTGATATTCCGGATTACCAGGCTTCTGCGCTGGCAATGGCGATCCTGCTGAACGGCATGGATGAAGAAGAAATCAGTCAGATGACCATGGCGATGGCACACTCCGGTGAAACGCTGAACCTCAGTGAACATGCGGCGTTTTCCGTGGATAAACACTCCACCGGTGGAGTCGGAGACAAGACAACGCTCATTGTCCAGCCGATCGTTTCCTCCTGTGGTGTGGCTGTTGCCAAGATGTCCGGGCGGGGACTTGGTTTTTCCGGCGGTACGATCGATAAACTGGAATCCATTCCCGGGATGCGCATTGACCTCTCCAAAGAAGAATTCCTCAGCCAACTGCAGCGCATCGGCTCTGTGATTTCCGGCCAATCAAAGCATCTGGCCCCTGCAGACGGGAAAATGTATGCCCTGCGGGATGTCACCGGGACCGTACCTTCTCAGGCGCTGATCGCTTCTTCCATTATGTCCAAGAAACTGGCTGTCAGCACCAATGCTATCCTGTTGGATGTCAAAGTCGGCAAGGGCGCTTTCATGAAGACCATTGAGGATGCCAAATCTCTGGCAAAGCTGATGTGCAGCATCGGGCGTTACAACGGACGCATCATGCGGGCGGAGCTTTCGGACATGAATCAACCGCTGGGCTATATGGTCGGCAACATTCTCGAGGTTAAAGAAGCTGTTTCCATGCTCAAAGGCGAACCTGCCGCCCCGGATCTCTATGAACACTGCATCGACTCCTCAGCTCAGCTGCTGCAAATGGCCTCTAAAGCCAAAACCTTTGAGGAAGGCAAAAAGATGGCGGAAGATGCACTGACAAGCGGGCGGGCTTTCGAAAAGCTGAAGGAAATGATCGCGGCACAAAGCGGCGATGTGTCCTATCTCGATGATACATCCAAATTCCCGGAAGCTCCCTTTGTTGAGGTCTGTGAGGCTCCTGAAGACGGCTTTGTCGCAGCGATCGATGCGCAGGAAGTCGGTGAGACCGGTGTGGAACTGGGCGGCGGGCGTCATCAGAAGACCGATCCCATTGATTACCGTGTCGGCATTGAGATTCATCACAAGGTCGGTGATCAAATTTATGAGGGAGACCCGCTCTTCACGGTTCATGCGCATGATGAAGAAACGCTTGCCTATGCCCGTCTGCGCCTGCATGCTGCCCATCGGATCAGCCCGGCTCCGGTCAATAAACTGCCGCAATTCTATGGGATCGTTGAGTGATCATAAGCCGGAAGGACTGGCTCTTCTCTGGCTTAGCTCCAGTCATTGCAATATGCATAATTATCCTGTCCAAAGTTGACAGATCAGAAAAATCGTCTTAAAATCAACTTAAATTTGAATACTTCGGGGCAGGGTGAGGCGAGAGCCAATTCCCGATCGGCGGTAAAGTCCGCGAGCGAAAGCTGATCCGGTGAGATTCCGGAACCGACGGTATAGTCCGGATGAAAGAAGTGACACCTCCTTGTTATAAAAGCCCCGATGGATTTCGGGGTCTTTTATTTTGTATCAGTGAGCCGGTAAAAGACTCGGCAGGATACATGAGGCGTCAAATGCGAAAAGACGATCTGTCAGGCAACAAATTTAACATAACAAAGCTCATCCCTCCGCTGTCGATCTTCTGCGGACTGGGGGTGTGGGAGCTGGCTGTCAGGCTTGGCAATTATCCTGCTTTTATCCTTCCCTCACCTTCACGGATCGCAGAACGTTTTGTGTCCGCTTCACGGACCGGCCTGCTCTGGCCGCATGTCTGGGTGACTTTCAGCGAGGTTTTGTCCGGACTCCTGATCGGCACAGCTTTCGCACTCATCGCCGGGTATTTTCTTGCCCACTCTCCGGTAGCCGAAAAGATCATCTTCCCTTATGTGGTTGTGAGCCAGGCAGTGCCGCTGGCTGCCATTGCTCCGCTGCTGATCATCTGGTTCGGCTCAGGAATTCGACCGAAGATCGTCATCTGCGCACTGACAGTGTTTTTTCCTTTGCTTATCAATATTCTTGTCGGATACCGTGAACTGGAAAAGAACATGAATGACCTCTTTACCTCCATGAAAGCAGGAAGGTGGGCGCGGTTGGTTTATCTGGAATTTCCGGGTATTCTTCCCGTCCTTTTAGGCGGACTGCGCATCAGCGCTACGCTCTCTGTCATCGGGGCTGTGGTCGGTGAGCTTTCCGGTGCGGATGCAGGGCTTGGCTATCTCATTAACATCGGGCGCGGACAATATGACACGGCGCTTGTTTTTGTTGCGCTGATCATGCTGATGGCTATCGCGCTTGGCCTTTATGGTGTCGTTCTCCTGTTGGAGAAGAAGTTACTCAAGTGGTCGGTGGCCAGTGATTAGTGGCCAGTGGTCAGTCCGATAGCACGAAAAAATTACCGATTTACGCTGGTCACCGGCTAAAGGAAAAGGTAAAAAGTGAAATGAAAATGAACGATCTCCCTTTTCTGACACCTGACACCTGAAACCTGAAACCTATTATTAGGAGTTATTTATGAAAAAAATCATCTCATCCATCGTTATCGTCCTTTTGTTGACAGTGGCAGCCATCTGCTCCGCAGAGCCGGACCAGGTGACACTGCCCTGCGGTTATGTCCCGAATGTACAGTTCGCCCCGCTTTATGTCGGTTTGGAGAAGGGTTTCTTCGCGGAAGAAAACATTGACCTGTCCCTTGATCACAGCATGGAGACCGATGTCGTGGCATTGGTCGGTGCGGGCCGGCTGCCCTTCGGTATCTGCTCCGGTGAACAGGTCCTGCTGGGACGGGAACAGGGTCTGCCCCTCGTTTATATTACCAACTGGTATCAGAATTACCCGGTCGGTATCGTTGCGCTAAAGGAAAGCGGTATTGGATCTATGGAAGATTTGAAGGGGAAGCGCGTCGGTATCCCGATGCTGAGCGGAGCTTCCTACATCGGGCTGGAAGCTATGCTGGGTCTTTCCGGTATGAAAGACAGCGATCTCAAGTTGGAGTCGGTCGGGTATGCCCAGGCGGAACTGTTGGTCACCGGGCGGATCGATGCAGCTGTTGTTTATACCGTCAATGAACCGGTCCAACTCAAAGCGCTCGGTTATGATACGGTTCTTTTCTCTGCTGCGGATATGACCAAAATGGTTGGCAACGGCATGATCACCAACGAGACGATGATCAAGGAAAATCCGGATCTGGTTGGCCGCATGGTCCGTGCCTTCGTGAAATCCATTCGCTGGACTTTTGAAAATCCTGAAGAAGCATATGAAATATGCAAGCTTTATGTTGACGGACTGGCCGATGCGGAAGATCCGGAGCTTCAGATGCAGGTGCTGCTGGCCACTGCTGATTATTTTGATGACGGTCCGCTGGGTTTCGGTTTCTCAGATCCGGAAGCGTGGGAGAACATGGTTGCCGTTTTGCAGAACATGGGCATGATTTCCAGCAGCACGGAAGTTTCGAAAGTTTATACAAATGACTTCGTCCAATAAGGATGTTTCATAGATGGAAAGTGATATTCTGCTGGAAGCTGACCATATACGAAAGACTTTCCCTTCAAAAGAAGGGCAGCTCCATGTATTGGATGACATCAGCCTGAAGCTTTACAGAAAAGAATTTGTCTGCATCATCGGTCCCTCCGGTTCCGGAAAAAGCACGCTTGTCCGCATCCTGGGCGGCCTGCTGGAGCCGACTGCCGGCAAGCTGATTTATCCGTCCGGCAGGGAACCGGATCCGCGGGCGATCGTTTTTCAGAATTCCAACCTGCTCCCCTGGCTTCGTACTGCGGAAAATGTCGCGCTGCCGCTGCTGATCCATGGCGCATCCCGGAAAGATGCACTGGCAGAGGCCAAACGATGGCTGGATATAATCGGTTTGCAGGACTTTGCAGATGAATGGCCGAATAATCTTTCCGGAGGGATGGCTCAGCGGGTCGCCATTGCCCGGGCACTGATCCAAAAACCGGAACTGCTGCTGATGGATGAACCGCTGGGTTCGCTGGATGCCATGACCCGGGAACAGATTTCCCTTGAACTGATGAGTTTCCGGGAACAGATCGATGCCACGGTTTTGATGGTGACGCATTCCATTTCAGAGGCGATCCTGCTTGCTGACCGGATCCTGATCTATTCCGGACGCCCCGCCCGAATTCAGGAAGAGATCAAAGTACCGTTTCCGCGTCCCCGCCAGCCGGAGCTTCGGGATGCCATTGAATTCAATGCCATGAGCCGCCTTCTGCGAAAAAAACTGATGATTCAGGGACAGGCCTTCTAACCCGGAGATCAGGGGACTTTAGGGCATTTCTAAAAACTACCGGGCGGGGGTATGGGGGCGGCAGCCCCCGGAAACCTCCCAAGGAGAATCAGAGAATTTGTTCTCTGATTCTCCTCGGGACAAAGAAAAAATTATGTTTTTAGAGGTTTACTTTATCACTGATCTTTTCGGAAGTCATACTTTTTGTCTCTGTGCAGAAAAACCATGATATACTAATTCCGTTATGAGCCTCCATCGTCTAGCGGCCCAGGACATAGCCCTCTCAAGGCTACAACATGGATTCGAATTCCATTGGAGGTGCCTGAACAAGAACCGGTCAGATCGATCGGTTTTTTGTTTTCTAACTTTTTATAATCTTTTTCTAATCTTTCCCTCAGGCTCTTCTTATCTTGATGTTGTAAGATAAATAACATACAAAAGCAAACGGGGTTTCCCCCGGAGAATAAGGAGTAAATCATGGAAAAGAATTTTGAACTCGTAGAAAAGCTTGTCAACACCTTTGGGGTGAGCTATGAAAAAGCCAAAGAAGCGCTGGAAGCCAGCAACTGGGATGCTGTTGATGCCGCCATTTATCTGGAAAAGGATAAAAACAATGCTTCTCAGGAACAGCCACAGGAAAATGTGAACCGCAATCCGAAGGGCAGCTTCAACATCCCGGTTGATGAGATGAAAGAAGCCGGCGCCAATTTCTTCAAAAGCTGCTGGGACTTCCTCTCATTGAACACTTTCGTGGTGAAGAAGAGTTCCGGCGAAGTGTTCCTGGATATTCCGATCTGGCTGGCGGTCCTGCTGCTGTGTGCCTTCTTCTGGCCGGTGGCGTTGATCATGGGACTTGTTTTCATCATGGGATATCGCTTCAGCTTCAGTGGCCCGCAGCTGGGGAAGAAAAAAGTGAAGAACACGGTGAACCAGGTCGAAAATGCAGCGGAAGAATTTGTGGAAAAAGTGAAGAATGCAGTCGGTCCGGATGAATGCGAAAAAGTGGACGAACAGCCGGAAGTCGTTGTGGAGTCTTCCGCAAGTGAAGAAAACAATGAAGAAAACAAACCGGAATAAACAATAACAATTAGTCAGATGAGTGTAGGGTTCCGTGTCATGCATGTTGTGGTACGGAACCTGTTTTCTTTATTATGAGAAATTTATTGAAATCGGGGAGCGATTTTGATAAGATTGATGATGAGCTGTGCGGTGAAGATCCCGACAGCGAGGATCCATGCGGAGAGGCGGATGTATTTATTAGAAATATCACGCAATGCCCGGGGCAGGGCGAAGATACAGCTCATCAGTGGCAGCATCATTGGCAGGACATATTGCGTTGACTTGACTGCCACGAACCAGATTAGATAAACTGCTACCACGATCCACCAGAGGAAAATAATGCGGAAGGTCCACTGTTCCCGTCCGGCAAAGCAGGCGGTGAGCAGGGAAATGATCAGGAAGAAGAAACAGAACATCTCTGTGAAATGATCTTCAAAAGCCGGATACCAGGCATCCCAGCCGGGGCGGTAATCGTTTTTCGGGTCACTGAAATCCGCATTATACCCGCTGCTCATCTCGCCGGTTTTTTCCGTGAGGATGGCGATCATGTTCTGCCGTGCATCTGCGCGGAACAGGAACGGACTGCTCCAAAGAATCGTGCCGCCCATCACCAGGATAAAGAGAAATCCTTTTGCGATTGCTTTGTGCAGATCAAGCCTTTTTGAGATCACGCCGGTTGCCAGACAGACAAACACTGCCAGGAAGAAGAAAAATCCAAACAGCCGGATGGCAGCGGAAAGCCCGACAAAAAAGGCACAGAGATAAAAATTCCGGCCGAATCGCAGCCGGTCCCGCTGCAGGAAATAAAGGGCTGCGCAGACAAACAGCAAATTGAGCCCGTCCGGGTGCCAGAAGCCCTGGTTGTTCTGCAGGGATCCCGGCGCTGTCAGCAGAAAAATGTAGACCGCTGTACTCAGCAGCGGATGTTCGAAGCGTGTAGTCAGGTAGGTCAGGATCAAACAGCCCAGCATCAGCGGGATCACTGAAACCATCACACGCAAAGTCGGGACAGTCAGGTCAATTCGCTGCAGATAATCCGGTCCGAGGATCAGCCGATAAGGCAGCAGCACGGCATAAGAAATCGCGTAAAAGGGATAACCGTAATGGTAATCTTCATGGATATAGTGGTGATAAAGCCATTCGCTGTAGGTGTTTCCCGGATCTGATACGGCTTGCAGGATCGGGTAAATCACCACTTCATCTCCGCCATAGGCCTGAAAATCTTTGAGATCACGGGTGCCGTTGATGTTGGAGGGCATCAGAACTGCGATATAAATCAGGCTGATGATGAACAGGATCGGCAGTGATTTTTTCTGTGTCTTGTTCAGATCCTGCAAACGTGGAAACAGACGGTATTTTTCCCATACATTCCCGGTTTTAAACGCATCCCGAAAGTTGATGAAAAGCAGGATCGAAGCAGCCAGAAAGATGAAGGCAAACCACAGCAGCTGCGGGCGCAGGTTTCGGGGGACAAAAAGCCAGGAAAAGCGGAAACTCCATAGGCTCAGGAACAATCCGAACAGAGAAGCAAGAAAAGCAAAATAAGCCCGGTCACCCTGCTTGAGATATCGATAAATGTCATCTGAAACAGAGCCTTTGCTTTGTCTTTCCCGAATCAACAGGCATAGGAAGAATGCGGTAAGCGCTGCCGTGCCGATCCCCAGCAGCCAGCGACTGAGGGAGTACCCGGCAAAAACGGCGTTTTTCGCCTCGGAAGGCTCGGAAAAGGTAAAAAAAAGCGCTGTCAGCCCGCTGAGGACTGACAGAATACAAAAGATTTGAAACTTGTTTGAACGAAATAACACTGGATTTCTAATTTCTAATTTCTTATTTCTTATTTCTTATTTAACCTATAGTCTTGTAACCGCTGCCGTATCCGCATCACCGGCAAGTGTGACAGTGAAAGTCCGTTTCGAGGTTCCGCGGTAGACTTCGACTTCAACGGTATCTCCCGGGCTGTATTTGAAAAGACAGTTATAGAAAGATCCGTTCTCCGCGATGGTATAGTCACCGATGCGGATGATGATGTCATCAACCTGCAGCCCTGCCTTTTCTGCCGGCCCGCCTGAGGTCAGGTCCATAATGTAAACACCGGAATCGGTCGGGAGCTGGTAAGCCCGTGCCATGCGGGCGGTAATTTCCGTCCAGCGGATGCCAAGGACCGGACGGCTGAAAGCGCCGTTCTGAATGATCTGGTCGCTGATAAGTTTTGCGGTATTGGAAGGGATCGCGAATCCCAGTCCTTCGGCGGTGGCGGATGAGTAGCTGGAGCCGCGGACGATCATGACGTTGATCCCAATTACTTCTCCGGCAAGATTGACCAGCGGTCCGCCGGAATTTCCCTGGTTGATGGCAGTGTCGGTCTGGATCAGGTTTTCCATCTGGTATCCGTTGGAGGATTCCAGAAACCGTCCGGTAGCGCTGATGACCCCGACGGTGACAGTGTTTTTAAAATTTCCCAGCGGAGAACCGATAGCAATGGCAGTCTCTCCCGCTTTCAGCAGGTCGGAATTGCCAAGCTTTGCGACTGCAGGAACTTCACCTTCCACCTTCAGAACGGCAAGGTCGGAAAAAGAATCGGCACTGATGAGCTGCGCTTGCAGCACGGTACCGTTGGCCAGTTCTGCATAATATTCGCGGCCTTCGCTGATGACATGGTTGTTGGTCAGAATGTATCCGTCTTCACTGATGATCACACCGGATCCCATGGAAGTGGAATCGGAAGTGCGAAATCCGAAGTAGGTCATAGAGCCGGGGATCACTGCTGTGATGGTAACCACTGCAGGAGCTACTTCTTCCACTACACGGGTGATTTGACTGGATACTTCAGTCTGCATGGCTTCAATCTGTCCGACAGGCCGTTGGGAATCCAGTTCAGTGATCTGTGCTCTTAATTCGGCAATTTGTGATTGCAGCGCGTTGACTTCCTCGCTGCTGACAGTTGTTTCTGCCATCTGCGCAGATTTATTTTCATTGTTCAGGAAAGGCAGGTTCAGGAATTTCATTTCCCGGTTCCCGCCGACAGTTCCGCCGATAAAGCCGCCGAGAATGGCGGTGATCAGGGCGATCAAAATGACAGTACCCCAGGAGGGACGGTTATCTTTGTTTTTCTTCGGCGGATCCTGCCGAACTTCATAGTAAGGGGGGTATTGATTGTACATAATTCTTGTTGACGGTTGTCGGTTGTTCGTCGCAGGTACTCAATCGTTAATACACCGGGAACCGACAACTGACTATTTTCTCCTTTTCGTAAACAGCAGTAAAAGCGTTGCCAGCGGCCATACCCATGCTTTGGAGCCGGGCCCGTTGGTTCCGGTACAGGGTGCGGAGCGAGTGGCTTCCAGCAGGCAGTGGTCTTTCAGTGTCGGCTTTACGACACTGCGCAGCATAAAACCGAAAAACTGTTCGTCAGAAACGTTTTCCTCGATTTTTTGCTGTTCGTCTGCTGTCAGCTGACGAACTGTTCCGGTGAACCAGCCGTTCCGAAGCCACAACTCTACGCCCGGATTCTGGACCAGAATGTCCCGGATGCTTTCCAGTTCTTTTTCGGTCAAAGCCAGCAGGATGGCGCCATTATGCTCATAACAGGCGCAGGAGATTTTTCCGCTTCTGCCGGGAAAATAAAAAACAGCCTGCTGGCCCAATACATCCGGACGGACATTCAGTACCGGTCCCAGACCGGTTTCCCATGCGAACAGTTTCGCCTTTTGAAGCAGCGAACTCTTGAGATGTTCTGTACCGTTGTTCTTCAGGTTTAAAACTCGTTCCCGGACGTCCATCGTTTCTCCTAATTCTTTACCCGTGCATAAATGACGGAGGTGCCGTCGGAGCCTTTGACTTCCTTGGTCTCGAATTCATCCGGATAAGCCTGGATGAGCAGGGAGAGCTGTTTGAAGCCGAAGGTCCGGGAATCAAAACCCGGGTCCAGCTGACGGAGGTGATGACCGAGGGAGCCCAAAAATGCCCAGCCGTTTTCCTGCGCTGCCAGGTCAAAGGCCTTTTTCAGCAGCGGGATCGGCGTGTTTTGGGCGCTGTTGTCTTTTTCTTCAGCGGTGGCTGATTTCTTTGTGCGTCTTTTCTTTGTCTGGGGTTTTGCAGGCTGTTCCGGTTTGGCGGATTCTGCCGGTCCCAGGTTTTCTACATAAACGAACAGATCGCAGGCATTTACAAATGCCCGGGGTGTCTGTTTTTTGCCGATGCCCATCACAAAAATGCCCTGTTCGCGGATGCGTGTGGCGAGCCTTGTGTAGTCGCTGTCGCTCGAAACCAGGCAGAAACCGTCCACCGCACCGGAGTAAAAAAGGTCCATGGCGTCGATGATCATGGCGCTGTCGGTCGCGTTTTTCCCGACGGTGTAACGGAACTGCTGGATCGGTTGGATCGCATGTGTCTGCAGCACTTCTTTCCATCCACCCATGTTGGAGGCGGTCCAGTCTCCGTAAATTCGACGGATCGTGATCAACCCGTATTTTGTCGTTTCGGCCAGCATCTTCTCGATCATGGAAGGCTGGGCATTGTCACCATCGATCAGCATGGCAATTCGCTGTGAGGGCGTGACATCCATGATGTCACG
>JAFRIR010000057.1 GCA_017432685.1 Flexilinea sp. | reverse complement strand
ATGGACAAGGCGGAGTTTGAAAGCGCGGCTTTCCTGCGCAACGCTGCCTTGACACAGGATCGCTTCAACGAGCTCTTTGAAAAGGGTGAAAACTACAACGGCTCGGAGCTGCAGGCGGAAGCCGAAGCCTCTGCGAGAGTGGCGTATTTCCGTGAGAACACTTTACCGAAGGATCACATTTTCATTCCGGGAAGAATCATCCCGCCGCATCCGGTACCGCGGAAACAGCGTGTTCCTTACGAACCGGACCCGTACGAAGTGTACAAGAGCCAGCCGGTCGAAGCTTATGAATATGACGAAACGGTCGACGAGCTGGTACTCAAAGAAGGGTATGTGAGCCCCGACGGTCTGGTCGATCGAGATTCGGTGAGCTACGACCCGGAGAACATGAAGTGTACAATGAAATATCGGGGAGGCGTCCCGGTCACCTGGGACTGGTGGAAAGCCAAAGACCTCGGTGAGATCCCAACGGGGTGGGCAGCGGAGTATCTGATCCGGCAATATGCCCAAATGAAGGGGGACGAGGTCATCCGGATCCTCGAACACAGAGATTATGAGGATGAGTTACCGGATTACAATCGGATTCCTTCGGATTTAGAAAAATTATAAACGGAAAAGCAAAAATATGAGAAAACAGCCGAGGTCCCGGAGGATTTCGGCTGCCTGAATTTAAAGGGGGACGGCTGTGGTGACAGCGGGCCGGTTGCCCGGCGCACCGCAAGGGAAACTTCCCGGGCAGCTATCAGAATTGGAAGCGGCGTTTCCCACACAGACTCATGAAGGTGCAGAGTGGAACCGTCTCCGCTGTCACTGAATAAAGAGGGGACGGTACCGTGCAGCGGGCCTGTACCCCGGTGAGGACGAAACCACCGCTGGCAATTGGATGCCGAATCCCCGAGGTACAGTCCCCTTCGGGTACCGACCCTCTATCAGACAAGGCTCACCGTGCCTCCGGGCAACCGGCCCCACTGTCACACGGGCATCCAATGCGCACAACGAGATACGCACCTGCTGTGCGGGCTGCGCCGCAGCACCAGAAACGTCTCGTCGTGCTGCATTAAAACAAAGAGGGTCAGCTCCCTCCGACTCTTCGCTCGTGCTTCGCACATCGCGCGAGTTTGCGGAATCCGACCCCGTCTTATTCTTGAAAAAATTAGTCCGTCACGTAGGCGGTCTTGAGCAACAGAGCGTTGGACGGGGTAACGAAGTAACCCTCAACGTTGTCGTGCATCAGCATGGTGTTGGCTTTGTAGTAAAGCGGCATCACCGGGTATTCGGCAGCAGCGACTGCTTCAGCCTCGCGCATGACTTCAAAGGCTTCTTTCGCGTCGGTCATGTTCGCGGCCAGGGAGACCAGTGCGTCATATTCCTCGTTGGAATAGAAAACGTTATTGTTGGCGTCACCGGTCTTGAAGATCTGCAGGAAAGTCATCGGGTGGACATAGTCACCGGACCAGCCCATGGCGCCGATGTCATAGTTGCCCTGAACGTGTTCGTCATAGTAAACAGCCCAGTCGGCGTTGGAGATCTTGATCTTGACGTTCAGCGCATCCTGCCACTGGCGGGCGAGAGCTTCCACGACCTTGCCGACGGTTTCGTTGGAATAGTAGCTGAGGGTGATCTCCGGGAATCCTTCACCGTTCGGGTAACCGGCTTCGGCCAGAGCTTCCCGAGCGCCTTCGACATCAGCCTCATCGGAAAGATCATTGTCGTCGGCGGTATCCATCAGGTCTTCGCCATCGACAACATAACCCGGGGCCATGAAGGAGAAAGCAGGCTCTGCTTCGGTCTGGACAACATCTTCAATGATCGCCAGACGGTCGGTAGCCATACTGAAGGCTTTGCGGACCAGGACATTGTCAAACGGAGCTTTGGCGCAGTTGAAGTCATACCAGGTGGTACCGTAGCCCGGGGTCATCACTACGCCGGCATCTTCGGCTTTCAGTCGAGCCATATCGGCGGACGGGATGGAGGACATACCATCAATGTCGCCGTTTTCATAAGCCATCAGGCTGGTGCCCAGATCGGCGATAAAGCGGAAGGTGATCTTTTCCAGATTGACTTCGTCCGCATCATAGTAATACGGGTTCTTGACCAGGACGAAGCTTTCGCCCAGGTTGATCTCAGACATCATGAATGGTCCGTTGGAAACATAAGCGGCAGCGGAAGCAGTCCAGCGGTCGCCGTTCGCAGCAACGGTGGCTTCCTGGATCGGGCTGAAGGTCCACATGGTCAGAATGTCGAGCCAGTAAGGCGCCGGAGCGATCAGGGTCATTTCCAGGGTCTGATCATCCAGAGCCTTGATGCCGACAGTGTCGAAGCCGAGGGAATTGTCTTCGTAATATTCCGCGGCGCCTTCAACATAGCCCAGCAGGAAGTCGACGTAGCGGGCGCCGGTGTTGGGGTCCAGGATACGCTTCATGGCATAGACATAATCCTGGGCGGTGTGGGCGCTGCCGTCGGACCATTTCAGGTCGTCGCGCAGGTAAAAGGTGTAGACGGTACCGTCTTCGGAGATTTCCCAGTCTTCCGCTTCACCCGGGATCAGGGAACCGTCTTCGGTGGAATAGGTAACAAGACCTTCAAAGGTGTTGTTCAGAATCGGGGACGCGAAAGAATTGTTCGTGATCCCGGGGTCAATGCCATCCGGTTCATTGGCCAGGGCATAGATGATTTCCTGAGCCGGATCCGCGAATGCGGGAAAAGCAGACACGGTCAGCATGAGGCACAACATGAGTAATAAAAATTTCTTCATTTTCTTCCTCCAAAAATTTCAAACGGAACGCTCCGTTCAATTACCATTCAAATTATTTCTTATTCCAGATGGGAACCTCTATTTTTCTCTGTCCGGAGGAGATTCTGCGAATCAATTCTCTGAATCTCCTCCGGAGTACTTTGGGGGCTGCCGCCCCCATACCCCCCGCCCGTTATTTTTTAGAGGTGCCCATAACATTCCTCATTCCTGATTCTTCATTCCTCATTGATCCTGTGGCATGCCACAAAATGTCCGGGCGAGGCCTCCCGGAAGGCCGGTGTTTCCTCACTGCAGCGGCTTTCCGCATAAGGACAGCGGGTATGGAAGCGGCAGCCTTTTGGCGGAGCGATGGGGCTGGGAATGTCCCCTGCGATGCCCGCGGTCTGTTTCTGCCGGGCCAGCTCCGGGTTCGGGATCGGAACGGAAGAGAGCAGCCCCTGGGTGTAGGGATGCAGCGGATGGGCATAGATCTCGTCCGTCTCACACTTCTCCACCAGCTGCCCGAGGTACATCACGCCCACATCGTCGGAAACGTAGCGGACCATGGAAAGATCGTGGGCGATGAAGAGGTAGGTCAGTCCCTGTTCTTCCTGAAAGGTGCGGAGCATGTTGACCACCTGCGCCTGTATGGAGACATCCAATGCAGAGATCGGCTCATCACAGATCACCAGCATCGGCTGCAAAATCAGCGCCCGGGCAATGCCTACACGCTGGCGCTGCCCGCCGGAAAACTCGTGGGCATAGCGGCCGGCATGTTCCTGGTTCAACCCGACCCGGCAGAGCATATCCGCGACCATTTCCCGCTCTTCGGCTTTGCTTTTGCAGATGTGATGGGCACGCAGCGGTTCGGCAACGATGTCCTGCACGGTCATGCGGGCGTTCAGGGAAGCGTAAGTATCCTGGAAGATCATCTGCATCTTGCGGCGGTGGGGCAGCAGCTGCTTTTGAGAAAGCTTTGTGATGTCCTCGCCGTCCAGAATGATGGATCCCGAGGTAGGGTCATAGATGCGGATCACCGTACGGGCACAGCTGCTCTTACCGCAGCCGCTTTCGCCGACCAGTCCGAGGGTCTTGCCCCGGGTGATCGAGAAAGAGACATTGTCCACCGCATGCACGACCTTTCCGCCCGAAACCGGGAAGTGCTTGGTCAGGTTTTTCACCTCTAAAAGGTTTTGTGATGACGAGCTATCTGCCATATTTCTTTTGCTTATTACTTCATTTCGCGCAGATGATGACAGTTCCTGCGTGCCGGCTGCGCGGCAGCGCAATAACCGTCCCCATCTGCTTCTTTATTTCTTATTTCTTATTTCTTATTTCGAAACGGGTTCCCCGTTTCGGGCGCCTCCGGATCCAGCAGCCAGCACATGGAACGGCGATTTTCGCCAGTACTGACGTAAGGAGGCAGCTCATCCGCGCAGATGCGCATGGCATAAGGGCAGCGCGGGGCAAAGGGACAGCCTTTCGGCGGACGGATCATGTCCGGAGGAGAGCCGGGGATAGGCTGAAGCTTCTTGCTCTTGTCCTGGTTCATGTCCGGGATCGAGGCCAGAAGGCCCAGGGTGTAGGGATGTCTCGGATCTTTGAAGATGTCGAAGATGTCAGCTTCTTCCATAATGAGCCCGCCGTACATCACCGCGACCCGGTCCGCCAGTTCGGCGACGACACCCAGATCATGAGTGATGAACATAATGCTCATGCCCATCTCCTGCTGAAGCGACCGCATCAGTTTGAGGATCTGGTCCTGGATCGAGACATCCAACGCGGTTGTTGGTTCATCCGCGATCAGCAGCTCCGGACGGCAGGCCAGCGCCATGGCGATCATGACGCGTTGACGCATCCCGCCGGAAAATTCATGGGGGTAGGATTTGAGCCGTTTTTCCGGCTCCGGAATACGAACCATACGGAACAACTCGACGACCTTAGCGTCCCGTTCGGCTTTGGACATCTCCTTTTTGTGCTCCCAGAGCATTTCGCCGACCTGGTCGCCCAGCGGGATCAGCGGGTTCAGGCTGGTCATGGGGTCCTGGAAGATCATGGCGATCCGTCCGCCACGGATTCTCCTCATTTCTTTTTTATTTTTGGTGGTCAGCTCTTCTCCGTCCAGTTTGATGGAGCCGGAGTTGATCCTGCCGGTGGAGCCGAGGAGCTGGAGGATCGAAAGGCTGGTCACACTTTTCCCGCTGCCGCTTTCCCCGACAATGCCGAGGGTCTTTCCCTTTTCAACGTCAAAAGAGACACCCCGGACCGCCTGCACTTCCCCATTGGAAGTCAGAAAGGAGGTATGAAGATCGCGGACTTGCAAAATGGTTTCCATGTTTTAGACCTTAGACTTTAGACATTAGATGTCAGACATCAGATTCCGGGCTCTCATCCCTGGCGCCTGAAACCTGATACCTGAAACCTGCCAACTATTTTTTCAATTTCGGGTCAAGGGCATCGCGGAGCCCATCTCCGACGAAGTTGAACGCGAACATGATCAGACAAATCACGAGGGCCGGCAGGAACAGCTGGTAGGGGTTCGTGCGCAGCGCCTCGGTGGCATCGTTGCACATCGTGCCCAGCGAAGCCAACGGCGGAGCAATGCCAATACCAATGAAGCTCATAAAGGCTTCCATGAAGATCGCACTGGGGATGAGCATGGTCACTGTGACCAGGATCGGCCCCATGGCGTTCGGGATCAAATGGTTGGTCAGAATGGCGAGCGTGGACGAACCGATGGTACGGGCTGCCATCACGAATTCCTGGTTTTTGAGGCTCAGCACCTGTCCGCGGACCACCCGGGCCATGTCGACCCAGTAGACAGAGGACAGGGCGATGACGATGGAAAGGAAGCCATCGTCCAGAGTGACCTTGATCAGAATGACATAAAGAGTGAGCGGAATGGTGGAGATGATATCCACGATCCGCATCATAACAGCGTCAGTCCTCCCGCCAAGATAGCCGGAGATGCCGCCATAGAAGATGCCGATGACCATGTTGACTGCCGCAGCGATGAAGGCCACCAGCAGGGAGATTCGCGTGCCGTACATCAAGCGGCTCAGGATGTCACGGCCGAGGTGATCAGTGCCGAGCAAGTAGGTATGATTCCAAATGGTTTTGCCTTGTTCGATGCGGTTGCCTTCGGCATCGCGGACGGTCGCCGGCATTTTAGTGTAGTCCAGCGTGACCGTCATGTCGTCTTTATAGGGGAAGACGGTGATCTTTTCTTTGGAATTGTCCTTGCCCTTTTTGAGCTGGCCAACCAGATTGCCGTTTTTGT
The DNA here is from genome assembly GCA_017432685.1 of Flexilinea sp. Lineage (GTDB taxonomy): Bacteria > Chloroflexota > Anaerolineae > Anaerolineales > Anaerolineaceae > Flexilinea. The sequence goes on along the minus strand of JAFRIR010000057.1, from coordinate 31,919 downwards.
CGACCTCGATGATCTTCAGGGCTTTGGTGATGTAAAGGTATTCTCCGTCCGGCGCCGGGAAGACCTGCATGACGGGCGGAATGTTTGCCAGTTTTGTGTTTTGGTCGTCATAACCGTAGGGGGTGAGATATGGACCGATAATAGCGAAGAGCAGGAGCAGAACATTGATGATCAGTCCCAGCAGGGCAGTGGGTTTATGGCGGAAACGGAACCAGACATCCTGGGCGAAGGTGCGCGGCTTTGTATAAAGCCGGTCAGCCTCTCCCTCCAATGTGATCCGTTCCCATTTGTTTTCCGTCTGAATCATATCTGTCCTTATCTCACTGACACCTGTTCGTTATTCGTATCTGATGCGCGGATCAATCAGGCAGTAAAACAAATCGACGATGAAGACCATCGCGATCAGAAATGCCGCGTAAAAAACCGTCATGCCCATGATCGTCGTGTAATCACGCTGGGTGACGCTGTTGACAAAGTAACCGCCCATTCCGGGAATGGCAAAGATCTTTTCAATCACAAAGGAGCCGGTAAGCAGATTGGCGACAGTCGGTCCGAGCACCGTGACCACCGGGATCAGCGCATTGCGAAGGGCGTGCTTCACGATCACACGGGTCTCGCTGATGCCCTTAGCCCGGGCAGTGCGGATGTAATCCTGACCCATGACGTCCAGCAGGGAGGAGCGCATCAGCCGAGCCAGGAAGGAGACGGAATAGCCGCCCATCGCGATGACCGGCAGGATGTAGCCCTTCCAGGTGTCAACTCCGTAGACCGGTGTCCATTGCAGCTTGAAGGAGAAAACATAAATCAGGGCGGTCGCGATTACGAAGGAAGGAATCGTCACACCAATGGTGGCCAGCGTCATCAGCAGCATATCCTGCCATTTTCCGTTCTTCAATGCAGAGACGATCCCCATCGGGATACTGGCCAGGAGGACGAAGATCAGCGTGATCCCGCCGAGTTTCGCCGAGTAGGGAAAGCCGTTCTCGATGAAATCGTTGACCGTTTTACCCTGGTATTTAAAGGAGGGACCCAGGTCGAAGCGCAGCAACCCGCCGACATAGTCAATGAATTGCTTCCAAAGGGGATCGTTCAGCTTGTATTTTTCGTTCAGGGCGTCCATCACCGCTTTGGAGACCTGCTTTTCCCCGTTGAATGGTCCGCCGGGAACAGCGTGCATCAGGAGAAAGGTCAACAGCGTGATAAGAAACAGCGTGATCAGCATCATGCCCAAGCGTTTGATCAGGTATTTCTTCATGAACTGCTTTGCCCTTTCTGCGAATAATGAGATCTGTCTGAGTCAGTGAGAATGTTTTTCTGCGGCTCATATCAGGAATCGCTTTATTATGCTATAGCAAGTAAGCAAAATAACAAGTTCCTATTATAACTGTCCATATCTTTATGCGCAAGTCTCAAAGGAAAAAAGATGAATGTTTGGTATCTAAATCGGAAGTTACTTTTGCCCGGTTCCGTCTTTAAACAGTTATTGACCAAAACAACAATTTATGCTATAAACGTTATCATGATAGCAATGCTATTTTTTTATGGCAATCAGGCAGTTAATGGTTTCATAAAGCCACAATGATTTGGGAGGGATATGTGATGAGAAAGATTTTGGTTATATTATTTATGTCGATGCTGATAACAGCAATTCCGGTTTCCGCTGCTTCAAATAAAGCGACTGCATACACTGCTGAGGCAAACAACGCATGGTATGACATCTTGGATTTTATGGATGAATCCGAAAAAGAAAACGCACTTCGGGGGCTGATCGAAGCGCCGGAATCGCTGGTGATTTTTGACAGTGACGGGAATGAAGTCTGGAATGTCGCAGACTACAGCTTTGTCAATGAGCTGGAAAAGGCGCCTGATACGGTGAATCCAAGCCTCTGGCGCAATACACTCTATAATCAGTACGCGGGGCTTTTCGAGGTGTGCGATGGAATTTATCAGGTCAGAGGATATGATATGTCCAATGCCACCTTCATCCGTACCGATAATGGATGGATCGTCTTTGACGTCCTGATGTGCCGGCAGGATATGGAAGCTGCCAAAGCCCTGATGGAAAAGCACTTCGGCAAACTGGACATCAAAGCTGTTTTGTACAGCCACTCCCATGTCGATCATTACGGCGGTATCCTTGGGCTCATTGACCGGGAAGACGCAGCGGATCCTTCCCTGCCGCTCGAAGAACAGCTGGCTTCCGGCAAAGTAGTGATCCTGGCGCCGGAAGGGTTCCTGGAGCATGCAGTCTCTGAAAACATTTACTGCAACGCTGCCATGAGCCGCCGGGCGATGTATCAGTATGGTGTTCTTCTCAAAACCGGTGAGACCGGAAAACTCTCCATCGGTATCGGATTGGGACAGAGCATCGGCAATACCGGCCTGATAGCCCCGACCTATGAAATTACTTCAGATGAAACCATCACCATTGACGGGCTTGAGATTCGCTTTCAGCTGACGCCGGGCACAGAAGCTCCGGCAGAGATGAATGCCTACTTCCCAAAGTATCGCGGGCTGTGGCTGGCGGAAAACTGCACCGGCACGATGCATAATCTGTATACCTTGCGGGGTGCACAGGTCAGAGATGCTTCTGCCTGGGCACGCTACATTCTTGCGGCTGAACAGCTTTTCGGCGATGAAACCGATGTGGTGTTCCAGAGCCATAACTGGCCGCATTGGGGAACGGAAAATATTAAATCCTACATGGAAAATACTGCAGCGGTCTATAAATACATCAATGACCAAACCCTGCACTACATCAATTTCGGTTATACCGCTGCGGAAATCAGCCGGATGCTGGAACTGCCGGAAAAGCTGAACCGGGTGTGGTATACCCGTCAGTATTACGGGACTCTTTCTCATAACATCAAGGCTGTCTATCAGCGCTACATGGGCTGGTACGATGCCAATCCGGTCAACCTGAATCCGCTGACACCGGAGGATACCGCGAAGAAGTGGGTGGAATACCTGGGTGATGTGGATCGTGTTCTGGAACTGGCTCGGCAGGATTATGAAAAGGGTGAATACCAGTGGGTTGCACAGGTGACAAAAGAGCTGGTCTTTGCCGACTCCACAAATCAGGCAGCACGGGATCTCTGTGCTGATGCCCTGGAGCAGCTGGGCTATCAGGCAGAAAGCGGCACCTGGCGCAATGCCTATCTGACCGGCGCGTTGGAACTCCGTTTGGGCAATCAGGCTGAGCACGGTAAGACTGCAGGAGGCGGCGCTGATGTCCGTCAGGCAATGACCGGCGATATGATCCTCGATTTCATCGATATTGCAACAGATGCCATTGCCGCACAGTATGATGATCTTTCTCTGAATCTGATTCTGGATTCCGGTGAGCAATACTTTGTCAAACGCAGGAATGGTGTCCTGCTGGTATACGAAGGAATGGCTGATGAATCCGCTGACTGCACACTCCGTTGTGCCAGACTCCAGCTGATGCAGATGATGATGGGCAGTCAGGAGGTATTTGCGAACCTGAATCCGGAAGGGGACAGCACCGTTCCGGTTCGCCTGGTAAAGTACATGAAAGCCTATAACTTCAACTTCAATATTATTGAACCCTGATCATGACAAGGTGATCGTGTTTCACAAAAAACAGTAAAGGGGATATATGGGAAGGAATCTTGCAAAAGACGCTGTAGAAATGGCGGAAAAACGGAAGAATCTTCTGAATGCCGGATTTCGTCTGTTTACGGAAAGAGGGATTGAACAGGTCAGTCTGAACGAAGTAGCTGTGGAAGCCGGTGTCGGGGTCGCTACACTCTACCGCTACTACAGTTCCAAACCGGATCTGGTTCTGGAAATCGGAACAACCGTATGGAGCGAATATACCGCAAAAAATATGAAAAAAAATTATGCTGAAAACGCATCCAAAACCGCGATTCAGGCATTTGATTTCTATCTGGAATCATTCATTGATCTTTACCGGAATCATAAGGACCTTCTCCGTTTCAACCAGCTTTTCAACATTTATGTCAAAAACGAACAGATCTCATCGGACAAACTGAAACCGTATAACGATATGATCCGCTTACTTGAGCAGCGATTCTGCAAAGTCTATCAGAAGGCGGAACAGGACGGGACACTGCGAACTGACATTCCGGAACAGGAAATGTTTTCAACCGTGCTGCATTTGATGATGGCTGTAGTCACCCGTTATGCGGTAGGCCTGGTTTATAACGATGGAACCGATCCCGAAAAGGAACTGCTGCTGCAAAAAAAGATGCTGATGAATGAATTTTCAGCGCTTCCATAATATTATGAAAAGTCCTCAAAGGTTTTCAACCTTTGGGGACTTTTTTTAAGGTTGTTTTCTTTTATGCGGTCAGGATCAGATCTTTTGCCGCTTTGACTTCATCCATCCGTCCGAAGGGCGTGGTCAGCGGGGCGTCATGCAGCAGCTGCGGGGTTTCTTCCGCTTCTTTTGCAATAGCCAGCATGGCTGCAACGAATTCATCGAGAACCTGTTTGCTTTCGGACTCAGTCGGTTCGATCATCAGCGCTTCATGGACGATAAGCGGGAAGTAGTTGGTCGGTGGATGGAATTTGTAGTCCATCAGCCGTTTGGCAATGTCCAGCGCACGGACTTCCGGAGCATTTGGCAGCTTCCCTTCCAGCACAAATTCATGCATGCAGGGGCGGTCGAAAGGCAGCGGATAGACCTTCTTCAGGGATTCCATCATGTAATTGGCGTTCAGCGTGGCGTATTCGCTCACGCGGCGCAGTCCCTCTTCTCCCAGCATCAGGATGTAGACATAAGCCTTGATCATCACGCCGAAGTGTCCCCAGAAGGAGCGAACCTGTCCCATGCTTTCTTCTGGCATCTTCAGCCCGTAGAGCGGAGGCAGTTCTTCGGTCTCTTCTTCCAGAACACAGGCGACCGGGCCCGGGATGTACTCAGCCAGGAAGGCCTTGGCGCAGATCGGGCCGGAGCCGGGACCGCCGCCGCCATGCGGAGTGGCGAAGGTCTTGTGCAGGTTGAAGTGCATCACATCGAAGCCAAGGTCACCAGGGTGGGCAATGCCGAGCAGCGCGTTCATGTTCGCGCCGTCACCGTAAACCAGACCACCGGCTTTGTGAACCATCTCGTTGACTTCGACGATATGCTCATCGAAGAGACCGAGCGTGTTCGGGTTGGTGATCATGATGCCTGCCAGTTCGTCATTGCAGAGGGCGCTGAGTTTTTCCAGATCAATGTTGCCGCGTTCGTCAGTCGGAACAGGTTTGACGGTCAGGCCACTCATGGCGGAAGTTGCCGGATTGGTGCCGTGGGCGCTGTCAGGTATGAGCATGATCTTGCGTTTGTCATGACCCTGTGCCTGATGCCAGGCAACAATAGTTTTGACACCGCTGAACTCGCCGTGAGCGCCGGCAGCCGGTGTGAGCGTACAGGCATCCATACCACTGATGCGCTGCAGCATTCCCTGCAGTTCGTACATCAGCAGCAGGGAACCCTGGACGGTTTCGATGGGCTGCAGCGGATGGACATTGACAAAACCATCCAGTCGGCTGAGTTTTTCATCGATCTTCGGGTTGTACTTCATGGTGCAGGAACCGAGCGGATAGAAACCGTTGTCCAGCGAATAATTCAGCTCCGAAAGGTTGGTGAAGTGACGGACCACATCCGCTTCGGAGAGTTCCGGCAGCGGCAGCTCGTCGCGAACCAGCCCAGCGGGCAGTTCTGTTTCGGGAACGTCACATTTCGGGTAACGCATCCCGCGGCGTCCGGTTGAGGAGAGTTCAAAAATGGTTTTCTGTTCGTTTCCGGTGGTTGGTTTAGTGCTCATGGTGATGGTGCCCTCCCTTCAAAACCAGACAGAGATCGTCGATGTCCTGTTTGGAATTCATTTCGGTGACCGCGATCAGCAGGCAGTTTTCAAAGACCGGATAGCTGCCGGAAAGGTCGTAACCGCCTAGGATCCCGTGTTCCAGCAGATGTTCCTGCAGCTCTTCCACCGGTTTCGGGCACTTGACCACAAATTCATGGAAGAAAGGATCTTTGTTCAGGATCTCGAAGCCCTTGAGCTCACTGATCTTTTTTGCCGCGTAATGAGCTTTGTTATAACACAGCGAGGCGACTTCTTTCAGCCCTTCTTTCCCCAGCAGGCTGAGGTAGATGGCGGCGGTCAGGGCGTTCAGTCCCTGGTTGGAGCAGATGTTGGATGTTGCTTTTTCCCTGCGGATATGCTGTTCGCGGGCGGTCAGGGTGAGCACGTAACTCTTTTGTCCGCGGTTGTCAACGGTCTGGCCGACGATTCGTCCGGAAACCTTGCGGATCAGCTCCTTTTTGACAGCGAAAATGCCGAGATAGGGACCGCCATAGTTGAGCGGGATCCCCAGCGGCTGACCTTCACCGACGACCACATCTGCACCCATTTCACCGGGCGTCTTGAGCAGGCCCAGTGCAATGGGGTTGACGCAGACGCACAGCAGTGCGCCTTTCGCGTGACAGGCTTCGGCGAGTTCGGTGAAGTCGAAGACCTGGCCGAAGAAGTCCGGATACTGAACCATGACCATGGCAGTGTTTTCGTCAACAGCGTCAATGAGCTTCTGCGGGTTGATGTCTTCGAGACTGTTGAAGGTCGGGGAAATCATGTACATGCCATCGAAGTCACTGAGATAGGTGCGCATCACGGACTGGTAGTGTGGGTGAAGTCCCGGGGAGACCAGGATCTCCTTGCGTTTGCCGCGGAACTGGTGATAGGCCAGGATCCCGGCTTCGGCACAGGCAGTGGCCCCGTCATAGTGGGAGGCATTGGCTGCATCCATGCCGGTGAGACGGGCAATGAGGCTCTGATATTCAAAGATACCCTGCAGGGTTCCCTGGGAGATCTCCGGCTGGTAAGGGGTATAGGCGGTGTAAAATTCTCCGCGGCTGATGAGCATATCAATGGCTGCCGGGATATAGTGGTAATAAGCGCCTGCGCCCAGGAAACTGACCGCATTAGAGAGCGAAAGGTTGGCTTCGGCCATCTCTTTGAGCTGAGCGGAGACTTCCATCTCCGTCATGCCATGGAGCATGCCGAGCTTTGGGAAGCGATGCTGTTCCGGGATGGCTGTGAAAAGATCTTCGATCTTCTCCACGCCGATGGCTTTCAGCATCTCCTTCCGTTCAGATTCAGTGTGAGGAATGAACATTAATGCTCCCGTTCAGCACAATATTTTTCGTAGGCAGCGGCATCCATCAGTTCGGATTCATCAACAGCGCCGTCAAGCGTGACTTTGATGAACCAGGCAGCTCCGAAGGCTTCCTTGTTGATGATCTCGGGTTCATCAGCAACGGCTTCATTGACAGCGGCCACGGTACCGGAGACAGGGGTATAAATGTCGGAGGCGGCTTTGACGGATTCGACGGTGCCGATGCAGTCACCGGCTTCCACGGAATCGCCTTCTTCGATGCTCACTTCAGCAAACACGATGTCGGAAAGCTGGCTCTGGGCATAATCGGTAATGCCGATGGTGGCAGTGTCCCCTTCAATGCGGACCCATTCATCATTTTGGGAATAAAGTAAACCGGATTCGATTTTCATGTGTTATCTCCTTTTTGATCAGCGAAAGTTTTCCTTTCGGTAAAGACTATCTTTATCTATTTTACTTTGGAAATCAATGTTTATCAAGAGTGAGAAAGTGTTTCAATAAAATGGAAAGCAAAATGCTGTCCGGAGTTCGGACAGCATTTTCTGAGTATATAAAGGAGAAACAAATGAATCAGTTTTTCTTTCCAAAAGGCAGCAGAGCTTTCCAATTGATATTCTGCTTCCCGAGGATGTCAAAGGCGACCGCTCCGAGAAGGACGACGCCTTTCACGACCTTTTGCCAGTTCGCGTCAATGCCCATCAGGCTCATGCCCAGGTTGATGACGCCAATCAGCGTCGCACCGATCACCATTCCGAAGACTGATCCGGCGCCACCGCTGGCGGAAACACCGCCCACCACACAGGCAGAGATGGCATCCATCTCGAAGTTGGTGCCGGCAGTGGAATTTGCGGCTGTCATACGGGCAAGAACCATCATCGTTGTAATGGACGTCAGAAATGCCATGTTCAGGTAAGCCAGGAACATGATCTTGTTGGTATTCACGCCGGACATCCGGGCAGCTTCTTTGTTGCCTCCAACAATGTAGAAATGACGGCCCAGGGTTGTCTTTGAAGTAATAAAGCTGTAAATTAACACAACCGCAACGACCCAGACAAGCGGCGTCGGAATACCACCGGCATTGGAAAGTTTCCACATGACGAGCAGGATGGCAGCGGCTGAGAGTACACTTTTTACTACCGTACTACTGAATGAATCCGCGGCATAACCCTTGCGGAGTTTGGTCGCCCGGGAAGTGAAGATCACAACGACGGTGATGACGGCAGCAACGATACCCGCGATCATGCAGGGCCAGTTGAATATTTTCGGTTTCGTACCGAAGATCTTTCCGCTGAAAATTGCCAGAAAATCAGCTTTAGCCCCGATTGAAATGGAACCGGTGCTGGAATTGTTGCTCAAAATGGATGTGCCGAGACCACGGAAAGCCAGGTAACCGGCCAGTGTCGCGATCCATGGCGGAATATTGATATAGGCAATCAAATAACCCAACAGACAGCCGTAAGCAATACCGACCAGCAGCATCAACACGATTGCCACACCTGTACTCATGCCAAGCTTTACCATCAGCAGCCCGCCAATTGCACCCAAAAGACAGACAAAGGAACCGCATGACAGGTCAATGTTGCCACCGGTCAGCATACACATCAGCATCCCGACGCCCAGAATATAAACGTAAGCGTTTTGATCGATGAGCGCCTTGAACTGTGCCGGCTGAAAGATCGATCCTTTTGTCTGAATCATAAAGAACAGGTAAACAATAACCAGGACGACAAGCATTGCGTTTTTCTTCAGCACGCTGACGAAAGAATCTTTGTTTTTCATTTTAAGTCATCCTCCTGTCTTATTTTTTCTGGCGTTTGGATAATACGTCAAACATGACCGCAAGCATCAGAACCAGACCCTTCACCACCCGCTGGTAGTTAGAGTCAATGCCCATAATACTCATACCCTGGTTGATCAACCCCATCAACAAGGCGCCGATGATCACACCGGAAATCTTACCGGTTCCGCCGTAAGCGGAAGCGCCGCCGATGAAACAGGCTGCAATAGCATCCATCTCATAGCCCTGTCCGAAAGTCGGCTGAGCATTCGTCATACGGGCAACGTTCAAAATTCCCGCCAATCCTGCCAGGAATCCCATGTTCGCGTAAGCAAAAAGGAATACATTGCGGGTGTTGACACCTGAAAGAGCTGTCGCCTTTTCATTGCCGCCGACCGCATAAAGGTAACGTCCGATGGCTGTTTTGGTGGTAATGTAGTTGTAAACGAGCAAAACCAGAGAGATCCAAATCAAAACCGTTGGAATGCCTTTATAAGAAGCAAGCTTCCACGCGATCCAGAGAATCAACGCCGCGATGATCGCTGTACGGATATAGTCTCCTGTGGCTGACTGAATGATTCCCATTTTCTTCTGAACAGAAACTCTCCGGATTTGTAATACCGCAAAAAGCAGGGCTATGATGACGCCGCAAGCCATACAGGTCATGTTCAATCCTGTTCCATTGCCGATAAAGTCCGGGATATAGCAATCTGCGCCGCCACCAAAAATCTTCAAAAATGTCTGATTGGAAATTGTTACAGTATAACCCTGCAGCACGACATTTGAAAGCCCGCGGAAAGCATACATACCGGCAAGTGTGGCAATGAATGGCGGAACGTAGACCTTCGCGATCCAGAAACCCTGGAACGCGCCGATTGCCAGTCCGACCAGCAGCATCACCAGAACTGCCAGCCACATGTTCCATCCGGCTTCCATCAGCACCACGCCGACAGCGCCGGCAAAACACACCACAGAGCCGACTGCAAGGTCAATATTGCCGCCTGTCAAAATACAAAGGAGCATCCCTGCCGCCAGAACAAAGACGTAACCGTTTTGAGAAATCAGGTTATTGATGTTCTGCGGATAAAGAATTTTCCCACCGGTCGTGATTGAAAAGAGAATCGCAACGACAATCAGTGCGAGAACCATGGTATATTTTTTGAAAAAGGTTCCGACAGAATTTGTTTTCATGATCAATCACCCCTTCCTGATTTCAGAATAGCTGCCATGATGTTCTCCTGGGTAGCATCCTTTGCCTGCATTTCTCCGATAAGTTTTCCGGCATTCATAATATAAATCCGATCGCTCATTCCCAAAATTTCCGGCAATTCCGAAGAGATCATCAAAACACATTTACCGGCTGCGGCGAGATCATTGATGATGCAGTAAATTTCATACTTGGCGCCAACATCAATGCCACGGGTCGGTTCGTCAAGAATCATGATGTCAGGATTGGCAAACATCCATTTTGCCAGCAGAACCTTCTGTTGGTTACCGCCGGAAAGATTCCCGACCAACTGTTCTACCGTCGGTGTTTTAATTCGCAGCTTGTCACGGTACTCTTCTGCTACCGCGTATTCTTTATCTCCATCAATCACAGAATGTTTCGCAATCTCATTCAGATTTGCAAGAGACGTATTGATTTTGATAGACTGAGAAAGCACCAGGCCGTTCCCCTTCCGGTCCTCGGTTACATAAGCAATCTTATGCTTGATGGCGTCCGCTTCACTCTTTTTGAGTTTGACCTCTTTTCCATTCAGTTTCAGCTTTCCGGAGAAATTGACGCCATACGATTGACCAAAAATACTCATCGCCAGCTCGGTCCGACCGGCCCCCATCAGTCCATAGATGCCGACGACTTCGCCTTTACGGACATAAAGGGAAACATTATCCACCACTTTGCGTTCCGGATAAAGCGGATGATGGACGGTCCAGTTTTCAACTTCCATCTCGACGTCACCGATCTTCACGCCTTCCCGTTTCGGGAAACGGTTGGTCATCTCACGACCGACCATCCCTTTGATGATGCGTTCTTCGCTGATGGGCTCTTTGCCGTGGTTGTCCAATGTTTCGATGGTGCTGCCATCACGGACAACTGTAATTTTATCCGCCACATAAGCAACCTCATTTAATTTATGGGTAATGATGATCATTGTCATACCCTGCTTTTTGAAAGAAAGCATGAGGTCCAGCAGTGCACGGGAATCTTCTTCATTCAGGGAGGATGTTGGTTCATCCAAAATCAGCAGTTTTGCCTGTTTCGCAAGCGCTTTGGCAATTTCAACAAGCTGCTGTTTACCGGTGCCGATGGTCTTCACCTGCACCTTTGAGCTTTCTGTGAGACCGACCATTTTCAGGTATTTGTCAGCCTCGGAATAAGTTGTGTTCCAGTCGATCGCGAACTTGCTGCCGCGTTCGTTCCCCAGATACATATTTTCACCGATCGTCATCTCAGGAATCAAAGCCAGCTCCTGATGAATAATGACGATGCCTCTTCGTTCCGAATCTTTGATGTTCGAGAACTTCATGACCTGTCCGTCGTAAATAATGTCACCGGAATAAGTGCCGTACGGATAGATGCCGCTCAAGACATTCATGAGCGTACTCTTTCCTGCCCCGTTTTCTCCAACCAGGGCGTGGATCTCGCCTCGCTCCACCTGAAGATTTACGTTATCGAGGGCTTTCACGCCGGGGAAGGTCTTTGTGATATTCTTCATTTCCAATAAGATATCTGCCATTTTTCTCCGTCCCTCATTTTCAATTGGAATGTTTCATGAAAAGATACAGGCGGGAGCCCCCGCCTGTATCAGATAGGTACTGCTTTTAATTATTTGATGTCATCTTCGGTGTAGTAACCGGAGTCGATCAGGATTTCCTTGTAGTTGTCAGCGTTAGCGAAGACCGGTTCGCACAGGAAGGACGGAACAACGATGACGTTGTTGTCATAGGTTTCGGTGTCGTTGACATCGACGGTTTCACCGGCGAGAATCTGACCGATCATCTTCACAACCTGGGCAGCCAGGGTGCGGGTATCTTTGAAGACGCACATGCTCTGCTTGCCTTCAATGATGTTCTTGGTGTTGGCTTTGTCGCAGTCCTGACCGGTGATGACAGGGTAGGTGCCGTTGTAGTTGGCTGCCAGAGCGTTGGTCACACCCAGAGCGGTGGAGTCGTTGGAGCAGAGCCAGACATCCACGTTGGAGCCATCAGCATAGAAGGAGGACAGGATGTTTTCAGCACGGGACTGAGCAACTTCGGTAGCCCAGGTCGGGGTGGCAACTTCGGTGAAGTCGAGCTGACCGGATTTGATGACCAGTTTGCCGGCATCAATGTAGGGCTGCAGGACATCGATAGCGCCCTGATAGAAGTAGCGGGCATTGTTGTCGCCCGGGTCACCGGCGGTAACTTCCATGTTGAACGGGCCGTCAGCATTGGCGAGATCCATGGTTTCTTCAATGAATTTACCCTGGATGGTACCAACCATGTAGTTATCGAAAGTAGCATAGTAGGAAACACCATCGGAGTCCATCAGCAGGCGGTCATAAGCGATCACGGGAATTTCATTTTCCTTCGCCATAGCCAGAGCGGAACCCAGGGAAGAGCCTTCAATGGCAGCGATAACGATGACATCAGCGCCGCTGTTGATCATGTTTTCAACCTGGGACAGCTGAGTCTGGACATCGTTGGAAGCATACTGCAGGTCAACTTCATAGCCGGCTGCTTCCAGATTGGCTTTCATATAGTCGCCATCCTGATTCCAGCGCTGCAGATCCTTGGTAGGCATGGAAACGCCAACTTTTTCAGCAAAAGCAGCTGACGCGGTCAGGCAGAGTGCCAGAGCAAGCAAAACAAATAAAACTTTTTTCATACGATAAACTCCTTTTATTTTCCCCTTTCGGGTTTTACTGCAGATGAATGTTCAGCAACATCCATCTGCAAATTATACACATTGTTTTTTTATATTCACAACAGTTCGCATTTTTTTAAAACCAACTTGTGAATTTCTTCCGTTATTCCGTGACAATCATCACTTTGTAAGGTGATCAGTGGCCGGTGATCGGTGACCGGGAAACTGCCACCCACAAACCAAAACCAACAGACCACTGACTACCGATCACTAACCGAACATCACCTGATTCATGATCGCTTCCAGGTATTCCTGGCGGCCGCTGGTGTTGGTCTTTACATCGCCCATCTTCAGTGCATATTCTTCCAGTTCCTGCACGGTCGCGGTGCCATCGACGATCTTCTTGCCGATACCGCTGTTGTAGCTGGAATAGCGTTCTTCAACGAATTTATCGATGCGGCCGTCTTTGATGAGCTTGTCGGCCAGGCGCAGACCAAGGGCAAACGTATCCATACCCATGATATGTGCGTGGAAGATATCGGAAAGCTCGAAGGACGGTCGGCGGGTCTTGGAATCGAAGTTCAAACCGCCTTTGTCGAAGCCGCCGGCTTTGAGGACTTCGTACATGGCAAGCGTAGTATCATAGACATTGTACGGGAACTCGTCCGTGTCCCAGCCAAGCAGCATATCGCCGATGTTGGCGTCAACGGAGCCGAAGAAACCTTCCGTGCGGGCGACACGCAGTTCATGCTGGAAGGTGTGACCGGCAAGCGTGCCGTGATTGGCTTCGATGTTCAGTTTCATGTCCAGCCCGTATTTGCGCAGGAAACCGATAACGGTAGCTGAGTCAAAGTCGTACTGATGTTTCGTCGGTTCCTTCGGTTTCGGTTCGACATAGAAGTTGCCCTTGAAGCCGATGCTGCGGCCATATTCGATCTCCATGCGGAGCAGCCGGGCCATGTTGTCCAGTTCCAGACCCATGTTGGTGTTCAGCAGGGTTTCATAGCCTTCACGTCCGCCCCAGAAGGTATAGCCTTCCGCGCCCAGGCGGGTACCGATCTCGATGGCTTTCTTGGCCTGCGCAGCGGCATAGGCGAACGCATCCGCATTCGGAGAAGTTCCGGCGCCGTGCATATAGCGGGGATTGCCGAACATATTGGCTGTGTCCCACAGCAGCTTCTTGCCGCTTTCCTTCATGTGCGCTTCGATGAGGTCGACGATGACATCCAGATTTTTGTTGGTCTCGGCAAGGGTTTCACCTTCCGGAGCAATATCACGATCATGGAATGCAAAGAATTCAATGCCGGTCTTGTCCATCATCTCGAATCCGGCTTCAACTTTGGCTTTTGCCAGATCCATCGGGCTGTTGGTACCGAAGGTTTTGTCTGCGGTGCCCACACCGAACATATCGGTGCCGTTGGCGCACAGGGTGTGCCACCAGGCCATGGAAAAGCGCAGATGATCCTTCATCTTCCGCCCGGCGATTTCTTCATCCGGGTTGTAGAATTTGAATGCAAACGGGTTGTCGCTCTGCGGACCTTCATACTTTACTTTCGGGATTCCGGGAAATAATCCTGCCATTTAATATCTCCTTTTTTCTTATCGTGCACGAGCACGATTATTTGTAAAAAAAATAAAACTGTTATTATTTTAGTTATACAGACAAGTTTTGACCATTGAGTTATGTCATAAAAACAGAGTGATAAATGTTACTCATAATTAGCAAGAAGTCAGGCACACAGCTTCAGAAACAGATCTGCTGCCTCGATTTGCAATACCTGACTTCTCATTTTCCATACATTTTAAGCTTTTCCGTCCGAACCGAAGAGCAGGATTTTCTCACGGACAACAGATTTCATCGCTTCGATTTCGTAAGAAATCAAACTGGAAAGGTACTTTGACCCTGCCTGAAGTCCTTTTTCGACCCCGACCTTCCCGGCCCGGTCCAGATCGGTGAAGATATTGACCTTGCAGATCCCCCGCTTTGCAGCTTCCCGAAAATCGGAATCCGAAAGGCCGCTGCCGCCGTGCAGAACCAACGGGACTCCGGTTTTGTCAGCGATTTCCGTGATCCGGTCGAAATCCAGTTTCGGCGGGAATTTGTAATCACCGTGTGCGTTCCCGACTGCGACTGCCAGCGCATCCGCACCGGTTTCGGATACAAATTCCGCTGCCACCGCAGGATCGGTATAAAAATCCGAAGGGTTCAAAAGTTTCCCCTCTCCTTCATTGTCTCCCACATGACCGAGTTCCGCCTCAACCGTTACATCCATCGCATGGCAGATCCGCACCATCTCCGCGACACGGTTCAGGTTTTCCTCATAAGGGGCTGTCGAGCAATCATACATGATCGAGCTGAAGCCGAGTTTCAGCGCTTCCATACATTTGTCAAAGGTCAGGCCGTGATCATAGTGGACTGCCACCGGAACCGAGGCTTTCTGTGCCATGGGAAGCAGATATTCCGCGACCCGCTCCAGGGACATCACCGGCAGCAGGATCTCAGCCGTACCAATGATGACCGGAGCATGCAATTCTTCGGCTGTTTCGATGACTGCGCGGGCCATTTCCACATTGATCGCATTGAAAAACCCGACTGAATATCCGCCCGTTCGAGCTTTTTCCAACATTTCACGCATATTAACAAGCATAACTCACTCCTTTGTTTTCCATCCGGCATCGATACGCCGCGCCAATTCATCCAGCGGAAGAATACCTCCCAATGCATCATAGGAAGCTACGGAAGCGGCTCCCTCAGCGGCAGCCAGCTCCGCACAGCGTTCCGGTGTTTCTCCTGCCAGAACAGCGCTCAGGTAAGCCGCAATGCTCACATCTCCCGAACCGGTGGCAGAACGGACGATCTCAGCCTCAAAACAGGGCTGGATCCCTTCCCTGTCTGACCACATATCCACATCGATTCCAAGATTTCTGCCGATCCGCGAAATACGGTCCTTCGTTGATGTTTTATAATACATTCCGGAAATGCCGCACTTGATCAGAACCGTTCCGCATCCCATTGCAATACATTTTTCAGCCAGCGGTTTGGCGTATTTTTCCGGGTCAAGATCATCGGTCATGTCCCCTCCCCGGGAATTCAGCTCCGTCCAGGTTTTCCGGTCCAGAATCCAGCAGAGCTCCTCAAAACTTGGGACAAAGAAGTCCGTGTAAGGCAGTGTCTTTTCAAGGACCAGAGGCCAGTCGGCCTGTCCGGCTTCACTCAGCGGATCGATTGCTGCCAGGTCCAGACTTGCAGCGATCCTCATCTCTTTCAGCCGCCGGAACATACTGCTCAAAGCTTCACCGTTATCAGCATACATCTGTTTCATCAGCGGAGGATAGCCGAAATGAAACAAAGCTGTACCGCTGACTTCGTCCCAGGGGATGTCATCGACGGTAAAACTGTCATTGGCGCCGGGAGCATGAAGAAAAATGCGGTCCATTCCCGGGATTGCCAGAACCACCGAGTAGGAGGTCACTGCTCCTTTTTCGACCAGCAGTCCGCCGGCGCCATGATCAGCGAGGATAGAATGGATGATCCCCCCGAAGGCGTCATCCCCGACCTTGCCCATCAGGCGTACGTCGTTCCCCAGCAGCTTCATGGCAAGCCCGGTGTTGGCAACACTGCCGCCGGTATGAACGTTGACGCCGTTCATGTGGATCAGCTTGCCCGGTTCCAGCAGGTCAGTGATCGTGCTGAAGGTTCGTTGCCCGTCAAAAATCGGTGTAATGTCGATACAGATGTGTCCTGCGCAAATTACTTTTTTCACTATATGAGCTCACTTTAATTATATACTTTGCAATTAGGGGAACCTCTAAAAACTCCATTTTTTCTCTGTCCCGAGGAGATTCAGAGAATAAATTCTCTGAATCTCATCGAGAGTTTTCCGTGGGGCGAAGCTCCTGCTCCGCATACAAATCGGGCGTCAGCCCGTACCTTACGGAGCAGGCAATAACTGCCGCCCCCATACCCCCGCCCATTAGTTTTTAGAGGTGCCCTTAGATTAGAGTGCTTCGCAAGGCGCGGGTATAAAGACTCTTTGTCAGTCCGTTATCCTTCCCGCGCCGGTAACGGTGGGGGCCAGGCGGCCCCCATACCCCTGCCCAAGCGCTCACAATTTTGTTCACTTGCATAAGCAATCTGTTCAGTGTGCAAGTCATTGCAACCTGTTCTCTTGACTCAATTCTGAGTCAACGAAAACAGGTCCCTATGACTCACCCTGAACAGGTACTTTCTTATTTCTTATTTCTTATTTCTTATCTTTTCGTAACTGTTCAAAACCGAGTGACGCACCACGAGATACAGCCCTGCTGTGCGGGCTACGCCGCAGCATCAGAGCAGTCTCCGTGTGCTCTGTTCTGAATAGATTCATTTCTTATTTCTTATTTCTTATTTCTTATTTTTCCTTACGCCAGTTCTTTAAAGAGTCCCTTGACTGCCGGGTAGATCCTGCTGAACTTTTCATAGCGTTCCTGATAGCGTTTCGTCAGTTCCGGCTCCGGTTCCACCGTCATGGAAACATGAACCAGCTTATCACAGGCTGTTTTCACATCAGGATACAGTCCGGCGCCAACCATGGCCAGAATTGCGGCGCCGTATCCCGGCCCCTGTTCGGTCTGAGGGATATCCAGCGGAATTCCCAGCACATTGGCCATCATCTGCCTCCAGAGCGGGGATTTGGAACCGCCGCCGCAGATGTAAGAGCGGGAGACTGCCACGCCAATCTTTTTCGCTGCTTCGAATGAATCACGGATCGCAAAGCAGACGCCTTCCAGAACAGCCAGAACCATGTCGGCACGGGTCGTATCCATGCGCATGCCGATGAAGGTGCCGCTGGCATCCGTGTCGTTGATCGGGCTGCGCTCGCCCATCAGGTAAGGCAGGAAGAACACGTTATTTTTTCCGTAATCGTCTTCGGAGATCTGAGCCTGTTCCGCGGCATAATCGGCCGTACCGAGAATGTCTTCACAGAACCACTTGTTGCAGGAGGCGGCAGAAAGCATGCAGCCCATCAGGTGGAATTTTCCGTCCGCATGGGCAAAGGAATGCAGGCTGTTCCATTCGTCTACACCGAATTTGTCGGCAGAGATGAAGATCGTCCCGGATGTTCCCAAAGAAATGTTGCAGGCGCCATCTCCGACGGTTCCGGTGCCGACCGCTGCCGCGGCATTATCACCGGCCCCGGCGGTAACCTTTACGCCTTCCGGCAATCCGAGTTTTGCCGCAATTTCCGGCTTGACAGTGCCGATCACCTCATAGCTTTCATAAAGCTTCGGCATCTGCGCTTCCGTTACACTGCACAGCTCCATCATTTCCGGAGACCATTTTTTGTGTTCCACATCCAGCAGCAGCATTCCGGAAGCGTCGGAATAATCACAGCTGTGGACACCTGTCAGACAGTAATTGATGTAATCCTTCGGCAGCATGATCTTTTTGATCTTCGCAAAATTCTCCGGTTCATTTTTCTTCACCCAGAGGATCTTCGGAGCGGTGAACCCGGCAAACGCAATATTTCCGGTCCACTGACTCAGTTTGTCCCTGCCGATGGTGTTATTCAGATAATCGACTTCCTCAAACGTCCGGCCATCGTTCCACAAAATCGCCGGACGGATCACGTTGTCTCTTTCGTCCAGGATCACCAGTCCATGCATCTGCCCCGCAACCGAAAGTCCCGCGACGGAACTGCTGTCAAACCCCTGCAGCAGTTCGGGGATGCCCTCTTCACAGGCTTTCATCCAGTCTGCCGGAGCCTGTTCACTCCAGCCCGGATGAGGAAAGCTGAGCGGGTATTCCTTTGAAACCGTGTTCAGGATTTCACCTTTTTCATCAACCAGCAGGAATTTCGTTGCAGAAGTTCCCAAATCTACACCAATAAATAACATATCCGTTTCCTTTCCTCATTTGCCGGGTACAAAGCACAGGAAGAAGCTCCTTCTGCTGCGATACCGGTATAAAAGACTGTAATTCCGTAATTTAGGGAACCTCTAAAACTATCGGGCGGGGGTATGGGGGCTGCATAGCCCCCGGAAATCATGGCGCGGGAAGGATATTTCCCGAGAAATAATAATTCAGAATCCCGCGCCATAAAGATTGAACTGTGAATGAGGTCAAAATTTCATGACTTTTTAGAGGTTCTCTTAAAAAATACTACGGGATCAATAAAAAGTCAACAGGATTTCTTCCGTTTTCCGTCATTTTCACAAGATTCATGATATTGTGCACGTGCACGTATGGTAAAATATCATATTGTACAGAAAGATATTCCGCCTATAATGGAAATAAGGTGTATCAGACAGCAAACAGGAGGAGCCGGAAATGCCGGTCACGATCAAAGACATAGCCAAAGCAGCCAATGTATCACGCGGTACGGTGGATCGCGCTCTGAACGATCGGGGCGGGGTGAATCCAGACGTTGCCGCACAGATCAAAGCAATTGCGGCTGAACTCGGGTACAAACCCAACACGATCGCGAAGGCTCTGGCTACCCATGCCAATCCGATCCGGCTGGGCGTGCTGATCAACAGTCTCGGCAACCCTTTTTTCGACAAAGTTCTGGACGGCATCCGGCATGCGCAGGAAAATTTACGTGATTTCGGGATCAATGTTGAGATCCGGAAAATCCGCGGCTATGATCCCCAGCGGCAGCTCCATGAGATAAAATTGCTCCGTGACACCGACATTGACGGAATGATCATCACACCCGTCAGCGATGAAAAAGTGCGCAGTGAACTCAACAGCATGATCCGCAATGGGATCCAGGTCGTTTGCTGCAACATGGACATTGATGATGTAAACTACCAGGCATATGTCGGCTGCGATTACTATTGCAGCGGACAGACGGCAGGGGAAATCATCGGCACCACAACACACGGTGAAGCGAACCTGGCTGTGATCACCAGCTCGCACGCTTTGTATTACCATGAAATGCGGGTAAAAGGCTGTGAGAGTGTCCTGCAGCAGTATCCGAACATCCATATCTGTGAGTATATCGAAGCCGGCGATGATGAAGACATCTCCTATCATGAAGTAAAGCGGCTGCTGAAGCAGAATAAAAAGATCGATATTCTCTACTTTGTGACCGGCGGTACCACCGGCGGGTTGCAGGCAATCCATGAGCTGGATCAGGAAGAACGACTGAAAGTTTACACATTTGACCAGATTCCGGCAGTCATCGATGATCTCAAGAGCGGTCTGGTAGTCGCTACGATCGATCAGCAGCCCTTTGCACAGGGCGAGATTTCCCTCCGAACCCTTTTTGAATCAATTCTTTCCAGGCAGACACCGGCCAGAAAACGAATCATAACGGAGTTGAACATAAAAAACCGTTATAATATTTCTTACTGATTTCATCGTGCGCGAGCACAATGATTTTATGATATAAAACACGAAGAAAGCATTCAGACACTGAATGAAATAATTTCCAAAAAGGCGGACCCAAAATGAAAAAAAAGGACAAAGCTCTGGAACAGGCACAAGCCCTTGTTTCTCAGATGACCATCGAGGAGGCTGCTTCTCAGCTTTATTATATTTCTCCGGCAATTGAACGGCTGGGCATTCCGGCCTACAACTGGTGGAATGAGGCGCTTCACGGCGTTGCCCGGGCAGGTACGGCGACCATGTTCCCGCAGGCAATCGGATTGGCAGCCATGTTTGATGATGAACTGCTGGAGAAAATGGCGGAAGCCACCGGCACGGAAGCCCGTGCAAAATATAACATCCAGTCGAAATACGGTGACCGGGATATTTATAAAGGGGTCACCATGTGGTCCCCGAACATCAATATCTTCCGGGACCCGCGCTGGGGACGGGGACATGAAACCTACGGGGAGGACCCCTACCTGACGTCCCGGCTGGGTACCGCCTTTGTGAAGGGTCTGCAGGGAGACGGTGAGTATATGCTTGCCGCCGGGTGTGCCAAGCATTTCGCTGTTCATTCCGGGCCTGAAAACATCCGCCACAGTTTTGATGCCCAATGCTCCCTGAAGGATATGAACGAAACCTACCTGCCCGCGTTTCAGGCTTTGGTCGAGGACGCGAAGGTGGAAGGCGTGATGGGCTGCTACAACCGCATTAACGGCGAGCCCGGCTGTGCCAGCGACACCCTGATGGGAATGCTGAAGGAGTGGGGCTTCGACGGTTATTTCACCTCCGATGCCTGGGCGATCCGGGACTTCTATCAGGGTCATCATGTGGTGGAAGACAAAGAACATGCCGCGGCGCTTGCCCTCTCAAAAGGCTGTGACACCAACTGCGGTGACACGTATCCGGAAGGTCTGATGGCTGCTTACCGTGACGGTCTCATCACCGAAGAGCAGATCCGCACCGCAGCGGTTCACCTGTTCCGCACCCGTTTCCGCCTCGGGCTGTTTGATGATCAAAACGGATTCGAGAACCTGGGTCCGGATGACATTGCCACACCGGAACATCGGGCAGTTTCGCTGAAATGCGCGGAAAAGAGCATGGTGATGCTGAAGAACAACGGGATCCTGCCGCTGGACAAGTCAAAACTGAAGTCTGTTGCCGTGATCGGTCCGAATGCCGATTCCATTGACGCTCTGCGCGGCAATTATTACGGGACATCCGCTCATTATGTGACTTTCCTGGACGGTATCCGGGAGGAACTGGGCGAAGACGTCAGACTCTATTATTCCGAAGGATGTCATTTATTCGAGGACCGTGTCGAACATCTGGCTGAGCCTGATGACCGTCTTGCCGAAGCCCGCTGTATGATCGAAGCTGCGGACGTAAGTATTCTCTGCCTCGGACTGGATGCCACCATCGAAGGAGAGGAGGGCGACACAGGCAACGCCTTTGCGAGCGGAGACAAGATCTCACTTGAGCTTCCCGAATCCCAGCAGCGGCTGCTGAACATGGCGCTGAACACCGGAAAACCGGTTATCGTTGTTCTGGCAGCCGGCAGTTCACTGAACCCGCATGCGGAATCAGCCGCGGCGATCCTGCAGGCATGGTACCCCGGTGAATGCGGCGGCGCCGCCCTTGCCAACATCCTGTTCGGGAAGGTTTCTCCCTCAGGAAAGCTCCCGGTGACCTTCTATGAAAATACGGATCAACTGCCGGATTTTACTGACTACAGCATGGCGGGCAGAACCTACCGTTACCTTGACGGGAATGTGCTTTATCCTTTCGGATTCGGTCTGACTTATTCCAAAGTTTCTCTGAGTGACATGTCCTTTGACGGGAATGAAGTCTCGGTAATCATTGCCAATACCGGGAATTTCGATACCGATGAAGTGGTACAGGTCTATGTGCGCGATCCGGAATCCCCGGATGAGGTTAAAAATTACCGCCTCTGCGGATTCAAACGTATCTCTCTTGCACGGGGAGAGGAGAAACGGGTCACAATGACGCTTGATAAAAACGCGTTTACGCTCGTGAATGACGAAGGAAAACGTGTACCCGGTTCCGGGAAATACATCCTTTGGGCAGGTATTTCCCAGCCGGATCCGCTCAGTGAATCCCTGACAGGTGTCGGCTGTTTGAAGACAGAAGCCTGCGTCAGATAAAGTGTCAGCGGGGCTGTTTTCTTAAGGGAACCTCTAAATACTCTTAAAATTATATCCTCATTCACAGTTCATTCGTTATGGCGCGGGATTCTAATTGATTTTTACTCGGAAAATAACCTTCCCGCGCCATGGTTTTCGGGGGCTATGCAGCCCCCATACCCCCGCTTATAAGTTTTTTGAGATTCCCTTAACCAAATTAAGCCGAAATCAACCGATTTCGGCATTTGATCTGTTGTTTAGACTTTTAGAATCTGTTCAGAACCCTGTGACGCATCACGAGATACAGCCCTGCTGTGCGGGCTTCGCCGCAGCACCAGAGCAGTCTCCGTGTGCTCCGTACTGAATTTACCTCTTTTTCTTCTTCCGTTTTTCCCGCAGTTCTTTGCGTTTTGCATCCGAGGGGCCGCGGGATTTTATTTCATCTTTTTTGAGATATTCCATCCAGCGGGCAAGGAAGGTTTCGTGATCTTCCATCGGGATCGCCAGCGCCGCTGCCTGATCTCCCCGTTTCATCGCATCCTCCATCAGGATCCTGCGTGCCTCCGCTGCTCTGATCATCCCTTCCGGCGGCTCTTTCTTCCTGTCTTCTTCTTCAAGCGTCTTCTGAAGCTGTTCCTTACGGATATTCGCAACAATTGCCCGATCCTCTTTTCTTATCGGATACGGTTTGATTGGAGAACACCGTTCCGCTTCTCTTTCGAGACGCGCAATCTCCCGTTCCTTTTTCTGCCGGATCCGCCGTTCCAAGGCTTCCAGGTGTTCTTCGCTTTTTTCCATCCGGGTCAGCAGCCGTGCCATGGACCCTTTGATGGGCAGGGCTTTCGGATTTGTCTCCAGATCTCTCAAAATATCCTCATGGGGAGTGGCGCTGCTCCGCGGTTTGTTTTTGAAGGTTTCGGCGCGTTCGAGGAGATCGTCGGCATTGATTTTGCCGTCTTTGATTTTTTGGATCTTCACTTCTGTCGCCTTCAGGCGGTTGCCGAGGTTCACCCAGCGGTATTCCCAGTCCAGATAGGTCAGTCCGAGAGAGTTGTTGTCCCGATAAATTCCTTCAAAAGCCGCGTTTGTCTTGCGCAGATGGAAGGAGACCATCCGCACCAGTTCTTCGATGTTCAGTCCGGAAAGCGCCGGCAGCTGTTCGCCTTTTTGTTCCAAAACGGTTTTGGTAATGCAGAAAGAGCCGAGCTGTCTGATATTCTTTTCCAGTTGGGCGCAGCAGTTGAGATAATGGTCAGAAAAGCGGTTGGCGATACGGGAACTGTAATACAGTTTCCGGGTGCCCTCCCAGAGGATCTGTGCCGCTTCTTCGAATTCGAAAGGGGCGTCGCTGAAGGTGTCAACCGGCTCCAACGGCAGTTCGTCCGCTTTGATCTCGAACATGATCCCGCGATGTTCGTCCTGCCCCGCTGGCTGTACGGTTTTAGCGCTGGTTTCCGTTTCGGTTTTCACCTTCTGCATCTCCTTTCTAATATTTTATTCTATATGTAGTGATTATATTAGAATATTTTATGTTGTCAAGGGAATTGTGCAATTATTAATGAATTTCTATTACATCTATCATGTTACATGCTTCACCCCACATCGCGCACAAGGTGACAGTTCTTGTGTGCGGGCTTCGCCGCAACACAATAACCGTCCCCGTGTGCTTCTTCTTCATTCTTACTTCTTCATTCTTCAGCCTGAATCGACAATAGTATGATATATTTAACGTATGAGTACGAATTACCATCAAAAACGATACCTGATTTTTATTATTTGCTTTGTCCTGACAGCGGCATTTCTGCTTCCGCTTACCGCAGCCGGGAAGGAATCCAGACAAGCGGTTCGTGTCGGCTGGCATGAAGCGCCATACTTCATCACCGATGAAAACGGAAGACGGTCCGGTTATACCTACGACTACCAGCAGAAAATCGCCGCCTATACCGGGTGGAATTACGAATATGTCACGGGAACCTGGTCGGATCTTTTACAGATGCTCAAATCCGGTGAGATCGACATGATGGGCAACATTTCCTTCATGGAGGAGCGGGCGAAAGATATGCTTTACAGCTCTCTTCCGATGGGAACTGAGGGCTATTACCTTTTCGTTGCCCCCGGAAACACGGAAATCAGCTCCGAGGATTATTCCTCTCTGAACGGAAAACGGGTGGGCGTAGCCAAAGACAGCATACAGAGCGATCTTTTTGAAAAATGGGCGGCGTCTCATGGCGCTGATGCCGAGATCGTGGAGCTGACCAGCCAGGAAGAGGACTCGCTCCGGCTTCTCGGCTCCGAACTGGATGCTTTTGTGACCATGGATATCCATGGAGACCCGGACACGGCCGTTCCTGTCTGGAAAATCGGTTCCTCCGATTACTTTTTCGCCGTCAGCAAAAAGAACCCGGAGCTGCTCCCTGATCTGAATTTTGCCCTGAGCAGCATTCAGGATGAAAACAAATATTTCAACCAGGAACTGCATGAGAAATACCTGAGAAATGCCAAAACCAATCTTTATTTGAGTGAAACGGAAAAGGCCTGGCTCTTCAACCACGGGACGATCCGTGTGGGATACCAGAACAACTATCTTGCATTTTGTGCGGCTGATGAGGCTACGGGAGAGCTGACCGGCGCCTTGAAGGATTATCTGGATTATGCCTCCAATGCCCTGGTGAATGCGCATCTGGAATTCGAAGCCATCGCTTTCCCGACAGCTGCGGCTTCCATCGACGCCCTGAAAAACGGGGATGTGGACTGCGTATTTCCTGCCAACATGGCTTATCATGACAGTGAGGAGCTCGGAGTCGTCATGACGCCCGCGCTGATGAGCACGGAGATGGATGCGGTGGTGAGAGCCTCCGAAAAGAAGGAATTTGTGATCAAAAAACAGGTGAATGTTGCCGTCAATGAGGGCAACACCAATTATGACCTGTTTCTGCAGGAGCATTTCCCCACCTGGCAGCCAAAATATTACCCCAATACTCCGGCGGGGCTCGAAGCTGTGGCAGCGGGCGAAGCAGACTGTGTGATCATCAGCAACTACCGTTTCAGCAATATCTCAAAGCAATGTGACAAGCTGCACCTTGACACCGTTTACACCGGTGTGGATATGGATTATTATTTTGCCCTGCGCAAGGGTGATACAGAATTATACTCGATCCTCTCCAAGGTTATCAGTGATGTGCCGAATGGCATTGTACACACCGCACTGACCTATTATTCGACAGAAGATCTGAAGATCAGCTTCACGGACCTTATCAAAGACAACCTGTTTCTTGTGATGACGGTGATCGCCGTGATCCTGGTGCTGATCCTGCTCCTGCTGCTGCGCAGCATCCGGGCGGAACGGATGGCCATTGAGGAAGAGCGCGAAATCCGGGCATTGAATAAAAAGGTTTTTGTTGACGCGCTCACTTCGGTCCGGAATAAAGGCGCTTATTCTGACTACATTCAGGAGCTTCAAAACGAGGTGGATCAAAATCAGGATCTGAAATTTGCGATCGGGGTGTTTGACTGTGATAACCTGAAGTCTGTCAATGATGAGCATGGGCATGACAAAGGTGACCTGTATTTGAAGGCTGCCAGTGCCCTGATCTGCCGTGTGTTCCAGCACAGTCCCGTGTTCAGGATCGGCGGGGATGAGTTCGCGGTTATCCTGATGAACGAGGATTTTGAAAACCGGGACGCGCTCGTCAACCGGTTTGAAGCAGAAGAACGGGAAATCAGCTCCTCGACCGACAATGATTGGGAACAGGTTCATATTGCCCTCGGAATTGCCGTTTATGACCCGGAGATCGACCGCTCCGTAAATGACACGTCCCGCCGCGCGGACAAGATCATGTACGAAAACAAGCGGATCGGGAAAAAGAAGGCGTGAGCGTATGTAAAAAATAATAAAATTACGCACCAAGCTGGTGCGCAATTTCATTATTTCAAAAGCAGCCTTCCGACAATCGAAGAAATAGAATCAGAATTGGAAGAGTTTCCAAAGGCAACGGAAAATGAGTAACCCGGAAGCATATAAAAAAAGGATTAATAATTTCTGGTATTACTATAAAGTGCCAACTATCATTTTTCTTTTGGTTTTCGCTGCCGGAATATATCTGTTCCTGACACATCGGCAAAGCGTAGTCAGCGACTATGACGTGGCAATCGTTTCGCCCCGGGGCTGTTCGGATGAGCAGCTTGAGAAGCTGCGGTCTGCGCTGGAACAGGCTGGACAGGATCAGAACGGGGACGGACAGGTCGTGGTGACGGTACACCTTTACCGTTTCGCCCTCGGTGCAGATGGACAGGACGCGAAAGCGGTGGCCGGACTGGATGCCGACCTCGTCGGAAAAATGAGCGGGATATTTTTCACGGAGGATCCGGCGCAGTTTGAGGCATCAGCGAACGGGCTCGGTAAAGCCGCTGACGCTGTGCCGGTCAGCGAAATTCCCCTGCTCACCGGCTGCGGGATTGACGATCTCTATCTTCTCATCCGGGCAGATGCGGATGAGAAATATGCTTCACTGAGATCCGCTCTGAACAATTAAGTTATTCAGAACTATACCCGTAATCGCCCTGTGTGTTTCAGTTTTTATGCTGGGATACCGGATCGGCCGCGACAAAAAATCCGATGAAGCGGATCTTAAACAGAAATAGCCGTCCTGGAGTGGCGTCTTAGACGGCTATTTCTATAGCTAATATTAAGAAGGCCAATCCGTTACCGGCGGCACCCCTTTCATTTATCTATTTATATTATAGCGCATTTTTTATTCAAAGTCAAATTGTACCTATTCAGGCCTGACACCGGAAAATGACACCGGCGTTACTATTCGCGCGTTAGCCGGGGACAGTCCCATAAAGGGACTGTCCCCGTTGGCGTACCCGTGAACTATAACACACCGGCAATGTACTGAACTGTTACACAAGTTTATTTTAGCTTGCCTCAGCAAAACTGTTCACCGGTCAGATAAAGAACAATTCCGCTTATACACAGCCATCCCTTATTTCATTCCGAATCGTTTACTTCTTCGTTTTCATTCAAATCTTTCGGATCGAAGCGGTCGAAGATGCCCCTGAGGATCATGCTGTTGAAGAAAGCCGGGAGGGAAATACCGAACATAATAAAGAGAGAACTTGCATACGCGACAAAGCTCTGCGGCAGATAGAGGATCAGCAGAACGGGAGCAGCCAGGATGATCCACATCAGGATCGTTTTCAGCGGTGAAACAAAAGCCAGCAGAAAAGCATTTTTGATCTGATCCATCACAGGTTTTTCATAACGTGCCTGCAGCGCGAACACATAGCAGACATATGTCAGCCAGATCGCCCCGATCAGACCCGTGACGATACAGAACGCGATTTTCACCCTTCCTTCAAGAGAGAAAGCGTACACCCCGTCAACATAAATGACGATAGCGCCAAATACCGCGATCGCGCCTAAGATCATTCCCTGAAACAGGTTTTTCTTAAAGGCAGCAAAAAACATTCGGATCGTTTCAACCGGCTCATCCCGGGCGACTTTCAATGCAACTGTATAAAGACCGCACAAGGCTGGTCCGATGGTGATGACAGGAAGAGAGCAGAAAAATGTCAGAAAATTGAGGAGCAGCAAATCTGCCATTCCTCTCATAAAACGTCCGAAGGTCGATTTCAGTTTGTCGCGTTGATCCATAATCTGTTATTATACCGCAAAAGGGGACTGCCCCTTTATGGGACTGTCCCCATTCCAATTGCTCATCTGCAGGGACAGTCCCATAAAGGGACAGTCCCAAAAAATTATCCCTTGACTGAGCCCAGCGCCACACCGGCGATGATATAGCGGCTGAGCGAGAAGTAGATCACAAACAGCGGCAGGACGGAGAGCGTCAAGCCGAGGTAAACCGCACCGTATTCCACCTTATAGATGTCACCCTTCAGCTGGGAGACCATCATCGGCATCGTATAGAGGTCATTCCTGGTGAGCAGGATACTCGGCATGAACAGCTGGTTCCAGGTGCCGACAAAACCGAAGATCGCCTGGGTCGCCATCGCCGGTTTCATGATCGGCAGGGCGATCTCATTGAAGGTCTTGAATTCGCCGGAGCCGTCAATGCGGGCCGAATCCAGCAGCTCCATCGGGAAGCTTGAGAGCATATACTGCCGCATAAAGAACACCGTACCCGGCGCGGCAACAGCAGGGATGATCAGAGCCAGATAGTTGTTCGTCAATCCGATCTTCCACATGAACTGATAGAAACCGATTGCCGTAATCGTTCCCGGGATCATCATCACAGCCAGAATGAATCCAAAGAACGGCTTCTTCAGCTTCCATTCATAGGCTACGATCGCCCAGGCTGTCAGCGTGGAGAAATAAATCGTCAGGGCAGTACATCCAACAGCGATGATCACGGAGTTGATAAATCCACGCCCCGGGTTGAAGGTCTTGCCGGTGAGGACGTTCCAGTTGTTCATCAGGTTGTTTGACGGGAACAGAGACACCGCATGATCCTGGATCTGTTGGGTGCTGCGTGTGGAGTTAACGACCATCACATAAAACGGGAACAGGCTCAGGATCGCCAGAAAGATCAGAACGATATAGATGACCGCTTTATAAACGGGATTTCCGCTTCTTCTTTCAAGACTGTTCATCAGGCTCTCCTTTCATGTCTGTCACGCATCAGGTAAAAGACAACAATGGAAAGAACAGCGATGATCACGAACATGATCATACTGGCGGCAGCTGCACGGTTGTACATATAAGAGCCGGAGAACGCCTGGTTGTAAATGAAGACATTCGCCGTCAGGGTCGAATTGTTCGGACCGCCGTTGTTGAACATCCGGGACATATCGTACATGTTCAGCCCGCCGATCATGGAGGTGATCAGGGTATAGGTGAGGATGGTGCGGATGTTCGGGATGGTGATCTGCCAGAAGACCTGACGGTCATTGGCGCCGTCAATTTCAGCCGCTTCAAAGATCTCCGGATTGATGCCCAGCACACCGGAGATCAGGATGATCATCGTATAACCGTACCACATCCAGAACTGGATAAACGCGATGATCCATCGGGCGGCAGTACCGTTGTTGGTAAAGTAATACGGTTCACTGCGAAGTCCCCATGAGACCAAAAGGTCATTGACCGGTCCTTTCGGATAGCCGAACAGTGTATTGAACAGGATCGCCACGGAAGCAGCCGTGATGATGTTCGGCATGTAGAAAACGACCTTGAAAAAGCCCTGTCCTTTGATCTGGTTCCTCTTGCTGGTGAACCATGCGGTCAGCAGCAGCGCAAGGACGATCTGCGGAATGAAGTTCATGATCCAGATCACAACAGTGTTGGACAGAGAGGTTTTGAAGGTATTGTTATTCAGAATGGTTCGGAAATTTCTCCAGATATCTTCGGTGAAAATATGCCAGTTGTTGTTCCCGAGTCCTTTGCAGTCGGTAAACCCGAGGACTGCCGTATAAATCGTCGGGTAGAGATGAAAAATCGCGTAAACGATCACAAACGGCAGGCTGAAGAGATAACCGTACCTGGCGTAACTGATAGAACTGCCTTTTTTCTTACTCATATGGTCTGTTCTCTCCTTTCTCTTATTATTGGGAACCTCTAAAACTCGTGAAATTTTTTCCTCATTCACTGTTCATCCATTATGGCGCGGGATTGAGAATCATTTTTTCCTGGAGAATAACTTCCCCGCGCCATGGTTTCCGAGGGGGCGAAGCTCCTGCTCCGCATCCAAACCGGGCGTCAGCCCGTACCTTACGGAGCAGGCTATAATTATGCAGCCCCCATACCCCCGCCGGTGAGTTTTTAGATGTCCCTTATTCATTCAGGACAGACACAACATTCTTTGGGGAATAAAGGGAAGAAAGGATTGCTGCGTCTGTCCTGAAAAAAAGAAAGGGGGACTGTCCCTTTTACGGGACCGTCCCCTCTTATGATTCAGAACTTAGAAATCAACTTCGACGTCGAGGTTGTCAGCAACGTTCTGTTTGAAAGCGTTGATGGCATCTTCGCGGGAGAGGTTGCCGGCAGTGTACTGGCGTACGGCATCGCGCCACCAGTTGTTGATGGTTTCATCATACTGGGTCAGGTTGGCGCCGCTGGCATAAGCGTTGGCAGGAACGAATGCGTCGAACATATTCTGGCCGGCCAGGAAGTCCATTTCACCGTTGGATTTGGCCATGACAACACCGGAAGCAACTGTATCTTTCGTGCCGCCTTCACCGTTCAGAGTACCGTTCGCCCACTTGTACTGCAGGGATTCTTCATCGGTATCGAGGGTGATCCATTTGATGATGTCAGCAACAACTTCGGCCTTATCGGTACCGACAACGTTCTTGCCGGCCATGACCCAGGTGCCGCCCCAGAAGAAGCCAACGTTGGAGGCGCAGACACCCCAGTCACCGTAGGAGCGCGGAGCGATAACGTAGTTGATCAGCCATGCCGGGCCATAGAAACCGAGAACGCCGCCATTTTCATCCATATCTGCATACCAGGCTTCAGTCCAGTCCTGGGTATCGTGATGATAACCGTTGTCCTTCAGTTCCTTGGAGAGGTCGAGGAAGGCTTCGCGTTTCGGGTCGATGTTCAGTTTGCCGTCAACGATCCAGCCGGAATCGGAGCTGTTTTCAACAGCGTGCCAGATGTCGCCGTCACCGGAGACGATGGCATAGCCCTTATCCTTCAGTTCAGCGGCTGCGGCGAAGAAGGCATCCCAGTTACCGGAACCGGCGCCGATCTTTTCAGCAACGAATTCAGGATCATCTGTGCCCCAGACATCCTTGGCGATGGAGCGGCGATAGATAAAAGCGCCGCCGGTAGCCTGATAGCCGAGGCCGACCAGTTTGCCATCGGACGGGCGGGTGCCGATTTCGATGGTGTACGGAGCGATTTCAGCAGCTTCGGTCAGTGCAGCAACGTCGATGCCCAGATCTTCGTAAGCGGCAGCGAATTCAGCAGCGTCGCCCTGTGCATATTTCAGAACGAAAGCGGATTCCGCAGCGTAGATGTCGGCTTCGCCGGCAGCAAGCATCTGGTCCAGAGCAGGCTGATAAAGACCGTCGGTGGTGGCGGTGATGGTGGTGTTCACATCAAATTTTTCAGCAACTTCCGGATGTGCTTCCATATATTTGTTGATCATGCCCGGGACTTCATCAGTGAAGGCCATGACATTGATGACGGTTTTGCCGTCGGCCGACGCGCTCATAGCGAAGGAAAGAACCATGCAAAGAGCAAGAGCAAGAACGATAAACTTTTTCATTTTTTCCTCCTAATGTTATATGCGGAATATCCGCTAAAACCACAGGGTTTTCAGTCTTCGTGCCCGTGCACGATTGACTTGACATCTATTTTATCCGAAACTCATAAAAAAGCATTAGGAATATTGTCATTTAAATATTATGATTAATGTCATATAAAAAATCAATTCCTTTCGGTCCCGCAGAGATTCAGAGAATAAATTCTCTGAATCTCTGCGGGAGGTTTCCGGGGGCTGCCGCCCCCATACCCCCGCCCGGGAATTTTTGAAGTGCCCGGATGATTTGTATAACTATATCGCGTATAAACTGCCGCCCCCATACCCCCGCCCGGGAATTTTTGAAGTGCCCGGATGATTTGTATAACTATATCGCGTATAAACTGCCGCCCCCATACCCCCGCCCGGAAGTTTTTAGGGGTTCCCT
>JAFRIR010000056.1 GCA_017432685.1 Flexilinea sp. | reverse complement strand
GCGCGTGTCCGCTGATGGTACTTGGAGGGCGACCTCCCGGGAGAGTAAGAAATTGCCAACTTCACTTTTTTTGTTTTAAGGGGTCGGATTTTGTAGACTCGTGCGAAGCATGAGTCGGAAGGATCTGACCCCGAAGACCCGATAACGGGCAATCGGCGCTGTTCTCCCCGACGTAACGGCATAATGCAAGCGGGCAGTTGACAGTTATGCCTAATCAAATTATCATATCCAAAGATGTGACAGACGATTTACCATTGGAATGCAATGGGATCGTTATTGAATTCGCGTAAGAAAGAGGTACCCTTATGAAATACGGATATTTTGATGATAAAAACCGTGAATATGTGATCATCCGGCCTGACACACCGGAACCATGGGCAAATTATTTCGGTTCACCGGAATACGGAGCGATCATTTCCGGTAATGCGGGAGGGTACAGCTTTAAAAAATCCGGCGCGAACGGACGAATTCTGCGTTATGTATTCAACCAGTTTGACCAACCGGGGAGATATATCTACCTGCGGGACAATGCAGACGGTGATTACTGGTCGGCTTCCTGGCAGCCTGTCGGAAAGCCACTGGATGTGTATAAGACAGAATGCCGCCATGGCATGGGATACACGAGGATGCTTACCGATTACAGCGGCATCCACAGCGAAGTCAGCTATTATGTTCCGGATGGTCAGGAACATGAAGTTTGGTGTATTACCGTCACAAACAAGAGCGAAAAATTTCGCGAATTGACGATTTCCGGTTATGCGGAATTCACAAACAACGGCAACTATGAACAGGATCAGGTGAACCTGCAGTATTCCCAGTATGTGACCCGGACGTTATACAGCGAAGGTATGATCCGACAACAGATTCATGGAAACCTGGATGCTTTGAAAACGGATGAAAGAGTGGACGAAAAAAAGGTCACGGAACGCTTTTTTGCGCTGACAGGTGCACCTGTAGCTTCTTATTGCGGGGATAAAGCCGCCTTTTTAGGCGTTTGCCGGACCTATGCGGATCCTGCCGGAATTGAAAATGGGAATCTGGGAAATGAACTGAACTATTGCGGCAACAGCTGCGGAGCGCTCTCTGCTGTGATAACACTTGAACCGGGCGAGTCAAAAACGATCGCATTCCTGCTCGGTGAAAAAGATCCGGAAGAGCAGATAAAGCTTATCAGCGAATATATCGCCCCTGAATCAGTCTGTGATGAAGAAATTCAGCAGCTGAAAAAACTTTGGGCAGTTCGTTTTCAAGCATTGGAAGTCAGCACGCCCAGCCCGGAATTCAACACCATGATCAACACCTGGAACGCCTATAACTGCTACATGACCTTCATCTGGTCCCGGGCGGCATCCTTTGTCTACTGCGGATTGCGCAACGGTTATGGCTATCGGGATACTGTGCAGGATATCCAGGGCATCATTCATCTGGCTCCGGAAATGGCAGCCGGGAAGATACGCTTTATGCTTTCCGCACAAGTGGACCATGGCGGCGGACTGCCATTGGTAAAATTTACCCACAATGCAGGACATGAAGATACACCGGAAGATGAATCCTATGTGAAAGAAACCGGTCATCCGGCTTACCGGGCCGATGATGCCTTATGGTTGTTCCCGACGGTTTATAAATATGCAGCAGAAACCGGAAATCTTGACTTTCTGGACGAAGTGATTCCCTTCGCAAATAAAGATTCGGGAACTGTTTATGAGCATCTGAAACGGGCAATCGATTTTTCCTGCAAGCACCTCGGACCGCATGGATTACCGGCGGGTTTATATGCGGATTGGAATGACTGCCTTCGGCTTGGCGCCAATGGTGAATCGACCTTTGTTGCTCAGCAGTTTTATTATGCCTTTCGGATCATGCAGAAATTTGCCGACACAAAGAAGGATGCTGAGTACAGCGAATGGCTTGGCAGAGAAGCAGACAAGCTGAAAGAGAAGATCAACCGGCTCTGCTGGGATGAAGACAGGTTTATCCGTGGCTTTACGGAATCCGGTGAAACAATTGGAGAGCACACCGCACCGGAGGCAAATTTATGGCTCAATCCGCAAAGCTGGTCTGTAATCAGCACATTGGCAGACAAGGATCAGGCAGAAGCTGCAATGGATCAGGTTCATAAACGGCTGAATTCTGCATATGGAGCGGTTTTGATGGACCCGCCTTACCACGCTCATTCCTTCGATGGCGCTTTGGCGGTTATCTATAATCAGGGAGCCAAGGAAAACGCCGGGATTTTCTCTCAATCTCAGGGTTGGCTTATTTTGGCGGAAGCGCTGCTGGGTCATGGGAACCGTGCTTTTGAATATTATCTTGAAAACTGTCCCGCTGCGCAGAATGATCGGGCAGAGATCCGCGGGATCGAACCCTATAGCTACGGACAGTTTACCGAAGGCCCCGCCAGTCCGCATTTCGGTCGGTCTCATGTACACTGGCTAACCGGAACAGCATCGACCATGATGGTCGGCTGTGTGGAAGGGATCCTTGGCTTGCGTCCGGATCTGAATGGAATCACACTTGCGCCTTCAATTCCGTCGGAATGGAAATCATTGGAAATTCATAAAACCTTCCGCGGCAAACAGCTGAACATTCACATCATCAACCCGGAAGGGCATGAATATGGATTTCAATCTATGACTGTGAATGGAAAACAATTAAAGGATAATTACATTCCGGAAGAACTATTGACAAAAGAAACTGAAGTTCAACTGATAATGTAAGGGCTCCTCTAAAAACGAATGGGCGGCGTATGGGGCGGCAGCCCGAAAATTGGAGTTTTTAGAGATTCTCTTAATTGGCGAATATTAATACAATAGGAGACAATATGAAAATTGCTGTAATTGGCGGCGGCGGAGTTCGTTCCATGTTTCTGGCAAAAAGCCTGGTCCAGCGTGCCGTAGAGCTGAATTTCACGGATATTGTCTTTATGGACAACGATCCCGTGAAGCTCAACATTTATGGAAAAATGGCAAAGCATGTTGCGGAAATGATCGTTCCTGAAATCTGCTTTGAACTGACCCAGGACGCAAAGGATGCAGTCATGGATGCCGATTACATTATTACAACCATCCGTCCCGGTGGGGATGACGCTCGCTGCCGCGACGAACGCGCCGCTTTGGACAGAGGTATTCTTGGGCAGGAAACAACAGGCGCAGCAGGTTTTTCGTTCGCGATGCGTACCGTGTCATCTCTGGCTGAATATTGCGAGCTGGCAAAACAATATGCCAAACCCGGGTTCAAAATTTTCAACTTCACAAATCCTGCAGGTGTCGTTTCTCAGACCCTTCGGGATATGGGCTATGATTTCACTTACGGCATTTGTGATTCGCCCAGTGGATTGCTTCATAATTTTGCAGATCTCTATCAAGCCGATCCTTCCGCAGTTACCGGCGAATATTACGGGCTGAATCATCTGGGTTTCTTCAATTCCATTAAGCTGGATGGCCGGGAGATCATGCCGGAACTGTTGAAGGATCCGCGCCTTTTCACGGACACGGATATGCGCGTCTTCAAGCCGGATCTGCTTGAGCATATGAGCTGCATCCTGAATGAATACCTTTATTATTTCTATTACCGTCAGGAAGCGGTCGACAACATTTTGAATGCCGGCGTTACCCGGGGCGAAGTGATCCGCGATATCAATAAACAGATGACGGCGGAACTTTCGCAGATGGATATTGATAACGATTTTGAAAATTGTCTGAAGGTTTTTGAGAAATGGTATGGCCGCCGCGAAGCGGCTTATATGGCCAATGAGACAGGGGTACGGCGGCCTGAAAAGGAATGGAAATTTGATATCTATACGAAAGATGACGGCGGATATGCGGGCGTGGCGCTGAAATATATCACGACAAAGCTTTCCGGGCATGATTCGACGATGATCCTTTGTGTCCCGAATAACGGAGCGATTCCGGAACTGGAATACGGTGATGTGGTTGAAATCACCTGTGATATCAAAAACGGGGATTTGATCCCGCACAAAATTGAAAACCGCTCTGAAATTGCCATGGAGCTGATCCATCGCGTCAAGGCTTACGAACGGCTGGCCTCCAAAGCGATCCGCGAAAAGAGCATTGCAGCCGCAATTGATTGTCTGATGGTCCATCCGCTGGTGAATTCTTATTCTCTGGCGAAAGAACTGGTCGAAACCTATATCGAAAATAATAAGGACTTTATCACCGGATGGAAATGAAGGATTTTGTAGTTGGGATCGGCAGGACAAACATTGATTTGATCTACAGCGGACTGGATCATCTTCCCAACCTTGGGGAGGAAGTTTTTTCCGAACGCTTTGAGATTCACCTCGGCGGCGGAGCGCCGGGGGAAGCGGTGATCATTTCAAAATTGGGTATCCCGTCAAAAGTGATTACCTGGCTTGGCGGGGGATTATTTGCCGGTCATGCCCGGTCTGAATTCAGCATCGGAAATCCGTCTGTCATTGACCTTTATCAGGGTGATGGAAATCCGCTGATCATTTCCTCTACAATGGTTTACGGCAATGACCGCACTTTTCTTTCCTATTGTGAGAATATTGAAATCTCTCCGGCTGATATTGAAAGAATTCGCAAAGAGCATCTGGGGGCAAAAATTGTTCTGCTGAGCCCGCATTATCCGGATATCTATGACGGTCTGGATCTATCCAATACGCTCAAGGTCTTTGATACCGGCTGGGAAGAAGACCTGAGTCTG
This sequence comes from Flexilinea sp., assembly GCA_017432685.1. Lineage (GTDB taxonomy): Bacteria > Chloroflexota > Anaerolineae > Anaerolineales > Anaerolineaceae > Flexilinea. Next base: position 7,123 of record JAFRIR010000056.1, on the reverse strand, counting down.
GAAAACAATAAATACCGGAGACTCGTCGAATTGGCAGATTATTATCTGCCGAACCGGCGGGAAGCATTGAAAATTACCGGAAAACCTACGGTCGAAGAGGCTGCGGATGTTTTGTCTGCCTTTTTCCCTGTGGTGACCATCAAACTGGACAGTGAAGGCTGCATGATCCGGGGCAGCAGCGGATCACGGATCATCCCTTCATTGAAGGGAATCACAGCGGTAGACTCCACCGGAGCCGGAGATGCCTTTTTGTCCGGGTTTGTTTATGGTTTGTATCACGGTTACGAAATGGATGAGTGTGTGAAATTTGGAAACATCACCGGAGGAACCTGCGTGCAGTCCTATGGGTGTTTGACGAATACGCTCACAGAAACCGAATTGATCGATGCCATTCGAAAACATTATGGGTAATCATTTGAGGAATGCAGAACGAAGAAAAATCCTCCGATAATCAGAAAAATTCCGGGCTCAGAAGGCAAAGATTGGAATGACTGTTACCCGGACGAGTTAACATACCGAATTTGCTGCAAATTATTTTTTTCTCACTCAGAAAATAATCGACTTTTGGCGTAAAAAAACCCCGGATTCCCGGGGCTTTGAGTAGCGCGAGTGGGGGTCGAACCCACACGATGTCACCATCGACGGATTTTAAGTCCGTTGCGTCTGCCGATTCCGCCATCGCGCCACATCATATATTATTGTACCCGGGTGACGTCAAAAGTCAAGACCTTCCAAATTTTTCAGGTACAAATTCAGTGCACTCCGTGAATGGTAACAGGTTCCCTTAATATTTTTCGAAGAATTTTTAAGATTCCCTACTATTTTCTGTGATTTCTGTTATAATCGTTTTTTAAGAGAGAGTTAGATAGGGGGAGCTATCGTATGAGAAAATCTGTTTTCGTTTTCTTATTGTTTTGCATATTCATTTTCCTCTTCGGGGCCGTGAACGCAAGCGCCATCGATGTACAGATCACGAAAATCGAGCGTACGTCCTATGGCTACCTGCAAGGGTATGGCTTTTATGACAAATGCGCAAACTATTCCGAATTCTGGATGGTTCTGACAAACTACAGCGATAAAGCCTACACCATCAGTTTTCCTGAAACAGGCAAAATCGGCACGACATATCATCCGCTGACAAATATGCAGCACAGGGCATTAGATTTTGAAAGCCAGGATTATAATAATCCGACTAACCCCAGAATCCCATTTACCGGTGAGTTTACGCTTCCCGGACGATCAACATCTGCGGTTTTTCTCGATGTTAAAGATTTCAATCCCTATAATCTCTACTGGGATACAGATTTGTTCTTTACGATCCAGGTAAAAGACAGCAGCACGAAAATCGGCGAAATATCAGTAGCAGGCAAGCTCATCAGACGCGGAGACTCCTGCGGTGATGACCGAAGCTGCTTTGCTGATGTTCTCACAGGTACATATAACGCTGCCGGAGGCGGCGATGTAACAATTACGGTCAGGAATAACATGCCTGACTGGACTTACGTCACAGGACAACAAGATGTGACCATCAATTGGACTGACTCCAATGGAGAAACTCAAAGCCGCACAGTTGAAAATGGTGTCGTTTGGAACAGCAATCCGGGCAGTCTCAGCAGCGGCGACGCAGTCACCGTTACCGGAATTCTAAACCTTCCCCAGTCAATCACTTCAGCCAACACAACCCTGGATCTGACGTTTCACTTTACACGTCCGTCCAGCACCCCCGGGTATCATGGCTTTTATGCCCAGAGTTCAATAAAATCTGTTACCGGATTATATATTGTTTTCAGCGGAAACTATGATACAGACGGCGTAAAAGGAACCTTCAGCGCAACGTTTAACAACCATCAAACATTCCCCATAACGCTTAAAGTTCCTTCAACTTCAAAAGACGCTGCCGCAGTATATACACTCCCTTCTGAAGGGACTGTAAAAGATTCCAATGGAAAATCGAATGATGTAACATTGAATTGGTCAGGCCCAGACACAACCATCGAAGCGGGGAAATCAGCCACACTCAACGGCGATTTTACGTTCAAGCAGACCGATTTGATCCAGGCTAACACCTCTCTTACCCTCACCGCCAATATTACCGGTGATGATGGAAAAACGACTTCGGCTTCCGGTACGATCACACGGAATGCAGACCCGAACCCGCTCCTCACAGCTTCGTCTTTCTGCCGCAATTACCAGGCCGGAAGCAAAAAGATGACCTTCCGGTATATGCTCGAAAACAGGTCCAACATCAGCATCCGCACGGAACTTGCTACAACGATGGCGATCCCCGGGCAGTACCCGAACCCGAAGATCCGCTACACCGATTGTGTCAGCAGTAACGGCGGCAGTTGTCTCAGCCGCATCAGTTACCCGATGATCACACTGGCAGCGCATGAATCAGCAGTTTTCACCGGTGAAGTTGATCTGTACACGGCTGCAGCCGCAAATGCCACAGCTCAAACCTCACTGCGCTATTTCCCTGATAACAAAACGATCGCTCTGTTTGTCGGCAGAACAGCTGACAGCTGCTCCGGTGCTGTCAAACCTACTCCCGCGCCGACCGCAATCCCGGTTGGCAGCGATCTTGAAACGGTCAGCACCTGCCGCTCACTGGGAAGCAATAACAAAGTCGCTTTTCAGTACACACTGAAAAACAGAACGACAAATCCGATCGTTCTTGATCTTGCCAGAACACTTGCTGTTCAGGGACAAAATGATGTCGTGGATATCATCTATAAGGGGTACGAAAAAGACGGAGCGACAGGCAGCATCAGCGGAAATGCCTTCACCATTAATGCCGGGGAAACAGTAAAATTCAATGCAGAATCGACGCTGACAAAAGCTCCGTCTGTGCAGGATTTTACTGTCCGTACCTCTTTAGTTTATCAGATAAACGGAACATCTAAAGCTTATTTGGTCGGCCGCTGGAACAACGATTGTTCCGGCTCATCTCCGGTTCCGACTCCGGGACAGGAAATTAAAAAGACCTCTTTCTGCAGAACGCTCTCAGCCGACAAAACGAAAGTTATGATCCAATACACGCTGGAGAACAGCACAGACAACAATGTGAATGTCCAGCTCGCTCAGACGCTCACCCTGCCGGATCAACCGCGATACCTGCCGATCACCTATAAGACCTGCAGCACCGATAATATTCCTCTCACTGACTGTAAAGCCCGCATTGTCGTCTATGACATTACGATGTTTCCCCATGAATCTATCACGGTAACCGGCGAAGTCACACCGGACAAGCCGATCAGTACAGACAATTTTGGGGCATATACATCGCTGATCTATAAAGTGGACGATGAACGCAAGGTGTTGAACCTGGGCACCACCTATGATGCATGCACATCCGGTACAGTCGGCAAAGACGCCCTTAGCGCAGCAAATGATGGATTCATCAATGAGGCAATTCTTGACGGATATGTCAGCAGTTCCTACATCAGCAGCTGTGATGGGAAAAACACACTGCATTTCAACCTGAAGATCAACAACAGCGGAACCGCTGACAAAATCATTGACCTGTCTGCCATCAATGTCAAAGTTGGTGAAACACAATTCCCGGTGAAAGTCAGCTCCTGTGCAGAAATGTCCGTATCCGGAACAAACAATGTCACCTGCAGGACAGAACTGGCTGATGGTTTCCTCACAATATACCCGAACGTCACGATGAGCCTTAACCTTTTGGCTGAGGATGTTCCCGGCAGCAGTTCGTTGACTGTACAGGCGCTGGTACCTGATGTATCAGGAGAAGCATTCAGTTTCACTGCAGACGCCGATAATTCTGTCTGTACCCCCGTAACCGAGACCGAAACAGACAGCGATGAGGATGCAGTTTCCTGCACGGTATCTGCTGCAAAGAACATTGTCTCCCTGGATATCACCATGGTCAATTACGGCAGCGCAGACGTATCGGTCATCCCGGGATCGATATACTTCACCAGAGACGCCATTGACGCTTACAAGGGTGAAGTCACGATCGGCTCGCTCAATATTCCCGGTACCGAGAAGACCGCAGTTTTTGCCAGGGGGGAACGGATAACGATTCCTGCTGAAAGCCGGGCAGCTTTCACGGTCAACATGAGTGTCAACCTGTCTGAAGCCTTCAGCAGCACGGCCAAGCTCAACTGGCATTTCGACACAAACGGCCAACCCATGAATTATACCGGCACCCTGAATTTCGCCCAGAAAGCTGTTGATGTAACTGATGTTGTCGGAAAGTCTGTATTGCTCCCGGAAAGGAACATCAGCCAGAACACACTGCATTTCTACAATATCGGTGAACCGCGTCTTCCGGAGACCCTGCCGGCAACCGGTTTGACAGGTTCAGGTATTTATGTCGGGGTCTCACAGCCTGCCGATTTGAAATATCAGGATCTGAACGGTCTTCATCTCGAAATTCCGGTCATTGATGCCGAAATGGATCTTGTAAGAGTTCCGCTGGATGAAAATAACGAATGGGCTGTCGAATGGCTGGGTGACCGCGGCGGTGTTCTGAGCGCGGGTGCACTGCCCGGGAAAGGGACATCCCTGATCGCAGCGCATAACCACCTGGATAAAGAGAATGCGGGGCCGTTCAAATCGCTGCAGTACCTGGGAATGAAAGACCGTATCTTCGTCACTGATGCAAAAGGAAAGCTGCTTACCTTCGGTGTTTATCAAAATGAACTGCTTTCACCGGATGATGGCGAACTGCTCTACCAGAAAGCCATCCCTGGTTCTCTGGTACTGGTCACCTGTGAAGACGAACTTCCTGAAGGCGGTTATGCCTTCCGCAGAGTGGTTTACGCAGAACCGCTTCAATAATTCATCAATTCACCTGAATGTACTAAAATACCCCGAAATCAGGAATAAAACCTGATTTCGGGGTATCATTATTCTATATAAAGTGACTTTTGGCAAAAAAAGGAGAGATCAAAAATGGCGGCAAAGAGTTTACATAATGAAAAAACTGATGCATTGTTTGAGGTGATTCTTTCCCTGAACAGCATCGATGAATGTTATGAATTCTTTGAAGATCTGTGCACCATCAAGGAACTGACTGCCATGGTCCAGCGCTATGAAGTCGCCGGGTTGTTAGAGCAGGGCAAAACATTCTCACTGATCACCGAAGAAACCGGCGCCTCTCCCGCCACCATCGCCCGGGTCAACAAATGCCTGCAGTATGGCGACGGCTATTCCAAAGCGCTGGAAAGGGCGAAGCAATCGTCCAAGGATAATTAGGAATCAACTCCAAACCAAATAAACGCCCGCAAAATCAAACGCCTGCGGCTGCTCAGGCTATAACCTGCTGAACGATTAGTTCAGCATTCATTTAAACAAAAACAGGCGGAGTTGGGTACCTATCCGCCCGTATTGTCCCAGCGCCCCCAGAAGCTAAAGGCTTTTATCATCAACTGTGGGTCAGGATCATCCGTGTTCCCGGTCGGAAATGACTGCTTATTCTTCAAAAAAGGGAGTAATTCCTGTTACTCCCTTTCCTTGTTTTTTCTGCTTCACCCCGCTGAACAATCCTCCTGAAATCCCATGGGTGCGATATGTATGATTTTATTGGAACCTACCGGCTGGGAGGTGTGAGATGGCGAGCGGGATTGCATCAAGACCATTAACAAAACCTGTTGTTATACCGTCAGCAGATGTATGGGATGATTTTAACAGTAATTATTCGGAAATATCTATAGTCACAGATTCGAATTTTGTGTATTTATCAGGAGTTCTAAATAATTTTTCAGCAAGCGCAAAAAGCAATAACTATATTGGCAAGATAAAAGAAAAATATCGTCCTAACGGTTCAAGGGTTTATTTCCCGATAATTAGTGATAATAATTACGATGTGTGCGGGCATGCAATATTGAATGGAGGTACTTTTCGAGCATTTTATATTTATCCATCAAGATCAATAAATGACGAAACTATACAATTTTCTATTGTTTATCCTATCTATTAACAAATAAAAATGATTATCAGCGGGATTGTTGCTTTTCCCGCTGATTATCAATGACTATAATTTATGAACACGTAATTATTATATTAATTGCTGATAATACTCCCGGTTTTTCTGCTATTCGTGTCGTAGGATATTGTATTTCTAAAAATAATCCATACTTTGAAATAGTTAAACTGGTTGGTGTAATATTATTTTCTGAATAGTATAAAGAAGCATCTGCAACATATATACTTATTCTGTTTGTATTATTTCCTTCTATCACAGCTGAAGCTGACGCTATATCTTCAGTATTACAAGGTATAAAAAAAGCAAAGTAATTTCTACTACCTGTGTTATATCCAGGTAAGATAATTCTACCTGTGTTATTTACTCCTTTATGTAAAAAGCTCACATTATGAGTAATCGTTCCCGATGCCATAATTCTGGCACTGGCTAAAATGGTTATAAAATATACGATCCGTCCACAATACAGTTATTTGTTGATAAATTATTTACGGTAACATTGCCTGTTGTTCCGATGGTAATCCAACCATTTATTATATTATTCACTGGGTCAATAATCGAAATCATTCTATTTGACGAAGGTATATAATCATTAGGAATTGTGAAAGCAACTGTTCCTGATGTGGTTATTCCTCTCCTAAACCCAAATCGAGCTATAACAAGATCGTCGATTTTTACCAAACAACATAAACCATTTGATTCCCAATCATTTTGAAATGCGAAACTTGTCGCAATTTTACTAACCAATTTATTTATATTTCCACTTGCCATTTTCCTTTCGGCGTATTTGGCTGAAGAGAAAATCATTTTAATTCATAAATAACTCTTACCATTACGGTAGTTTCTTCATTTGAGGCAAGTTTAATAGCATTGTCACTTACAATTCCTACTGCGCCACAAAAAGTTGATGCACCACCAACTACACAAACTGAAATTGGTCTATATCCCGTTATTTCGACATTTTTTTGGGCATATGCAGAAAAAGGCGATACATATGAACTTGCCACGGTTGTTATTTCATAAGTCTTAACTATGAATTCTTTTTTGATTTCTCCGTTAGCCATTAGACACCTCCGTGTCTTTACGCCTCAGACCCCCTTTCCAGAGAGTCACAGGAGAAGCGGTTAAGCCAGTGCGCTCCTCCTTTCCGTAGCAAATTTGTTCGGTGTGCGT
>JAFRIR010000055.1 GCA_017432685.1 Flexilinea sp. | reverse complement strand
GAACAATTTGTGTAATTGCCTAAGCGCTATTTATTCAAACCTCTATAAAGACAACAATTTATTCAATAGTATTGTGAATGTCTTCAATTTTCATCGAATGAATCTGGCTAACGCGTGAATAGTAACATAACACAAAATCAAAAATGTCACAAATTTCACAAATTCCTTGACAAATCATTTCGACGGGTATAGAATAATCAAGTCTTCAGGAAATAGGGGCCTGTAGCGCAGTTGGGAGCGCGCTTCAATCGCACTGAAGAGGTCGGGGGTTCGAATCCCCCCAGGTCCACTTTAGTTGGCTCCTAAGGAAGAAGAAGGAAAATGGGCCTATAGCGCAGTTGGGAGCGCGTCTCAATGGCATTGAGAAGGTCGTGAGTTCGAATCTCACTAGGTCCACTTAAAAGCCTCATTCTTGATGAATGAGGCTTTTTTCATAAATCAAAATATTGCTGTTTCGTTGGATAATATCAGCCGACATTGAGGATTCTCTGCTGAAAAATCAATTTTGTCCTGACCGGCAAGTTATCGACAACCAACAGCCAATAACCAACAACAAATCAAAAGGAGGGGAAATGGAAGAGAAGAAAACCCCCGTGTATAATTCGAAAGCCATCGAAGAAAAATGGCAAAAAAGATGGGCTGACGATAAACTGTATGAATCCAACATTGATGAAAACAAGCCGAAGCACTATGCTCTGACAATGCTTCCTTACCCTTCCGGCAACCTTCACATTGGTCACTGGTATTCCATCACGCCGTCAGACGCTCACGCCCGTTACATGCGGATGAAGGGCTACAACGTCATGTTCCCGATGGGCTTTGATGCTTTCGGTCTGCCCGCAGAAAATGCCGCCATCAAGCATAACATTCATCCCGCGTCCTGGACCTTTTCCAACATCGACCACATGCGTGACCAACTCAAGTCCATGGGCTCCATGTTTGACTGGCGCCGTGAGATCATCTCCGCAAAACCTGAATATTACCGCTGGACACAGTGGTTTTTCCTGCAGCTTTACAAGAACGGCCTCGCTTATCAAAAATTCAGTCCTGTAGACTGGTGCCCGACCTGCAACACCACCCTGGCCCGCGAACAGGTTTGGGGTGATGACCGCCACTGCGAACGCTGCGGCACGCCGGTCATCAAAAAAGACCTGAACCAGTGGTACTTCCGCATCACCAAATATGCTGAAGAGCTGCTGAACTTTGACGGTATTGACTGGCCGGAACGTGTCCGTACACTGCAGACAAACTGGATCGGCCGCTCCGAAGGCGCAGCTGTTCACTTCAAGCTGGAAAACGGCGAGGATCTGGAAGTCTTCACCACCCGCCCGGACACACTCTGGGGTGTGACCTTCATGGTCATCGCACCGGAACATCCACTGGTGAAAGAGATCCTGTCCGAAGGGGACAACCCGGAAATCGCCGCGTACGTTGACAATGCCGCCCGTTCAAGCGAAATTGAGCGTTCTTCTGCTGACCGTGAAAAAACCGGTGTTTTCTCCGGAAGATATGCTATCAACCCGGTCAATGACAAAAAGATCCCGATCTGGATCTCCGACTATGTCCTGATGGGCTACGGTACCGGCGCCATTATGGCAGTCCCGGCTCATGACCAGCGTGACTTTGAATTTGCCCGTAAATTCGGTCTGGAAGTGATCGTTGTCGTTCATCCGGATGGGGAAGAGCTGCCGGACGGAGCCACGATGACACAGGCTGCCGCTGCTCACGGTACCATCGTCAATTCCGGACCGATGACCGGTGTTCCGGGCGACGTCGCTTTCGGTAAAGTCTGCGATTGGTTGGAAGAAAAGGGCATCGGACACAAGACCACCACCTACCGTCTGCGCGACTGGCTGGTCTCCCGTCAACGCTACTGGGGCGCACCGATCCCGATCATCCACTGCCCGCATTGCGGCGCGGTCCCGGTTCCGGACGACCAGCTGCCGGTGCTGCTGCCGGATGATGTGGAATGGAAACCAACAGGTGAAAGTCCGCTGAAACTCCACCCGACCTGGAAGAACGTCAAATGTCCGATCTGTGGTGCGAATGCCGAACGTGACACCGACACCATGGATACCTTCATGTGCTCCAGCTGGTACCACCTGGGTTACCTGAGCCCATATTTCGAAACTTACCCCTTCGACAAGAAGGAATATGACTACTGGATGCCGGTCGATGTTTATACCGGCGGTATCGAACATGCCACTATGCACCTGATCTATACACGCTTCTTCCACAAAGCCTGCCGCGATATGGGCATCACCAAAGGCGACGAACCGATGCTGAAGCTGCGTAACCAGGGAATGGTTCTGGGTGAAGACCAGCAGAAGATGTCCAAGAGCCGCGGTAACGTGGTCGATCCTGACGCGCTGGTTGCCCGCTATGGTGCTGATACCGTCCGTGCCTACCTGATGTTCTTTGCCCGCTGGGAAATGGGAGCACCGTGGGACAGTAAGGGAATTGAAGGCTCCGCACGCTGGGTTCGCCGTGTCTGGACCATGTTCCTTGAAAAGTCAGAGAAGATGAACTGTGCGGACGCTGAGACACTGCGCACACTGCGCCGCAAGGTTCACCAGACCATCAAAGCCGTGACCCGTGACATGGAAGCCTTCCAGTTCAACACCGTCGTCTCCGGCCTGATGGAACTGCTGAACGATATCGGCAAAGCCAAGACCGCCGGAGCGATGGGTTCCAAAGAATGGGATGAAGCCGCAGATATTTATCTGCGCATGATGGCGCCGGTCGCTCCGCATATCACCGAAGAGATCTGGGAACAGCTTGGCAAACCCTATTCCATCCATACCCAACTCTGGCCGGAAGCTGATGCCGCCGCTGCGCAGGATGATGTGGTGACCTACGTTGTTCAGGTCAACGGCAAGCTTCGCGACCGTGTCGACCTGCCTGTTTCGGTCAGCGATGAGGAAGCCAAAGCTGAAGTCCTTGCCCGTCCTGCGGTCATTGCCGCACTGGAGGGGAAAGATCCGAAGAAGGTCATCATCGTCCCGAAGAAGCTGATCAACATCGTGAAATAAAAAACCGTTTTCAGGATCAGAGCCCAAAGTAAACAGCGCCCTTGACCTATATTAGAAACAGCCGGATATTCTGCCGGCTGTTTAATATTATTATGGTGGAAACACGTTTTTACAAGTCAGTGTCAGCAGCTGCACTCCTTCCACTTCGCATGATATAATAGACGAATATGAACAGACGCAGTTTTCTCCACTCAAATGCATCAATTTATTTCACCGCAGGACTGATTTCTGTCATAATTTTTATACTTATCTATGGTATCGCGATATTAAATCCTGGCAATACAGAATGGCTTATGGCACAAGGCGGAGACCTGCCCCAGCACTACCTGGGATGGAAAGCATATCGATATGGACAATGGCATTTTCCTCCCGGATTGACAGAAATGCTGGCATATCCTAATCTCACGTCAATTATCTTCACAGACTCACTCCCCCTTTTTGCCCTGCCATGTAAAATTCTTTCGCCAATTTTACCGAACAATTTTCAGTATTTTGGTTTATGGGGGTTGTTATGTTTTATGCTGCAGGCGGTTTTCGGAGCAAAAATCGCACATCACCACACTGCAAACGCAGCGATTTGCATCATATCGGCGCTGTTGTTTTTATTTGCTCCCATAATGCTTTTCAGAATGTTTGGACACTCTGCATTAGCAGGTCACTGGCTGATCCTGTTCATGATCGAACCGTTATTCGTGTTCAATGAAACTACCGACATGAAAAAGATGATTCGACACGTTTTTTGGGCAGGATTTCTTTCCGCAAATGTGCATGTTTTCTTCATTCTGATTAACGGCATCATTCTGTTAGGTTTATGTCTGAAAGATCTTCTGGAACAAAAGAAAATCATTCGAAGTGTGGAGATGCTTGCTGTCTATCTGTCCACATCACTGGCAGCAATCGGAATTCTCGGAGGTTTTCATTCAAACATGAAATCAACCGCTGAAGGTTTGGGTACATTCAGCGCAAATTTAAACACATTGATCAACCCGCAGGGGTGGTCAATCTTATTCAGAGATTTACCCCTGTATAAAGAAGGACAAATCGAAGGTTTTGGTTGGATTGGCGCCGGTGTTTTTTTTCTGCTGATACTCTCCGGAGTAATGATTCTGACTCATTTCAGAGTAATTAAGGAAGATAGAAATTCATTCGCTGCGCTGTTTTTTATTGCTGTATTATCCTTCATTTTTTCTCTTTCACCAGTTATCACGCTGGGTAAGGAGGTTCTTTTCGCTGTAAAACTACCTGGATGGCTATATAAGGCATGGTCTGTATTCCGATCTTCCGGACGTGTAATTTGGATAGTCAACTACACAATTCTGTTATTATGCATTTCAATCCAGTGCAGAACACTTCGTTCCAACCTCGTCATTCCGATACTCACAGCCATGCTTCTGCTTCAAATATTTGATATGAACCATGTATTAATAAACATCCATAAACGTTTTGCAGAGAATCAAACTTACGAATCTCCGCACATGAACAACGAATTCTGGATTGAAGCAGTAAACAAAAAAATAAAGCACATCGTATATAAATCGGATTTCACCCTGCAGGACAATCCAATCCGTTATGCAATAACCGATTGGGCATTGGATAACAAAATCACGCTGAATGACTTCTATTTTGCCAGGCAAATCGTCATTGATGAACGCACAATCAATAATATCGACAATCTTCCAAACGACAACACTATAACAATATACAAGACAGATGATACCGACAGATGTCTAATTCAGAAATTGAATTGTTATGAAGTCAATGGGTTGATAATTGGATCCCGGGAGGAAATGAGCGGACATGAAAACATTTCTGAAAGAAATAAATCAGAATAACAAAAGAATGAATTGGTTCGTCCCTGTGTTCACCCTGCTGGTCTGCATCTGGACTATGATCGTTCTTGTACATTACTCCGGGTACTCTTTCTGGGGAGATGAGGTCGGGACAATTGCCATCGCAAATCCAACAAATCATACCCTTTATGAAACGCTGATGATCGATCTGAAAGAGGATACAACAGTGGCACCTTTGTTTTATCTGACAGCAAATCTGTGGATGAGAGTGGCACCGTACGGAACAAGCTGGCTGCTTTTGATTTGTGAAATATTTGTATGTATCGGCATCTTCATGACAGCAATAACAGCCCAAAATATCTCCGGGAACATTTGCGGGATCATGGCAGCCATACTTTCAGCGACACTTCCTTATTTAGCTATTCAAGGCGCTTATGAATTCCGTTCTTATGCAATTTGCTATCTGTTTACAACACTAACAATTTTTTCCTATATTCGCAAACTGAAAGACCCTAAGCTGAATAATATCATTTTCTATGGAATATGTGCAATCTTCATGTCTTATTCCCTGTATTCCGCTGTTCTTTTATATTTTGCCATGTTCCTCGCTGACCTGTTTTTGTTTTTGAAAAAACAGATCTCAATCAAGCACATCATCTCTTACCTGCTTTGGGGCGCCCTGTTCCTGCCGGTATTAGCCTACGCATTTTTCCATGTGAATTCCCGCGGCACCAAATTCTGGACATCAGCACCATCTTTCAGCCAGATCTCCACGGTCATTCCCGAGATCCTAATCAACCCTCTGTTTATCATTTTATGGTATACCGGCGTGATATGGATGCTATACAAAGTTATCAGACTTTTCCAAAACAAAAAAGTGAAAGATATTACGAAGGATTATCCGGCTTTTTTCTTTTACTGGCTGACGTTGGCATGCCGTGTCGTAAACTTCATCTATTCCAATATCAATTCCAGAAACTCAATGTGGACACCCAGGTATTTCTTTTTCCTTCTGCCCTGCATTGTACTGTTCATCACCCTTACACTATACGATATAATGTCGCAAGTCTTTCGAAAATCAAAAGCAAAATATATCAGAGCTATAACCATAATAATGGCTGTCGTCTGTTCATGTTATCTTGGGCTCAGTTTTGTTCACACATGCAAAATGGAACGCTATCCGGAAATCATCCGGCAGCCGTTTGAACAGGGCGCTGAATTTTTGCGGAAGATGGATGACCTTCAGGCACCGGATACAGCCATTTATTATTCTGCATACAACATTGAAGCCTGGCAGTATTACCTTGCCCACGGAGATATGACCCCCGGATTGTTCAATTTATTACCGATGGATGTTTCAGAAATCGATTTATCTCCCTATAAGACAATTTATGTAATGTACATCGAACATCCGATGCTGGATACGACCCGGGAGAAATTTGAAAAAGAATACCTTTCCGAGGAGATACACCACGATTATCGAATCTATCGGTTGACAAGGAAACCGGATACAGAAAAAGATAGTTCCGGTTTTTGAATTTACGTCCAATAATCATATTTCTATAATTTAAAAACACTTTGTCAGCGTTCTCCAAATGGGGAACATAAATGATTGGCTGTGACAGAAGGTATGTCGTAATAATAAGCAGTCACGATATTAAACTCCCCGCCCGGGTCTTCCCCGGGATCAGCCGCCGCACTTCCCAGGACCGGTATTGCACAGGTTTCGACAGGATTTTCCGTTCCTGAAAATGAATGCAGTTCCCTGTCCCGTTCTATCCATGCGTCCCTTATATCCCGGACAAGACTGACATGATTCAAATAAAACCATCCCGCGACTGTAAGTAAAACAAGCGGCAGCAAAGCAGAAACTGCAGTCAAATCTGTTTTCAGGAAGAACAGCTGTCTGAATCGAGTTCCAAAATGATAAGCGAGCAGCATAAAAGCGAGAATCACCCATGCCATCGGAATGGATATCACACGGGGAGGCATAAAATCAAGGATCGAATTTATGCAAAGTACTCCTATTGCAGTGATGATCAAACATACAGCCACAGTGCAAGTTATTTTTACCGGGACAGGAGAAGTACCTGGACAAATACCGGCTAAGATGGCAAGCGACATAAATATCAAAGCATATTCAATTCTGGCTAAAAAATATTGACAAAGGCTGTTTACGGAAACCAACAGTTTTTCAGGCAGAACCCGCAGAATCGTCATGATATCCATATAGGTTTCATATCCGTAAAGCTGTCCGGCACCTTTCAGATTTCCGGAGGTAAACAGCACAAGCAGCGTCAAAACCCACGAGAAAAGGACAAGGCAAGCATTTCTCCTGTTCAGTTTCCGTCCAAAAATGATCTTCGGTACAAAGAATATCAGCAGTGATAAAGCACAAACCGATGCAGCGTTCAATTCTGACGTTCCGCAGGCACAGAATATACAAACCGCCGCAGCAATCGTCTTCATTGTGAGATTTTCAGTTCCAAGTTCGAGTGAGATCATCAACGAAGCTGCTATAATTGTCAGTGCATTGCCAATGCCATAAATAAAGGTGCCGCCGCCCCAGAACCAGACCTCCCAAATATTCGGAGACATAAAAATGATTCCAAGAGCTATCATCATACCGCCGCCGAGAATATCCACCGCGGTAAAGCATCCCGGAATCAATTTCAATAAAAGGCAGCAACCGGCAAAAAGAAGCAGGAATGAAGCGATCAACAGACAATTAATAAACAGATTTACATCAGGCAGGAAAAACGGATAGAGTGATTTCAGAAACAAAGAAAAATACCGCCCGCATATGTTGACATATTCATATCGGATAAAACCCGGAAATCCATACTCCACAGCGTCTCGGATTTCCCAATAATCATCACGGCGAAGCGTCTGCAAAAAGCACAGGATACTGATCAGTATCGCACAAAGGAGGACACAGAGGATGCGAACCGGTTTTTTATTTTTCAGCAAACTGATCAGGCGAAAGACGAACACTGAGACCAGCAATGCCGAAACAAGAACAGCAATGAGCTGAACACGTTCTGACCTTTGAGACAATGACTTATGAACCAGCCTGTTAGTCAGAGTATCCAATAAAGGTAAAAACTTTTGACGTGCAAGCCACATTGTAATGCTCACCCAAAGGAAATACAGCAAAAATTCCGGATGTCTTGCAGTCTTCATCACAGATACCCACACCTCAACCGATGCCGGTCAGCTTCGCATTCAATTTCGGATAGATCCGTTTTTGGAACCAGGGCTCGGTAGATGCCCGAACAGCATCATCAAGGCCGAACCAGGCCACCGCACTGTTTTCATCCTCCTTACCTGCCAATGGATCCGAATCATCCGCTTCCAGCATATAAGTCAGATTCAAATGCAGATGGGAAGAAACATACTTACCCCGCTTCTCATGCCCATCTACCGTCAGGATCTCCAGAGAATAAATTTCCGTAGAAAGAGGACGCACATGCGAAATGCCGGTTTCCTCTCTTGCTTCCCGCAAAGCCACCGTGAGCAGATCCGTTTCACCATCCGCGTGTCCTCCGACCCAGGACCAGGAGTCGTAGATGTTATGATAGACCATCAGGACCTTCGTACGGGAAGGATCCACGATCCAGGAAGACGCCGTCATGTGAGCATTACGGTTTTCCCTTGTAAAGATATCCGGACAGTGTTCGATCTGCCGCAAAATCTCATCCCGGTCCGCAGCTTCCTGCTCATTCCATGGCTGATAGGAACGTAAAGTTTCCAGCAGATAAACACGATCACGAATCATTCCACACTCGCAAAAAGACATAATACAATCATCCCGGTCAATTCCTGCTTCGCCCTTCAAAGACCACCCTTATCAGAAATACGGTATCGTCAACGTGAAGACACTGCCCTTACCCAGACGGCTTTCTATATCCAGTTTCCCGTTATGTATCTTGGCAACGTACTTCACCAAAGCGATCCCATGCAATCCGCTGCCGGCTGCTTCCGTATAGTTCAGGTTTTGCATCCGTTCCAGATCCAGGGGAGAGATACCACTGCCAGAGTCTTCTACACGCAGTTCCCAGTCTATTTCTCTATACGAAATTTGCAAGTTAACAGGCTTTCCATCCATCGGTGTAAAACGTATCGCATTATCCAGCAGGTCAAAAATTGCCAGTGTCAGCAGCCAGGGATCTCCCACCGCATTCCCGGCAGATCGGCCATTTGGAACGCTTTCTGTATTCAATTCGATCTCAACACGCTTGTTCCGGGCGACAGCCGCCATGTCATAAACAACCTCTTTTGCAATATCTGTGATAGAAAGCAGTTCAAATGATGAAGCAGAATTCTCCGTACGCTGATAATGTTTCGCACCATATTGAAAGAGGTTTTCCATACGCTGCAACGGGTTTTCCGTCTTGTCAATATAATTCTTTTGAAGACTCGAAAGTTCTCCGGAAGATTCCAACAATGCCAGTGTTCCTAATGCCTTTTGTGTCAGCAGATGATAATACTGGATCTCATTCTCTCCAAAGCGTATCTCACGTATATCTCCGCCCGCATGAGGGAAGATATAGAGCTTTCCGGTCTGTGTTGCCGACAAATCTATTTTTTTAAGAATGTAATCAAATTCAGAAAAACGATTCGGCATTTCATCCGAACTTTCAGAATCCTGACGAAGTGCGGTAAGAAATGCTTCCTTGTCCTTCATCCCCTCAAAAGAAGGATTGGAAACCAGGAGCCGATCCGGACTGATCAGGATCAAAGCCGGAATCTTCAGCCGTTCCAGCAGCTCTAAAAATTGATTTGCCAGTTTCTGTACATTCAGCTCACTGTCAAGCCATCTCTGAATGAGCAGCTCAACCCACTCACAACAACCAACAAATGAATCACTGATCACATCAGAAAATTCATCAGTACGAAAACAAGCCCAAATAAATCCACAGTAACCATAACGGGAATTCACCGGGAAGAATATCGCTGAGCCGTCACCAAAAGCCAGATTTGAAAGCAGCGAAGACTGCTGGAGTGATGGAATCTTCAACACGCGCTGCGTCCGCATGATCCCGTAAAATCGTGAATCCACACTCTCAATTGCGTTATTCGACCGGCCGATACTGTAAAGACGAAGATCCTCCGGTTCAGACCTGCCTGTATTTCGATTCAGAATCATCCGGACAGAAATCGGGTTCAGAAAACTGACCGTATCCAGAACCGTCCGGATATTACGTTCAATATCAGTCCACATAATTATTCCATCAGGTCTAAAATCTTTTGGGCAACTTCTTCAGCAGTTATGTCATCCGTTTGAATGATCACCGCATCATCCGCCGGTTTCAGCGGAGCTACCGTGCGCTCACTGTCATCTTTATCCCGTTTGATGATGTCAGCAAGGATCATCTCATAAGTTTCTGATTCGATATGTTTAGACAGATTCTCCAGATAACGGCGCTTCGCACGGGTTTCCGGAGAGGCGACCAGATAAATTTTCAGCTCCGCATCCGGCATGACGACTGTCCCAATATCGCGGCCAACCATTACCACATGCCCCTGTAGCCCAATCCGGCGCTGCTGCGCGGTCATTGCTGTTCTCACCGCAGGAATTGCCGCAACCGTTGAGACGATTTTGTCCACTTCCGGAATGTGCAGCAATCCCGTGATATTTTGCCCATCCAGCAGCACATTCGTTGTTCCGCTCGCTTCATCGTTTTCCAGTGAAATATCCATCGCTGTCACGACTTCACCGACTTTCGCTTCATCACTGACATCATGGAGTTTCTGATTCGCTCCATATGCAGCCACCCGGTACATGATCCCGGTATCGAAAAACAAATAGCCAAGTTTCCCGGCAATGATTTTTCCGACGGTTGTCTTGCCGGATGCGGCCGTTCCGTCCATCGCGATTTGATTCGGAATTTTTTTCATTTCTCTCTCCAATTTTTAATCTGAACGATCATTCTCCAAAGAATAAACATATTCTGATTTCACCCATAATTTGACCGGAGTTTCCTCAGTCAGTCTTCCATCACCGAAAATCAGCCATTTTCCCCAATCCTGGAAGGTCATACGGTTCCAATCCATTGTTCCGCGCCAATTTTGTCCGGAACAAACAAAACCGCTTGTACCATAAGAAGTCTCATCTTTTGTCAGGATCAACTCGATTCCGCTCAGTTCCGTATTGCTGTTTGCACTCGTCCGGATTCCCGGATGTTCCCGCAGGTACCAGTCCAGCATCGCGTCGTCCGGAATAAAGTTCAGGCCATACTGCGTGTTGGAAACATCCCCATGTTTCGCGATAACTTCATTCAGATAAGTAAACAGCGCCGTATCAGTATAGGAAGTGTAGGCACCGTTTAAAATATTTACAGTGTTTTCCAAATGCGGAGCTGCAGGATGATCACCGATGCGGTCAAACCCACCGGCATTCCATATTCCCCTTACCCCGACCCAGCTGAGGATCACAAGACATCCGGTGAACAGATCCCGCCTGACAGATCCTGATTCTACGAATCCCATCAGAATTTTAACAACCAGTCCAATGATGACCAGAGCGGCAGCCATCAGCAGAACCGTTCCCCAAAACCTTGTCAGCGGAATCGTCTGAATTGTACCATTAATCGTTAATTGTATCAATTCATTGCCGTTTGTCTGTTTGAATAACTCAACGAGTCGAAAATAAAAGAAAGCGTAAGCAGCGGGAATAATACTCGCAGCCACACAAAACGGGAAATCCACCTTGCCTTTTATTTTTTCCAACACACTCAACAGGGAATCTGCCGCACAACACCACAAAAGAACCGCTGTCCATGGCAGCATAACGATTCCCTGCCAAAGCAGCAGCACAGCAAGTCCCGCGAGAGAAAGCAGTAACCCTGCAAATTTTCGTTTTCGAATGGAGCTAACAATACAAATCAGCAGCGGAACACCGCTATACAAACACAAAGCTGCCAGTTCCGCGGTCAGTCCCGGATATTGCCATTTTGGTCCGGCTTGAAAACTTTGTACAAATCCCCTGCCAAAACCGGAAAAACCACCCGGAAACAATCCGAATCCACAGCAGAGAAGGCAGAACACCCCGATTCCGATCAAAATATCCTTCCGGTGAATTTTATAGATTAAAGCGGAAACACAGTTTTCTTTCCGAATCAACCCGGACAGAGCCGTACAAAAAGCGAAAACGATCAGTACCGGCCAGCTTCTTTCTCCGCCGCATAACGCAACCAGGAAACACGCTGTTCCTGCTCCATGTCGGTCTTTCATCAATAAAACGGCCGCGGCAGCAAACAGCGTGATTGCCGGAATCACCGCATCCGCCCGCTTGCTCCAGAAAAGCAATACCGGATCAAAAGCAAACAAGAATGCAAGCAGCAGTGCTTTATACACTCCGATCTTTTCTTTCAGACACAAAGGGAGCAATACCAACAGGCTGCCCATCACTGCGGGCAGGAGCCTGGCGGTGAACTCCGAAGCGCCGAACATTGAAAAAAGAACCGCCGTCGGCAGCGTATAGAGCAATTGGCTTGTTTCTCCGTCCCGGAACAGCCTGAGCGTAGCCATGGCGTTTTCCGCCTCATTCATCGTCAGCGAAGAACTGCCCAGACCAATCAAACGCAGAGCAACTGCCATAATAAACACCCCAAACAGGATGATATTTCCGTTCTTATCCAACCATCCCTTATCCATAAGCCCTTCGAAACTGACCTCTGTTTAAAGTCTTATCACCAATCCCTATACCCTATACTCTTAAGGGAACCTCTAAAAACTCCAATTTTTCTCTGTCCCGAGGAGATTCAGAGAATAAAATCTCTGAATCTCCTCGGGAGGTTTCCGTGGGGCGAAGCTCCTGCTCCGCGTTCAAACCGGGCGTCAGCCCGTACCTTACGGAGCAGGTTATAACCTGCCGCCCCCATACCCCCGCCCATTAGTTTTTAGTGGTGCCATTAATTCTAATAAACCTGATAAATCGCGCAATTTGCGGATTCATAGACCTTCGTCAGATTCCGCTCGAATTTTCTGTCCTGAATATTATATGCATATTTTTCCGCGCTGCCAACAAAGACGTATCGAACGTCATATTTTTCAAGGAGTTCTTTCGCTGTTTCCCAGTTGTGTGTCTCATAGATGCGCTTGACATCATCATTTCGTGATCCCATCTCATCATACCCGCCCCGCCATTGGGACTCATGTCCCATCGGGCCGAGGACAGCCGGAAGACCGGTGAAGGTACTGATAATGTTATCCCCACCATAACTGGAGCCGACTTTTTCAAGCACAATGCCCGGTTCGGCTGTTTCCAGCCATTGCAGACCCAGCCAATCCTCAGAACGGGAGGAATGCAAATAATCTGCTCCGTCCAGAGTAACGGATTGCTTCCAACCCAGGCTTTCCCATTTTCCCTTTGCACAGAAAAAGGGATAGATCATCACCGCGAAGAATAAAACAAGCGACAGAACAAAAAAAGCCGCTTTTTTTGTTCTGTGCAGGCTTTCCAACAGCACAGAAACTGCATAAGCTGCCGAGATCCCGAACAGGATCCAGGCCTGGTAATAAAACTTGAAGATCGTGTTCATGCGGGTACCGAAAAGATCCCGCAGGTAGAAGAATTCAGGAAATATCACCAGTGCAGCCGCGATCAGCGCCAGCAAACTGCAAAAGACATCCGAAGGCTGTGACAAATCGCCGACAGATACCAAATCTTTGTCCGCAAACTGACGAATCAGGGCAAAAGCCAGCCCCGCTATCAGAAACAGGATCAACAGGGTCGGCAGGGAACTCAGGCGCCGGCTAAAAAATCCGGTAAGACCGCTCTCCACAGAAGTGATCTGCTGCATAGATGTAAAAGCATCCGCAGCCTGTGCCAGCACACCACTCCCGTTCCCGGTACGGATCAGAACCAGGCCGACAAAAATAATGCATTCCAAAAGGAACAAAATTGCAAATATAGTCAGAGAAGCGCTCAGGCCAAAACGTTTTGCACCCGTCCCGAAGCCTTTAGCCCGGTTAAACTGCCAGCAAAGGACCGGGATCAGGAAAGCTCCGAACATGATAAAAAACTGCACCGGACGGGTCACGAACACACCGCTGGGGGCGATCCCGCCTGCCTGCGATGAAAAACTGAGAAAAAACAGGCTGTAAAGCAGGATGCACCCTGTTCCCAAGGGCAAGGCTGTTTCAAAAAACGTCGTGAATGCCTTTCGGTTCCAGCCGAAATTATGCAGCTGTGCAGCCGTGATACACAGGCAGTACAAGCCGAAGTAAAACGGGAAATCCCACATGTTCAGGAACAGAAGCCCTCCCACACTGACAGCCGTCAGCCAGAAATCAGCGGAAAGGATCCAGCCCACCATCGTGGAATCCCTCAGTGAGAGTTCATCATCAATCAGGCTTTGCACGAAGTAAATTCGCTCTTTCTTTTGCCCCAGTTCCCGGAGCAAAGCATTCAGCGCGATCCCGATCGCAAATAAAACAAAGGGAATCGCCAGCACATGCGGATGCAAATCGCCCAATTCAAAAGAAAACATCGGGAACTCATCGATCACTTCTTTGACAGAACCTTCCAGCCCGATATCACTGACCACACGGGAAGCACGCCACCACCAGATGCCGGAGCGTCCCGTCGGGTCCCATCCTGCAGCACGGACCGGAAAATCAGAAAGCTCCTTCAAACCAAGCCAGGACCAGAAGGCAGAGGTCCCGTCGGCATTCCAGAAAAGATGCAGGGAATGCATGACTTCCAGCAGTCCTTCCAGATTCCCGGCAACCAGCACGAAGACCGGCGCCAGCAGGGAACGCATTTTCGGAAACGCCTTACCGCTTTCTGTCGGTTTTCGCAGAAGTAAAAGGTCATTCAGCAGTTCAAAAGCGCCCGCGGCAGCCATCCCAAACACAGATGCCAGCATCAGGTTGAACCCTGCCGAGGAAAGAACGCCGGAAAGCATCACCAGCACTGAGGTCATCACATAACCGAAATAATAATAGGAGATCGAATAACCGGAAAGCCAGCCATCATGCGGCGGGAATGTTTCGGATTTCAGAATGCTGTTGATGAACATCATCTCCATAGGCTTTTCCGTCCCGGACACCTCCGGACCGCTCATGCGAAAGGTCAGGATCAGCACAAAACCGAGCAGAAAAACCAGCTCGGAGACAATACAGAAACGCTTCGCATTTTCAAGCCATTCCACGATCTCCGCACGATTTTTGTAACAGATCGCTGCCGATAACGCCGTGACCAGGAAAACAACCAATAACAGGTTCCCGATCTCATTACGCAGAAAACCAAGTGATCCCAACAGCCAATAGAGGAAGCTGACCAATAACAGCCCCATGGGACGGGCAAAAACAAACCCTCTTCCCGGCAGTTTTTTCAGAAACACAAAAACGATCGGGAACCCAATCGCCCCGATCCCGGTCAGAACTAAATACCACTTTATAATGTCTAAAATCAATTTCATCACCCTTTTCGGTACGTCAGAGAAAATAATCTATACTGATATAGTTGTAACTATCCTCTCTGACCACCGTAAAGTAGCCTTTTATACCTGATCCCGGATCCTTAATCACTTTTTCTACAAACTTTTCATAACCATCTGCGGATCGTTAATCGCATTATCAAGCAAGCGGCTCAAGAATCCTGTGTACCCTTTTCCTGTAGCTTTGGCTTTATCCAAAGTTTCAGGTGAAATGCGAAGAGCAACGACAGGTTTGACCTTTTGTGTCCGGCTATTCTTTGCGATAGCTGCCATCTCTGCATATTGTTCCAATGTCAGTTCGGGAGTATCTTCATCCGGAACAACGAGCATAGAAGCAGCCATTTCAATTTCACGAATTTGAGCCTCAGTTGGCTGCTGGCCTGAGCGGATAACAGTACGTACGAGTTTTTCATTCTCCATAGTAGATTTTCCTTTCTCTGATGGTTGCCATTCGGGCAGAAATAATTCGTGCCGCTTCGCCTCTCATGGTATAAACAACATAAAGAATTCCCTGTACACACCCTAAAACAACATAGCGATCTTCGTTCTGGCTGTGGAGCTTATCATGGTATTCAATGCGCTCCTCATCAGCAAAGACTAACGCTGCGGTTTCAAAACTGATGCCATGTTTTCGAAATTTGATTCTATTTTTGTTGTCGTCCCATTCAACTACTGTTTCTGCAATAATCGTTTTCATAATATGAGTATAACATTAAGTAATACATTCGTCAAATAAGGGAACGCGATTTTCTCAGATATGGATTATTAGCCTTTAGCCCTATATCCGGACACCTACTTATGGAAGCATCGCTCGGGACCACGGCAGAGTTCATCCCGGCCGAGATATGCCATACAGATATCGTAAGTCTGGAAAATCAAATACTCCTTCGTCCCGTCTTTCCGCAGCGCATAGGCACCGATCTCGTCCTCCGGCAAAGCATAGACCACATAATCATCTCCCTTCGGAGGCACATAGCGTTCGTCCCGCCAGATCAGCGTGATCTCGATCTTTCCGTCTTTTTTATTGATAGAAGGCGTTTGGGCCTCGAGATAATAATTGTGCGTAAGTTCCTCATTCTCTCCCGTTTCCGCGTTGTAGACCTTTTCCACGCCGATTACAGATCCCGGACTTACGGTAATTGTTCTCAGCATTTCATTGGTGAATTCTTTCGGAATTTCCCCGGCAAATGAAAATTTGAAATCGGTCAACGTGCCGGACAGATCATCCGTATGAAACGTTTCGGCTGCCTTATAGGAATTATCTCCATCCCGGATCTCGACCGTCAACGTGATGGTCTGTTCTTCCTTCAGATCAGAAGGGATTCCACGGCTGCCGTTTTCCCGGACATGATGGATCACCGCGGGATATGGAGAGAGCTTTTCTTCTTTACAGGTGGCAGTAACCGTGACATTCTTTGCCGGCATGACAAAGCTTGTTTCAGCCGCGTTTGCATTTGCGAAAGACACACCGTCTTCGCTTGTCCATTTGTCAAATACTTTTCCTTCATCAGGGTCATTGGCTTGGATCGTTACGGTCTCACCCGGAGCATAACTGCCGCCGCCCTTTCCGTTTTCCACAGTGACGGTATAATGTGCGGGGTCAATTGTCACAGTGGCGTAACCTTCGTAATCATCATAATTATCTGCTGTGACCCGGTAATAGACGGTTAGCGAGCCGGGATCCGTAACTGTCAGACTCTCTTTCAGGTTATAATCACCCGCTTCTTTTCCGTACCGGATCTCATAGCCGCTTGCCGGATCGCTGACCGTGACCGTAATGCCATGAGAGTCTCCGTCATAAGGAACATTCACATTCGCTGCGGATACGGTCATTGCTTTTTCCACGATCTTCCAGTCAGCCTTGGCAGTGTCAACAAAGTTTCCCCTGCCGGTAACGGTCAGGGTATAGGAACCCTTGTCCGTGCCCGAATTACCGGTCACCGTATAATCATCTTCCGTCAGGGTAAGCCCGTCTATAGTCACCTTCGTAACTGTGACCTGCTGCTCCGATCCGTTATACGTCAGCTGTGTTTTATCCAGCGTCACTGCTGCGCCGGTGATGGACTTCGGCTTGATCTCTGCCTTGCACCCTTTTGGATCACTGTCACTGTGGGCATCATCACCCACCGCTTTGTACCAGACGTAGTAAGTTCCGGCTGCAGTGGCTGTGGGAACTTTCTCGCCCCAGCCGCTTGTCGGCGCTGTGGTGTTGTCTGTACCGAGGGCATAGTTTATCGTTCCGCCCTGCGCTTCACCCTTTGTGACGAGGTTCTGATCAATTCCCGCGTAAGTCAGGTTTTCCGCATCAGGGGCAGTCGTTACGGTTGCCTGAGGCGCGTCTTTATAATACGCTGTCACCGTGATGACGCCGTTCACCGCGCAATTCGCCGCGATTTCTACCGTCCCATCCGGATAGAACATCCCATCCACCCCGCTCATTTTCCAATGGTCAAAGATTTTACCTTTAGGCGCTTTGAACGTACATTGCGGAAATTTAAACGTATCCCCCACAGATACGCTCTCCGGATCCATATCGCCGCTGCCTTCACCCGGGTTGTAAACAAGCCGGTAAGGAATTTTAATCGCCTGCGGGGCGCTTGCGTAATCCGTTTCATAGTCCCCATTCACATCCTCCGCCAGGATGTAGGCATAATAATCCGTCCCGCAGACTTTCCCTCTGTAGACTTCCGGCAGGGTGAAAGTTACCGGTTTGTCGGCTGACAACGCCAGCGGATAGTAAATATATCCGGTGGTGACACTTGTCCCGGCGCTGTATGCCTGATCCATCAGCAGAACCGTTATCTGCGTCGCATTTCCGGCATGATTGCCGCCGATCGTATAGGTCACGGTGACATTCCAATCCGAATCGATACTTAACGTTCCGGGGTTAACGGACAGCGCCGAATCCAGCAGGGTAAGCTTATATTGATTTGAAGAATTAGGGATTCGAGATGAGAAGATGACAGATTCCAGATTGACATTAAAAGCGGGACTCACTCAAATCGAGTTGGCTACGTTCTTTTCAACCACTGCCCCGTCGAGCACGACGCCGGCGACCAAAACAAAATTATTGCCATAAACGGCAGACCTCAGCCACCACCACCCGGCAACGCCGGTTTTTAGGCGATTGGCAGCATACTCATTGGTAGTGCTGTATCCGTAAGAGTTTGTGGAAGCTTCCTCAGCATCCAGTAAAAAGATTTTTTCACCGGTCAAGGCAACATAATTTTCAAAGGTTCCTTTTGTCCACGAAGTAACCTGTGTGTCTCCTTCTCCTGCCACAAGTGAATGAGAAGCCCTTGTGCTTGAAGCGATGGCATTCTTTTCCGCGTCTGTGAAATTGCCGTCTTTTGTCAGGAATGAATCACCGTTCAAGCCATTATATACTGTACTGCCCGCCCATGTGTTATTTCCTCCAAATTCACTCTTATACAGCACACTGTCGCAGTCCAGCAACATGGTGGTTCCGCCATACAGAGTAGTGCTATTCGTCAAAACCCGATATTTTACCGGATTATTATCGTACTTTCCGTAATATACATAGCTCCCCGACCATGGTGAAGTAGCGCTTGCCGGCGCAGCCGGATTGCCGATCGTCCCCGTTCCGAGCCCCGTGATTGTCTTGTCCGCGTATGCAGTCACAGGCAAAGCAAACAGCAGCGCCGCCATCAGCAACAAATACAACAGCAGCCTCAAAATTCCATCCCCTTTTTCAGCTATCGATAAACAACCATCCTTCTCACCCCTGGATATCATTTATTTATGATAGTTATCATATCACAAATTAACATTCTATGTCAAGTTCCGTTAAGGAAACGCTGATTATTAGCCATTTATCGACGATTAAACGAGGATAACCCCATTTTTCATTTGATTGTCGGAATTATTCCTTTATTTTGACGATTTTCGGCTAATATCAGCCCCCTTTCTTGCTTATTTCTTTCCTT
>JAFRIR010000054.1 GCA_017432685.1 Flexilinea sp. | reverse complement strand
CTCCCAAAATGGACTGAACAATTTGTGTAATTGCCTAAGCGCTATTTATTCAAACCTCTATAAAGACAACAATTTATTCAATAGTATTGTGAATGTCTTCAATTTTCATCGAATGAATCTGGCTAACGCGTGAATAGTAACAAATTACATAAAATTAAATGTCACGAATTTTGAAAATTCCTTGACATGGAAAGAGTGGTATGCTAAAATACTGAACGTTGAGCGCGAAAGAGACAAATTTTGAAGCGCAAGACGGAATGGGGATGTGGTGTAGCGGCTAACATGCGGCCCTGTCAAGGCCGAGATCGCGGGTTCGAACCCCGTCATTCCCGCCTAAAGTATACAGAAATCCTGTATACTTTTTTTATTTAATTTTCCAAAGTATCCAGACCGAATAATCCTATAAAACTTTCTGACGGGACGCTGCCGGACATCGGCTGTCCGCGGCAGAAAGGTTACCTATGAAT
The DNA here is from genome assembly GCA_017432685.1 of Flexilinea sp. Taxonomy (GTDB): domain Bacteria; phylum Chloroflexota; class Anaerolineae; order Anaerolineales; family Anaerolineaceae; genus Flexilinea. The sequence goes on along the minus strand of JAFRIR010000054.1, from coordinate 7,950 downwards.
GTCTCAGATTATCGGATCCTGCAGGTCATATATCTCACCCTGGAAAGCACAAAGATCGAACGGCTGCGTATGTCACCGTTTCAGTTTCGCAGGCTGATCATCGAAGCTCTCCAAAACATGGAATATACCGTCCATTCCCTGGAAGACAGCGAACGATTATTTGCAGTTGATCGGATGGTCATCCTGTTTTTCCCTTATGAGATTGAAAAAGACGAGTCGATCCGCAAATATTTATTAGAAGTCCTTACCGATCATGAAGACGATGCTTTCGCGGCGTACAGCATTCGAAACGGGTTGTGCGCCTGTGTGATCCGTATCGAAAGACCGGAAAACTGAAATTTGTATGCTCTCCCTAGAGGTAAATATGACCGAAAAAGAATATGCAGATTTCAATAATTATCCGATTTGTGGTGACACTAAGTACTTTATCGAGCTTTTAGCTTCTATTGCAGCCAGAGTCAATAATACACAGGAAAAAGAAAATGACGAAAACGAACAGCTCTGAGTTATCTGAAATTCTCGGTCCGGATTTCAGCAAGCAGGCTAGGGCATTTCAAAAGGTAAAAGAAAAGGAAAAAACTCCTGAATTTATTCAGCTGCAGAAAGAGGCTGCAATCTACCTCCGGGTTTCTTCAGAAATGCAAAGGGATGGTTTTTCCATTGAGGCACAAAAGCTTGAATGTATGCGCTATATTCAGAATGAAGGTTATCACCTGGCAGAAGAAAATATTTTCATTGATGAAGCCCACACAGCCAAAAATGAAGATCGTCCTGCCTTTAAAGAAATGATGATTGCAGCTCATCTTCAGAAATTCTCACTCCTGGTCATACATAAGATGGATCGTCTGGAGAGGAATTATTCCAATCAGGAAAAAACGATCAAAGTACTCAAGGAAATCGGAGTCCGTGTTTACAGCCTCGGCGACGGTTTGGAATTATCGAATGATCTGATCTGTAAACTGCTTGCGATTCTGAATGAAAACTATATCGACAATCTTTCCCGTGAGGTAGCAAAAGGGAAACATCAGAAAGCCCGTGAAGGCTACTTTATTGGATCCAGGGTACCGTTTGGATATCGGCGCTGGATTCCAACCGATTTGGATGCGGACCGCCGTCTTTTGTTTGTCAATGAAAAGGAAGCAGCTGCTGTAAATGATATCTACAACATGTATCTTACCGGCCGTTATTCCATCGCTGATCTTGCCAAATATCTGAACGATCAGGGTTTTAAAACTCCGGGAGGAAGAGCATTCTGCGAAGATACTGTCCGTTCAATGTTGGAAAATCCGATTTACTGCGGTTTGGTCATATACAACAATCGGGTAACAAAAGTGCCAGAACCATACAAAGGGAAGCATCAACCGATCATATCTATCGATATGTTTTTGCGGATGCGTGATTATCGGAAGCAAAAATCCGATCGCTATACAAGACGTGTGTCAAACGGAGAACAACTCAAAAATCATTATCTCGTCCAGGCTCTGGTATGCTGTTCCGAGTGTGGTTGCCGTTTGCGGGTCAGAGATAGGATCGATGGTTCCTATACTTACTTTGATGAGGCGGAGAAAAAAGGCATTGAATGCAGTATGGACGGGAAATCCATCGTTGCTTCCAAACTGGACAGAATCGTCTCGGATTTTATGAAAGAAATCACCCTGCCGCAAAAATGGGTGGAAGGCATTATGCAGAGTGCCTCCCATGAGGATCTTGTTCACCAAATCAACCGGAAAATAAAGGCCTTTGAAGAACAAATGAAACGCCGTGAATACTCGTTTATCAGAGGTATCAGCACGATGTCCGAGGAAGAATATCAGCGGGAGCAGATGGCAGATAAAAAGGAGATATCAGAATTAAGGAAAAAGCTGCCGAAAGGGTCTCCTGAGATCAATACACAAATCACTATGACAAATTCACTAATCGATCTGTTCAGGATCGCAACGAAGGCTGAACAATACGATGTCGTTCATTTCCTTTTCAAAAACCTCTATTTTGATTTTGATGAGCGGCGTCTGACCGCTTTTGAACCCAATCCGGATTATGAGTTCCTTTTTACATCATTTGCTGAAGAAAAGGGCTGGATCAAAGATGACAAGGTATTCCGAATTACCAGATAGATGAGGATAATATGAGTGAAACAGAATTTGATATGAAAAGAGCGGATGAGATATCCAATTACGAAAGAATAATGAAAATATCGGCCACGACTGCAGATTCGAAGCATAAAGCAGCCGCGGAAGGCTATTTTCTGAGTTCCCGTGCTCCGTTCGGATATCGCAAAGGAAAACCCGGTGATCCGGATACAGAGGATTCCCGAATCCTGATCATTGATGAACCCGCGGCGACAGCTGTGCGCAGCTGCTTCAGATGGTATGCTTCCGGTGAATGGACCTGTGAAATGATCGCCAGGGCATTGAACGATCAGGGCTTTATCACAACCATGGGTAAACCGTTTACGCGGGGAACGATCAGCCAGATGCTGAGCAATCAAACATACCTGGGAAAGATCGTATACAGAAACATTGAAGTCTATGAGGGAAAGCATCCCGCGATCATAGACCAGGATCTCTGGAACAGGGCAAATCACATTGAATAAAGAACAATGCCGGGATAATTTCCCGGCATTGTGTTATTTTTTGACGAAGCTCTGGATGAAGAGATCATAGATCTGTTTGGCAATGTCCTTCATGTCCTGACCATCGGTCACTGATTCCAGGACACCCTTCATTTTCTCTACGAAGGAGCCCGCCAGTTGGGACTCCAGGATCTTTCTGACCCAGTCTACATCAGAAATTTCTTTATTCCCGAGGTAGATCTGTTCAAATACGTAAATCGATCCTTCGCCGAGTGCTGCAACAATACCACTGGCAATTACGGCATTGATCACGCTGGTCGCGAGTCCAATACCAGGAATCGCTTTCAATGCGCTGATTGCAGCCTTAGCAGCGGTGCTGATAGTACCGACTTCGACGATCGTATTTTTCAGTAGTTTTGCCTGGTCTCCTTTCCGTATGCCGTAAATCGCTGCGATCCCGTTGATCTCCGCGACTTCAAGCGGTTGTAATAAAAGGGCATCAGCAAATGGTATAGGTACAGCTCCGACAGTTGCTGCAGCGGCAGTTGAGCTCAATACGGCCGCCTGGGCAAAAGATCTGCGTCTTTCCAGTTTGTATTTCGCAACAACATCGACAGCTATCCTCTTGCCTTCGGGCAGCAACTCATTTGTAAGATCCATCAGCTCGGTGATGCCTTCCGGTGGAGCAAAAACGGAATCGGAGAGGTAAAATGATTCGGCAATGACCGGCATGATCGCTCTCGGCTGTACCGTTTTTGAGGCAGCGGCAAAGGCATCCTGTACCATTTTGATATTCTTCACACGATCAGGCTGGGAATAAGATTTCGTAATCACCGCTACAATTGGGACTTCTTTCCACACAGAGGTTGCCCGGAGAAGGTCTTTAATAGTTTTGGTGAATAATTTTGCTGCAGTACCATCCACACAAAACCAGATGATATTGATGTCATTCTCCATATCATCGTCGAGAGCAGCTTTTTTGCACCATTCACGAACCGTTTTGATAGCTTTCGGTTCCAATTCCCAAAAAGCTTTCTGTGGCTCAAACCCTACAGTATCGATCAGATTAAAATCGATTTCTTCGCCTTTATAAACGGTAATTTCGCTGGAAGTGCCTTTAATGCCAAAATCTGCAGCAGCCTTTTTTTCACCCAGAACTGCATTAATCAGAGTAGATTTTCCAACTCCGGAATTTCCGACAACAAGAACGTTTCCCTTAGCCATTTTCTCCTCCACGATGACATATACAATAATTATTATATTTAGGTTTTGCAAAAACGGTTTTCTCATAGCAAAAGTAACTATGAAATTATCAGGAATAAAGAAATCGAGATGAAGAACTTTTACAGGCCCTTTGCACAATTGCTGTTTTGCTTGTTTAGTGATATCTCAGCACAAACAGTTCTTCAGTTCATGGCTTATCATACGGAATATCGAGTGAGTCCAGCATTCTTTTGAATGTATCCTGACCATCCAGACAGGTGTCAATCAGCCATCCTTTTTCATCCGGCCACTTCATCAGACCGCGATAGTAATAAGATTTTTTCGCATCCTCAATGATGAATGGGACGATATTGTGATGCAGGCACTCTTTGAGAGCGATCAACCTGCCTACTCTGCCATTTCCATCCTGGAATGGATGAATAAATTCAAAATCGGCATGGAAAGCAATCACATCATAGATATCGATTGACTTCTTCCCATTGTACGCGGACAAAAGAGACTTCATCTTTCGGGAGACTTCACCAGGTTTGGCCGTCTCACGTCCGCCGACCGTATTCCCCCGCTTTTTATAATCTCCAACAGCGAACCATTCGATCCGGTCTTTCGTCGTATCATGCTCGAGAATATAATGCAGATGTTTGATAATCTCTTCGCTGAGAGGCTGCTCGGCTGTATCGATCACATAATCAATTGCCCGGAAATGATGGATCGTTTCCAGAATGTCGTCCACAGGAATTTCATCACCTAAATCGATCGTATTCGTTTCGAATATGGAACGGGTCTGATCTTCGGAGAGTTTACTGCCTTCAATGTGGTTGGAATTATAAGTCATGCGGACCTGCAGTTCATGATAGAGTCCACCGGAAATTTTCGCGTTCTTCTCATCCCGTAAAATCGATAATATCAGATTTTGTGATGATGGATTCAGTTCCTCCGGGTCAATATTCAGAAATGCAGCAATTCGCTGCAGTGTGCGGTACGAAAGTTTTTCCCCTTTTGCGATTTTTGCAACAGTTCTTGATGACAATCCGGCTTGCGTAACCAAGTCGGTCTTTGATAAACTGTTCTCATTTATTTTTTTCAGAATTATTTCATTAGATCTCATTTCATCCCTGCCGATGCTGATTATCTTTACTTATTATATCAAAAACCATACGAAAATGTAAAGATACACAATAAAACGTGAATAAAAAGTAAAGAAACGGATTGGAGATTGTTTTGTAACCCCTGATTTCTTTTTATTTATCGAAGTCCGTTTCAAACAAGCTATGCTGGGCTAAACTGAAAAATGTAAAGATTTGTAAGTGGTAGTTTTGAAAATAATAAAGAATCCGTTCAATTTTCGATATCGTTTTGTATTTATATGGTTAAGGAGGGAAAAATAGAAAAACAATTTTGATGAATATAGCAATGACGGACCGGACAACCGGATTATTGATCAACTTGCGGCATTTGCAGCAAGAACCAACAACACAATTGAAGGAGAGTATCTAATGGAAAACAAAAATCAAAATAAATATTATGCCAATGAAGAATCTATCAATGCTTTCGTGAAAGAACATGTCAGAAAAAGCCAGAGAGAGAAGGCCGCTGCAATTTTGAGATGGCTGAATGGGAAAAAACTTTGGGATGTTTTTAATGGAGTATACGATGAAGCATACGAAAAGGAAAGGGCTGCGATGTAGATTCTGGAAATAACGCTACAGATGTATAAGATGATGTCGGCTTTTTCAGGCCGGCATCTTTTTTTTCTGTCCCATCATGAAACTATCAAAATTTCCCGCTGCAATAAGCGAAGTCCGTTTCAAACAGGTTGTACCGGGCTATACTCTGAGTATGTCAATAGAATGGTTTTTCGGTGAAATATTTCAAAATTCGTTTTCAGAGTTTATTGAAACACTTTCATCGGATGTCTTCCTCGTAAAGCCGGATCATCCGGAACTTTATTTAGGGTAAACCCTATTGAAACACTTGGGAGGAAATATGAATATCGCTTATGTGAGAGTTTCCACGGTCGATCAGAACGAAGCGCGGCAGATCGAAGCATTGGAGAAATATGGAATCGAGCGTTGGTATACGGAGAAAATATCCGGCAAGGATGCAAATCGACCGAAGCTTCAGGAAATGCTGGAATATGTCCGAGAAGGAGATACGGTTCATATCCATGATCTTTCCCGGCTTGCCCGTTCTACTGCCGACCTGCTGGTGATCGTGGAGCAGCTGACGAGGAAAGGTGTCCACCTGGTTTCCAACAAGGAGAATATTGATTCCTCTACGCCGACCGGCAAGCTTATGCTCACTATGATCGGTGCGATCAACGAATTCGAGCGCACCAACATTCTTGAACGTACCAGGGAAGGAATCGCTATCGCCAAACGCGAAGGCGTTTATAAGGGGCGAAAACCGATCAATGTTCCGGAAAACTGGGATGAGGTAATAAAGGTCTGGCGCAGCGGAAAGATCACAGCCAGGGAAGCCATGGAGCAGCTTGGCCTGAAACCGAACACCTTTTACCGATTATGCTCAAAAAATGGGATCAGATGCGGTAAAAAGCATGGCGCGTTGTGAATAGCTCCTAAATATTGAGAATAATCCATAAAACGCTGTTTGAGATTATTCTAGTTATTTTTACATATTGTCCTTTTTGAACGTCAATTATTACTGAAAACCTGATTCTGCAGATAAAAAAGCGTGTTCGGTTCAAACAAATCAGGGGCTCTTCCCTTCTTATTCCCTACTATGAAGCGATCCATGAACGGGTCGTTTCGTGTTGTTTACTGCATTTTACAAATCAAAATCCAAAGCAAAGCAGTTTCAAATCCGGAAATCTTCCTTACAATGCTTTTATAGAATTTGGAAAGGAGTTACTCATGAAAAAGAATCCCGAATTTGAACGCTGGATTGCCAACCATTTGAAAGATGGCATGATCATTTTAGAGCCGTATGGGTACAGGGAGGATGAACCCGGAAATTATCTGCATATTTTCCGGATCAGCCTGCAATTTGCTGATGAGCCGGAGCCGTTTGAAGGTGTAGCCTTCATCCCGATCCCCTATGACGGCGGCACTGAGGCTATTCCCGATTTCACCTTTTGTGAGGAAAGCCTGGAATTTTCCGAAGACTTCATCGATTATGATTAGCAGGATCATCCGTTAGAATGGTAACAGCAGCCAATTGATATCGTGATTTTTGTAAGAGTGGTTCGGCAGCGGGCCACTCAGTTTTCTTGGATATAAAACATCCTTTGAACCGTGTCCCTTGTTATAATCAGATGTGAAACGTCAACAGATCGTTATTTGCAGAAGAAAGGATAAACAGGAATATTATGAAACACGAATGTCGAATTACAGTATTGGAGACAAAATGTTTTCCGGATCTTCAGGAAAAATATCTGGCAGATCCCCAATCAGGTCCTTGTCCTTTTTTCAAAAAAGGGGATACATTTCTGCTTAAAAGGACACCGGAGCAGGATGATTTCTATCATCTCATGAATGGGAAATTCTGCGGCGAAGCGTGGGATGCAGTCAGCAGATATGTTTACACAGCTCTGCAGGGCGGTTCTATTATGCATGGATGGACAAATGATGACCGTATGATGATCACCTGCTGCAATGACGGAACAAGACCGGTCATTTTCAAAATCGAGCGGATCGATATTCCCGAAAATGACGATGAAAAAGAATGGCTTGCGAAGCAGAATTTCACAAATTCTGCGGAAGATGCCTATACGGGATAAGTAATAAATATCGCTTTGAAAAGGCGAAATAATGAACATTCACCAGATAAGAAATGCGACATGGTACTGGGAGTTTGACACAAAAGAAAACTATGGCAAAGCCATAAAAATCTTTTTTGATAATTACAATAAAGATTTGCAAAAACTGCTGATTGCACCTTTTGAAGTTAATTTGGGATATTCTGTTTACGAAATTTGCAAATTCACATTTGTCGGGATTTTGAAAAATCGGAGTTAGCTTATGAAGGAAGAATGCTTAATTTGTAAAGCTCCTCTGGAATACCTTGAGACAGATGTTCTCATGGAGTGCGAGATTTGCCATAATAAAGAAAACAGCAAGACGAGGTGTGTGAATGGGCACTATGTATGTAACGATTGCCATACGCAGGGGCTTGACTCCATTATCGGATTATGCATG
>JAFRIR010000053.1 GCA_017432685.1 Flexilinea sp. | reverse complement strand
TGCGCCCTCAGCGACACGAGTGCGGCGCTGGTTGCTGGAATTGTAGGTATACAGCAATGCAGGAGCCTTACTCTTCACTGACGGGGTCTTTCGACCTTTACGAATCAGTTGATTGATGGTTGGCACTTTCTATAGCCTCCAAATTGAATCTGTCGGCGGTTACCCGCCGGTTTACCGGACGTCAGCAACACTGTCGTTACCGGCTGCCCTTTCGGGCACAACAAAAACACAACCCACCTGAAAGCCTCAGGCAAGCAGACAAAATTATAACATAAATTCGGAAAAGTTTTTGTTAAGATGACAGGGAAAATGAGGAATGAGGAGTGAGGAATGAGAAACGAGAAATGAGATATGAAGAACAGGAAATAAGATAATAAAATGAGATTTATGAATACTGAATCATGGAATTTGTCTATATATCTCCTGAAGACTATCTCCTAATTCCTAATTTCTAACTTCTAATTTAATATTTCTCATTCTTCATTGATCCCGATGTTCGGGTTGATGGCATTCTGCCCGAAGGTACAGCGGCACGCGCCGTCTTTCATGAACCCTGTCATTTCATCCCGTCCGGTGATGATATTCCAGCAGGCACAAAGGTCTTCATTAGGACGCAGCCCCATCACTTCTTCATTGGTAACACGGCTGACATCGGCAACACCGAAGGCATCCATGGCACGTTTCCCGGCACCGCAAACCGGGTTGGCACTGATGCGGTTGTAGATGGTCCACAGGTCAATCGGATAGGAAAGCTTCACCTCTTTGAGAATCGTGTTGGCTTCGATGATCTTCTGCGCCAGTTTTGTCATATTTTTTCGGTAAGCGGTCCAATCTCCGGAGCAGAGATCGTGATCGATGGCATCAGGAAGGGATTTGATTTCAGCCATCACCAAATCAAACTGTGCCATGTCTTTAGCTGTTTTTTCATCAGCTTCAGCTCCCACTGTCAACACGCAGACAAGGGAGAGCAGGATCACAAGCAAAAAAGATATTCTTTTCATAAAAAACAACTCCATTCTCCCCTGCTTACAAGCATATCATAATTTGAAAAAATGAGGAACGATAATGTTATTCCATTCTGAAGAAATCCCGGGCATTTCGGGTAGTCTGTAAATCAGCCTCCTCGAAAGAAACGCCCTTCAGTTCTGCGATCTTCGCAAGCGTCAAGGCCGCATAGGCAGGTTCGTTCCGCTCACCGCGGTGCGGTATCGGGCTAAGGTAGGGACAGTCTGTTTCCAAAAGGATCGACTCCAGCGGCACAGCATCCACGATTTCCAAGCGCCGCTCGTTTTTCTTCCGGTAGGTATAAGGACCGCCCATGCCGATCTTCATACCGAGGTCCACCGCCTTAAGGGCTGCCTCAGGAGTCTCATCAAAGGCATGGAGAACACCGGTTCGCCCATGTCCTCCCTTCAGCCAGTGTGAAAGCATCGGCCAAAGATCTTCATAAGCCGAACGGCAGTGAATGATCACCGGAAGATCCAATTCAGCCGCCAGGTCCAGCTGCTGCATGAAAACATCCCGCTGAATGTCATGAGGACAGTATTCACGGTAATAATCCATACCGATTTCTCCTATAGCTTTGCACCTGGGATGCTCAGCATTTTTCCGAACCTGATCCAGCCAGTCCGGGGGCAGCTCTGCGGCATTGTTGGGATGAACACCCGAAGCAAAGTAAACATTCGCTTCATTCTCCGCCATATTGATGATCTTCCCCATCGTGTCCGGCTCAATACCCGGTATCATGAAAGCTTCAAACCCGGCATTTCGGGCTCTTTTCAAAACTTCATCCCGGTCTTCATCAAACTCCGGCAAATCCAAATGGCAATGCGTATCGATCATCGTTTTTCTCCCGTAAAGACAGAGAAGGCGCCAACAACAGGCACCTTCTCAATTATTTTGTGCACCTCTAAAACATCAATTTTTCTCCGGCCGCCCTCATACCCCCGCCCGAGAGTTTTAGAAGTGCCCATTATTTATGATCTTCATTCCTGTTCAGAGTTTTCAAGCTGTATCTTATGCTGACAGTCCTTATTCGTGCAAACCGCAGAATTTTTTCCGTTCATCACCATCAGGCTGCCGCATACGGGGCACGGCTGAGAAACGGGACGGTTCCATTCAGCGAAATCGCATTTCGGATAGTTCATACAGCCATAAAAGATCTTACCTCGCCGGGTCCGTTTGACGATCAGGTCACCTCCGCACTTTGGACAGGCTACACCGATCTTTTCCACCGGTTTCTGAAGTTTTTCCGTATATTTGCAATCCGGGTACCCACTGCAGGAGATAAACTTGCCGAATCGTCCGACCCGATACACCAAAGGCTTTCCGCAGTTCGGACAGTCACGCCCGACCGGTTCCGGTTCGGCTTTCGGAATTTCAGGCATGCTTTCCTTCGCCTTTTCCAGTTCCGGCTCAAAGGTGTCATAGAACTGTCGGATCACTTCCACCCATTCCTTGTCCCCTTCAGCAATCTGGTCCAGCTCATTTTCCATCTGGGATGTAAACCCAATGTCCATGATCTCATCGAAGTGGCCTACCAGCAGATCGTTTACCATAAAGCCGGTCTCGGAAGGCACCAGATGACGCTTTTCAAGCGTCACATAATTCCGGCCTTCAATGGTGGAAATGATCGAAGCATAGGTGGAAGGACGTCCGATACCGTTTTCCTCCATCGCACGAACCAGCGTCGCTTCCGTATAACGGGCAGGCGGCTGGGTGAAATGTTGATCCGGAAGCAGTTTTTTCAGGTTCTGCTTTTGACCTTCCTTCAAACCGTTCGGGAAGATAGTGTTTTCCTCTTCCTCCTTGTTATCTTCATCTTTTATATCCGCATAAATAATGAGAAAACCGGGGAAGATCACCTTCTGCCCTGAAGCCCGGAACAGGTAATTGTTCTGTTTCACAGCTTCCACTTCCACCGTTTCGGTTTTATAGACGGCATCAGCCATCTGGGAAGCAAGAAATCGCTGCCAGATCAACTGGTAAAGCCGGTACTGATCCTTTTCCAGATATTGTTTAATCTTGTCGGGATTGCGCATCACAGAGGTGGGGCGAACCGCTTCATGGGCTTCCTGCGCACCTTTCGCCTTTTTGGTATAAACCGGCGGCTTTGCGGGAACAAAAGATTTGCCGTGTACCGTGGTGATATAATCTCTTGCTTCGTTCTGTGCCACTGGAGAGATGTTGGTCGAGTCTGTACGCATATAGGTTATCAGACCGACGGAACCCTCTTCTCCCACCGACAGACCCTCATAAAGCGCCTGAGCCAGCATCATGGTCTTTTTGGAGGAAAAACCAAGACGCCGGGAAGCTTCCTGCTGCAGGGTGGAAGTCGTAAAAGGCGGATAAGGCCGGCGTTTCTTTTCGCCTTCCTTTAAAGAAAGTATCTTATAGTCCGCCGCCTTCAGGTTTGCCAGATGATCATCCACCTGTTCTTTATTAGCCAGCTCGGGATCCTTTTTGTTGATCTTCGCCAACTGTGCAGTATAGGATTCTTTCCCCCCCTCCGGAACCAGTTCTGCCTTGATGGTCCAGTATTCGCGGGGAACGAAGTTCTGGATCTCCCGTTCCCGATCCACGACCAGCTTCAGCGCCACGGACTGAACTCGGCCTGCCGACAAATTCCGCATATGAACTTTTTTCATCAGCAGCGGGCTCAGACTGTATCCAACCAGACGGTCCAGAACACGCCGTGCCTGCTGGGCGTCAACGAGATCCATGTTCACCTTGCCCGGATGGGCAAAAGCATCATTGATCGCCGGTTCGGTGATTTCATGAAAGACGACCCGTTCCGTTTTGTTCGGATCAATGTTAGCCGACTCCTGCAGGTGCCAGGCAATGGCCTCTCCTTCACGGTCAGGGTCTGTTGCCAGGTACACTTTCTTTGCGCCGGCAGCAAGATCGGTCAATTCCTGGACCAGTTCTTTCTTTTCTTTCGGAACATAATATTTCGGAGCAAAGTCATGGTCCAGATCGATCGACATTGTGTATTTATTCAAATCACGAACATGGCCGACCGAAGCCCGCACCACATAATCATTCCCCAAAAATCTGCCGACGGTCTTGGCTTTCGCCGGAGATTCCACAATCACCAAACTCTGATTTTTATTGATATGCGAATTACCCGATTTTCTGGCAGCGGTTGTTTTCTTCGCTGTTTTTCCTGATTTTGATGCTGAAGTAGATTTCGTGGTTTTAGAAGACACAGCCTTCTTTGCAGGTTTTGCTTTCTCTATCACGGGTTTTTCCAGTGAATCATGCTCCGCAGTTTTTCCCATCTTCACCAGGTTGGTACCGCAGACCGGGCAGACGCCCCTCGTCATCGGGGTCCCGGTTGCGGTAAAAGTGGGAACGGGATCGAGCATCTCCCGTTTTGTTTTACATTTCACACAATAAGCTTCCAATGAATTGTTCTCCTCTCTTACAGGTACAATTCCAGCCCGTTATCTTTCAGATATTGTACGATTTCTTTCACACGCTGTGTATCTTCTTTCGGGCAAACCATCACGGCTTTGTCCGTTTCAACGATCACGACGTCCTTCATTCCTACGGTAATGATCATTTTGTCTTTATTTTCGGAACAGGACAGAACACCTTCCGAATCCAAATGCAGCGTACGGCAGTTGATGTGGATATTTCCGTTTTCATCCTCATCCAGCACGTCATAGAGGGATTCCCAGGATCCGATATCATTCCATCCCAGGCCGCGGGCAGGTAAAACGACCACATCATCCGCCTTTTCCATCACACCGTAGTCAATGGTCTGGGCCTGAATGGTCGGCCAGACTTCCGCAACTTTCGCATCATAAACCGGCGTACCGATCGCGGGAGAGATTTCCATCAATTTGGCGTACAGGTCAGGCAGGTCTTTTTCGATCTCAGCAAGGATACGGTCAGCGCGCCAGATGAACATGCCGGAATTCCAGGAATAGTTACCGGATTTCAGGAACTTCACCGCAGTATCATGGTCAGGTTTTTCACAAAACCGGCTGACTTTATGGACCGGGTTTCGACCTGCTGTCTCCAGCAGTTCACCCTGTTCGATATACCCCATCCCGGTCGAAGGAAAAGTTGGTTCAATTCCTAAGGTGACCAGATGGCCTTTTTCCGCTTCCAAAAAGGCACTTTCCAGAAGGGAGCGAAAATATTTCACATCCCGAATGTAATGATCGGCGGTCAGGATCGCCATCACAGCATCTTTGTTCCGTGCCAGCAGCTGGATAGCAGCCATCCCAACCACGGAAGCAGTACCCTTTGGCATCGGCTCAAGGATATAATTATCATATGTGATCTCATCAGCCTGTGCTTCCAGCTTTTCAGCCTGTTCAGCAGTGGTGATGACCAGCATATTCTCTGTGGAAATCAGATCCCGGAGACGGTCGATCGTGATCTGAAACATGGATCGACCACCGACAATACGCAGCATTTGCTTTGTCTGCCCTTTTCGGGACCAGGGCCACAGACGGGTGCCGCCTCCTCCGGCCATGATCACCGCAAAAAAACGATCCTGTTCCTGTTTTGAAAGATAATTCACAGACATAATTCTCCTGACGTATCACCGGTACAGTATTCTCAACCGTCTGCTCATTAGTAGTAACAAAGCGGCACCGGTGATTTTTCTTATTTCTTATTTTTTAAGGGCACCTCAAAAAAGTCTTGAAATTATGTCCTCATTCACGGTTGATTCTTTATGGCGCGGGATTCAGCATTTCTTACCTCGGGAAATAACTTCCCCGCGCCATGGTCTCCGGGGGCTATGCAGCCCCCATACCCCCGCCACGAGTTTTTAGTGATGCCCTTAAAACAGTTCCTGTGTTTTCTGATAGGTTTGGGGAGCAGTCTCCATGACCATCCCTTTCAGTTCCAATAATACAATAGAAGATGAAACTTTACTAAGCGGAAGACCGCTTTTCCGTACAATTTCATCGATATGCAGCGGTTCTGTCGATATCAGGCTCATGATGATCTTTTCATCCGGTGTGCTGAATGCAGCTTGCATAGGTTTGTTCATTTTCTGCGGTTCAGCAGCCTGCCAGGTCTGCAGAAACTCAAGGATCTCGTTTTTCTCGAAAAAAGGCCGTGCACCGTCACGGATCAAACGATTCGTCCCACGGGACTGGATATCGGTCACCTTCCCCGGTACCACAAAGACCTCCCGTCCCTGTTCGGCTGCAAAGCGGGCGGTGATCAGCGATCCTGATTTTTCTCCCGCCTCCACAATAATAACACCACTGCTCATTCCCGAAATGATGCGGTTGCGCTGTGGAAAATTCGAGCGATCCGGATGCGTTCCGGGTGCATATTCGCTGATGACCGCACCGTTCCGAACGATCATCCTTGCCAGATCCCGGTGTTCGGGCGGATAAATATGATCAACACCGCAGCCAAGAACGGCATAGGTAAATCCTCCGGAATTCACAACAGAAGACTGTGCAGCGCCATCAATACCGCGAGCCAGACCGCTGACGACACCGATGCCATTTGCTGTCAGAAACTGTCCCAGTTCCTCGGCAATATTTTTACCATAAGCTGTCATACGACGCGTGCCGACAATAGCCATCAGTTTCATGTGTTCATCAGGCAGCTTCCCGACATAATAGAGAACCGTCGGAGGATTATCGATTTCTTTGAGCAGCTTCGGATAAGACGGCTCCGGACGGACCACCACGTTGATTTTTCGAGCCAGGATCGACGCGAGCAGCTGATGCGGGTCCGTACGGTTTCGAAAACTCAAAACCTGGTCTGCCAGTTTTTCCGGCAGCCCGGCAAAGGTCAGGTCCGTCCGCGAAGCATTCCAGGCATCTTGCAGGCTGCCGAAACGCTTCATCAGCTGTCCCGCACGGACCGCTCCGATGCCATTTATATGATTGAATGCCACCCAATAGGGCTTTTCGGTTTCTGCCGTCATATCCATTCGGGAAAATCAATTTTTATGATCCGGTTCTGAACATCGATCTGATGAATGTATTGCGGTATATCCGGCACCAGTTCCTCTGTCCCGTCATCTTTCCGGATCACATAAACATCGTTGGCGCCGGTTTCCAGAATTTCGGAAAGAACACCGATATGAACACCGCTCAGGTTGACTGCCTCCAGACCAATCAGCTGATGGAAATAATATTCCCCTTCCGGGAGTTTCGGCAGATCCGCTGTTTTGACAAAAACATAGGTATTGCGAAACGCAGCTGCAGCAGTTTCGTCTTCAATTTCTTTAAATCCAACGAGCAGGAAAGGCGCTTTTTCCCGCACCCGGGCGATCGTCAGCGGCAGATGTTCATTACCGGCATAAACCGTCTTGCCTCTGTGGATCCGTTCCGGGAAATCTGTCATGGGGTCCAGAACAACATCCCCCCTGATCCCATGCGCCCGATGGATCTTCCCGATACAAATAAATTCAGGCTCGCTGGTTTGCAGCGAGCCCTGATTATTCGTCTGATTTGCATTACCTCGTTCTGCACCGGAAGTCATAGCCATTTTATGCTTCAGGCTCCATTACATCCAGGGTAACCTGTCTTCCGTC
>JAFRIR010000052.1 GCA_017432685.1 Flexilinea sp. | reverse complement strand
CTCTTCGATCTCTTCCGTCGGTTCGGCGGTATCGGTCGGAGTCTCTTCGATCTCTTCTGTCGGGTCGACGGTATCGGCAGGTGTCTCTTCGATCTCTTCTGTCGGTTCGGCGGTATCGGTCGGAGTCTCTTCGATCTCTTCTGTCGGGTCGACGGTATCGGCAGGTGTCTCTTCGATCTCTTCTGTCGGTTCGGCGGTATCGGCAGGTGTCTCTTCGATCTCTTCCGTCGGTTCGGCGGTATCGGCAGGTGTCTCTTCGATCTCTTCCGTCGGTTCGGCGGTATCGGTCGGAGTCTCTTCGATCTCTTCTGTCGGGTCGACGGTATCGGTCGGAGTCTCTTCAACCTCTTCCGTCCCTTTCTCCAAATCAGCCGGATCAACCACTACATCAGCAGCGGGCAGTTCAGTCGGCGTATCGCCTTCATTCGCAGAAATCACTGCGAAGGCAAACAGCGCCATCAACACAACAAGAATGAAAATCAAAGTTTTTTTCATAGTACATTTCTCCTGTCTCGAAACGTTTTCCCATTATCACTGTTCAGAACCGGATGACGCATCACGAGATACAGCCCTGTTTTGACGGCTTCGCGTCAACAACAGAGCAGTCTCCGTGTGCTCCGTTCCGACCAGCATTTTCCCATCAATTCCCGGTTCTCTGCGCCGGGAAGTAATCTATACATTTTTCGGTCATCGCCGGGGGATTTTATAAGCAGCGTCAGGTATGAAAACACAAAGACGCCGTCCTCCGACAGTTCAAACCGTTATTAGTATACCACGTATTTTTTCAGAAATTGCCAATTATGAAAGGTTTTTGCTAAATATGACATCAATAAAGACGAATATCACATATGATTAGACAAGAGAGGGAACGCAGGGGGTCAGATTCCGCAGACTCGCGCGATGTGCGGAGCACGAGCGAAGAGTCGGAGGGATCTGACCCCGCCGGGTGCAGGCGCCCGCTGTTCAATCTTCGGGGTCGGATCCCTCCGACTCATGACAAGCACGAGTCTCCGAAATCCAACCCCTCAGTAACTCAGGCGATTTGAAATTCCCGGTAGAGCTGATTTCGGTACTCCGGATCCACCGCGGCACGGCTGAGATCCTCTGTCCGCCCCTGGTTCAGGAGATACGATATCAGTTTTCCCATCATCCGTTCTCCGTCAGCCTTACCTTTTTTCTCTCCTTTATCTTCACTTTCTCTCAATACTCTATCCAACCATTCTGACATCGTCGTTATATCCTTCCAGTGTTTTTTCTGTGATATCTTTTTCGGCCATATCCGCTTCCTTTAAATACATTATACAACATTGGATTGCAAAAGTCAAAGAGAGGAAAGAGGGACGGGTCCCGCAGGGGCCTGTACCTCGGGGAGGACAGGCTCAACTTCTGTAAGGAAGCGCCGATTGCCCGGGGTACAGGCCCGCTTCGCAGACCCGTCCCCCTATTTTACAGCAGGAAACCCGTCCCCGTTGTGCGCTTCGCAGACCCGTCCCCTATTTTAGCAAAGCGGCGGCAGCGGAACGGTCGACGGTCTGTTGGGTGCGGTTGATGAGGTCCTTGACAGTGACCTTGCCGGCGGCAAGTTCGTCCGGACCGGCAATGACCAACGCCCGGACGCCGATCTTGTTGGCGTACTTGATCTGCTTGTCCAGCTTGAGCGCCTCAGGATAGCAGGAGACGTTCAGTCCCGCTTCGCGCAGTTCCATGGCAATGGCATAAGACTCGGGCAGGCTGGCCTCATCAAAGCAGGTGACCATCACATCCGCAGGCTGGACTTTCAGCTCCGGATAGAGCCCGTACTTCTCCAGCACCACACGGATCATCACATCTCCCATGGCGAAACCAACGCCCGGCAGCGGGTCACCGCCTACCTCACCGACCAGGTTCTCATAGCGGCCGCCGCCGAGAATGGCACGTCCGTCTTTGGCGAGATCCCGGGCTTCGAAGACGGTGCCGGTATAGTAAAGCAAGCCGCGGATGACCTGAGGATCGTAGGCGAAGTAGTCACCGATGCCCATCTTCTCCAGCAGCGCAAAGATCTCCTTGAGCTCGTCGGATTCCTTCCACAGTTCCTTGTTCTCCAGCAGGGCGACCAGCGCGTCGATCTTTTCGGCGGTCATGCCGCCCTCCATGCCGTATTCATACCAGGCTTCTTTGCGCATCTTGTCGCGGCGGTCGATCATGCGGAAAGCCAGCGCCTTTTCCTCGCCTTCAATGCCAATCTTTGCCAGCGCCCCGTCCATCAGACGGCGGTTGTTGACATTGATGCGGACGTGCTCCGGGGTCAGTCCGACGCGTTTGAAGAAGGAAGCGCAGACCGCCAGCAGCTCCGCGTCGGCCTGATAAGATTTGACGCCGATGAGATCGATGTTCCACTGGAAGAACTCGCGGGTGCGGCCCTTCTGCGGCTGCTCGTAACGCCAGAAAGGACCGAAGGACCACATTCGCAGCGGGTAGTTCAGCAGGTTCTGGCGCTGGGCCACCATGCGGGCAAGGGATGGCGTCAGCTCCGGACGGAGCGCGACCTCCGAACCGCCCCGGTCCATGAAGACGAAGGACTGCTCCTTCACCAGTTCTTCGCCGGACTTGGCAGCATACAGGTCCAGTTTTTCCAGAAACGGACCGTCATATTCCTGATAGGCAAAAGACTCGGAGACCGCGCGCATCTGGGCGTAAAGCCAGGTGCGGAATGCCATGTCCTCCGGGTAAAATTCACGGGTACCTTTTACGCGCTGAATGATTTCCTTCATGACAACTCCAAATAAAAAATAAGAAATCAGAAATAAGAAATAAGAAATGTTTCTGACTTCCTTCTTTATGTTTAATTTTCAGAATGTTATTGTATCATTTATTGAAGGAACCGCCGCCTGATACCTGACACCCGGCAGCTGATACCTCACCCCTAAACCCAAAACCCTACATCCTAAACCCTAAAGTGTCGTATAATAAAAGACATGGAAAAAGAACGACTGATCAATCCCGCGGCGGGGATCGGGGACGACCGCGTCGACCAGGCTCTGCGGCCGAAAAGGCTCGCGGAAGTCACCGGTCAGGACCAGGTCCGCGAAAATCTGGCGATCCTGCTCTCCGCGGCACAAAAACGCGGTGAACCGCTGGACCACGTACTGTTTTACGGTCCTCCCGGACTGGGAAAGACGACCCTCGCCCATGTGATGGCGAACGAGATGGGCGTGAGCATCAAGATCACTGCCGGTCCGGCCATTGAAAAGGCCGGCGACCTGGCCGCGATCCTTTCCAACCTGCACGAGGGCGACATTCTCTTTATCGACGAGATCCACCGTCTGGGCCGGGCGATCGAAGAGATCCTTTATCCCGCCATGGAAGACTGTGTGCTGGACATCATGGTCGGGAAGGGGCCGACCGCCCGTTCCATTCGACTCAAGCTGCCGCGCTTCACCGTCATCGGCGCCACCACCCGGCTTTCCCTCCTCAGTGCACCACTCCGTGCCCGGTTCGGGGCCGTCTACCGCCTGAATTACTATGACCTGCCGGCCATGGAACAGATCATCGCCCGGGCCGCACAGAAGCTGAACACCGCCTACGAACCGGAGGGCATCAGCGAGGTCGCCATCCGTTCCCGCGGGACACCGCGCATCGGTCTGCGGCTGCTGCGCCGGGTGCGGGACTACGCGCTGGTCCGCGGTGACGGCTCCATTGACCGGGAGATCGCCGTGCAGGCGCTGAATTTGCTTGATATCGATGCGCTCGGACTGGACGAAGTAGACCGAAAAGTTCTCGACACCATTATCATGAAATATAACGGCGGGCCGGTGGGGCTGAACACCATCGCCGCTTCCATCAGCGAAGAGCCCGACACCATCATGGATGTGGTGGAGCCTTACCTGCTGCAGCTGGGTCTGATCGACCGGACCCCGCAGGGACGTACCGCCACCCGCAAAGCCTATGAGCATCTGGGCATCGCCTATACCGAACGGAAGAGCGATGTGCAGCAGGGAGCGCTTTTTTAAAATAAGAAATAAGAAATAAGAAATAAGAAGCACACGGAGACTGCTCTGATGCTGCCGCTATGCCGGCAACCGACCACCGATCACCAATCACTGATCACTGACCACTTACAACTACTATGAAAACATCTGATTTTGACTATGAACTGCCGCAGGAGCGGATCGCACAAACCCCGGTGGAACCGCGGGACTCGTCCCGTCTGCTGGTCTATCACCGTGAGAACGGCGCACGGGAACACCGCATTTTCCGTGACCTGCCTCAATACCTGCGCAAGGGCGACCTGCTGGTGATCAACCGGACCAGGGTCATCCCGGCACGGATCTTCGGTCACAAGGAAGGGACCGGCGGAGCTGTGGAAGTGCTGCTGCTGCGGCGTGTGGAGGAAAACCTCTGGGAGACCCTGGTAGGCGGAAAACGGCTGTTCACCGGGAAGAAGATCCTCTTCTCCGACGAGCTGAGCGCTGAGATCGTGGACCAGTATGAAGGCAGCCGCCGGCTGCTGCGCTTTGACGGGAACCTGGATGAGTATGTGATCCGCACCGGTCAAATGCCGCTGCCGCCCTACATCCACACCCGGCTGGAAGACCCGGACCGCTACCAGACCGTCTACGCCAGGGACACCGGCTCAGCCGCCGCACCGACAGCGGGGCTGCACTTCACCGACCGGTTGATGGAGGAACTGCGGGAGATGGGCGTGCAATTCGCGGGCGTCACGCTGCATGTGGGGCTGGACACCTTCGCTCCGGTCACGGAAGACGACCCCGCGGAGCATCACATCCATACCGAATGGTGTGAAGTAACGGAAGAGACCGCTTCCTTAATTAATAATACCGTGCGGAACGGCGGACGGGTGATCTCCGTCGGAACCACCAGCGCCCGGACACTGGAAACCGCCGCACAGGCAGCGATCCGTGAGGGTTCTGCGGAGCGGGTGATCCCTTTCTGCGGGCAGACCAATATCTTCATCCTGCCGGGTTATGAATTCAAGGGCATCGACGGCATCATCACTAATTTTCACCTGCCCAAGTCCACCCTGATCATGATGATCAGCGCCTTCGCCGGGCGGGAAAACGTGCTGAGCCTTTACAAAGAGGCAATCGAGCTGAAATACAGGTTTTTCTCGTTCGGGGACGCGATGCTGATTTTATAAATAAGAAATAAGAAATAAGAAATATGAAATGTGAAATTCGGTTTTATATTTCTTATTTATTTGTACCTTTGTAAAAGATTCCTAAATTCTTCCTGCATGATGTTGTGATCATGGACGAGGATCAGATAGGTATTCGTCCGGGAGTTGCGGGTGTCTTCCTGCGTGCAGGTGTAGATTTCCGAAGCCTCCCGGGCTTCCGGCATCTCCGGATCGAATTCCTCCTCTGTCAGCGCAAGGAACCAGCGGTCCCGCTCCGGCTGGTCCGCGTACCATTCCAGATCACTGTTGAACAGGTTCAGATAGAGATGCCCATCATCAATGGCCACAGGCCGCGGCCGGATGGTGTCATCGCTGAGTACAGTGACGCTGTTGGAGAGCCAATAGGAAGTGATATAGCCGTAATCGAGGTCGTGAGCCTTCAGCGTCTCCAGCAGACCGTCCTCCGCGAACCAGATCTTTTTGTCATAGGGGATCCGGAGCACGGAAAGCCCGTTGGAGAAAGCGTTGAGGACCAGCAGCAGGGCACAGAGCAGCGTCAATCCGCCGGAAAGCGTCCGTTCCGGGAAGTCGTCAGAGGTCCCGTTCAGCAGGACCAGAACAAGCAGCTCGGCAGCAAAAACCAGCGGCGTCAGGCGCCAGTCCACATCAGAGATCTTCCCGAACACGAAAAAGAACAGAAAGGCCGCGAACATCCCCCAGACCGTGAAGATAAACAACCGTTCCTCCCGTCTTTTGAGGTTCTTCCAGCGGCTGAAGGAGAGGAAAACCCCGGCAAGCATCATCAGGGCGATGACCGTCCGGAAGATCCACTTGGTCCACTGCGGAGAAAAAGAGTCCAGATTTTTTCCCGAGAGCGGGTAGAAGAGCGAGATCCAGCGCACCGGAAAGAGCGAAAGGTTCTCCGCCCAGGAGCGGAAGGGGACGATCACGGAGTAGGAGTCCGAATAGTTCGTGTTCAGCGTTTTGGAAAAAAGAAACCCACCGCACCCCGCGATAACGATGAGCCCCGACAAGGGCAGCAGTTTTCTATCGCCGCTCAGATACCATTCCAGTACACAGGCCGCCAGCAACGGGATCGTCACATAAAGTATCTCGACCGTCCCGTTGGCAGAGCACATGAACAGGGACATGGTGAAGAGCACTCCCCCGACAACGCGGGAACGGGAGTTCCGCCTGTTCAGCGCAAGGCTCAGAAAGATGAACGCCAGGAGCAGATAAAACACCGAGAGGCTATAGTGAATGACGTGACCGTAAAAAATCTCACGGGTTTTCTTCGTAGCACAGGCCGCCAGCAGCATCACCGCGGTTTCTGTGGAGGACACAGCCCATCCGCAGCCCAGCGAGCGGAAGAAAAACAGGAGCGAGAACGTGAAGAGAACCGTGAACAGGCACATTCCCGCCCGCAGCGCGGTCATTCCCACCCCGAACAGCTTCAGGAAGGGCAGGAAGAGCCACTGTCCGCCGAAAGCAAGACGATAGGCATAGTCAAAGGAAGGTTTGAAAAGGGAACCGCTTTCGAGCATGGACTGTGCCCACAGCAGCGTATCCGTACAATCCGACTGGAACTCGGTGATGAAAGCATTCCCCCAGATATAATACTGAACGATTCCGAAGGCAGCGATCAAAAAAAGGACAGAAAGCGGTTTGAGTTTAGACATAATTAGGGTTTAGGGTTTAGGGATTAGACGTTAGACTTGAGACATTAGGCATTAGACGTTAGACGTTAGACGTTAGACTTCAGACGTTAGACACCAGAAACCAGTAACCAGCAACACCCTATATCCTATATCCTGTATCCTGATTCCTACTTTCGACTGTTATAATCCCCGCGGATGACCCACTTATAGGTGGTCAGTTCGCGCAGCGCCATCGGCCCGCGGGCATGCAGCGGCTGCGTGGAGATCGCGATCTCCGCACCCAACCCCAATTCGGAGCCGTCTGTGAAGCGGGTAGAACAGTTGACATAAACGGCAGCAGAATTCACCTGCGCCACAAAGGCATTCGCGTTGTCTTCGTCTTCGGTGAGGATGCTGTCGGAGTGACCGGTGCCGTGTTCCTGAATGTGAGCGATCGCCTCTTTGAGATCATCCACCACCTTGACATTCAGGCGCAGGCTCAGCCATTCCTTGTCGTAATCCTCGTCATTGACCTCTTCATAAAACTCCGGACGCACATGGGAATGCTCCAGAATCTCATAGGCACGGGGATCGGCGCACATCACCACACCGTCAGAAGCAAGATATTCACAGAGGTCCGGAATCGCGGCATCCGCGATGTTTTGATGGACCAGCAGGGTCTCCAGGGCATTGCAGACCGTTGGACGCTGGACCTTTGCATTGCGGATCACTTCAAAGGAGCGGAACATGTCGGCAGTCTCGTCCAGGAAGATGTGACAGACACCGATGCCACCGGTGATGACCGGGATGCGGCTGTTTTTGCGGCAGAATTCATGCAAGCCGGCTCCGCCGCGCGGGATGAGCATGTCCACATATTCATCCATCGCCAGCAGCTCGCCGACCAGCGCACGGTCCGGAGAAAGGATGCACTGGACGCAATCTTCCGGGAAGACGGAAGCTTTCAGGGCTTCCGTAACGGCAGCCATCAGCGCTTCATTGGTCCTGATCGTCTCCTTGCCCCCGCGCAGGATCGCCGCGTTGCCGGATTTGACCAGCAGGGAGGCCGAATCGATAGTCACATTCGGGCGGGATTCGTAGATCACCGCGACCACACCCAGCGGTGTGCGTTCTTTGTGGATCTTCAGCCCGTCTTTGTGAGACATTTCATCGAAACATTCCCCAACCGGGTCCGGCAGCTCCGCCACATGACGAACATCCCGGATGATCCCATCAATACGGGCATCATTCAGCAGCAGCCGGTCCCGCATGGCAGGTGTGAGCTTGTCTGCGGCATC
This sequence comes from Flexilinea sp., assembly GCA_017432685.1. GTDB lineage: Bacteria > Chloroflexota > Anaerolineae > Anaerolineales > Anaerolineaceae > Flexilinea. The sequence continues at coordinate 51,307 of JAFRIR010000052.1, read as the reverse complement.
GTAGTCAGCTTTGTTCGCCGCGAGAATCTTCCCGCGGTTCACGTCCAGGGCATCCGCCAGCTTCAGCAAAAATTCATTTTTCTTGTTCGTTGAGATGTTCATCAGAAAGCGCGAAGCTTCCCGCGCCGCTTTTCCCATTTCCAGGATCGTCTTCATATCGGTACCCTCCGATCAGTTCAAAATCATAAAATCGTGATGGATCACTTCATCACCATAAGTATAACCGAGAATTGTTTCAATTTGATTGGCTTTGCAGCCGTTCATCAGGCGCAGGTTCTCCGCACTGTAGTTGGTCACGCCAACCCCGACTTCACGCTTGTCCGTATCCAGGATGCGAATGGTGTCTCCCCGGGAAAAAGCTCCGGTGAAGGACTTGATGCCGGCCGGCAGCAGACTCTTTCCACTCTGCAGCGCCCGTGCGGCCCCCGCATCAATGATGACCGCATTCTCACCACCGTGATAATCCGTCAGGATAAAGCGCTTGCGGCTTTCCAGGACCGAGTTCACAGGCTTGAACAGCGTACCGGAGGCCTGACCGGAGGCCGCCTTGATGATGATGTCCGGTTCCTGTCCGTTCACGATCATCACGGCTGTTCCCAGCCGCCGGGCGATATCGGCTGCATGGACCTTCGTCGCCATGCCGCCCGTGCCGAGTCCGCTGACACTGTCTCCCGCAGCTTCCCGGACCTCAGCCGGGATCTCCGGAGAATCGACAACGGAGATCAGCTTCGCATCCGGATCTTTAGACGGGTCAGCAGTATAGAGACCATCCTGATCCGTGACCAGAATCAGCAGATCCGCACCGATGAGCCCGGAAACCAGTGCAGAGAGCGTGTCATTGTCACCCAGTTTCATCTCGTTAATGGAAACCGCATCATTTTCATTGATGATGGGCATCACGTTCTGGTCCAGCAGGGCATTGAGCGTGTTCCGGGCATTCAGATAATTCGCCCGCTGCACAAAGTCGCTGCGGGTCAGCAAAATTTCGGCCGCATTATGACCGTACATTCGCAGGATCTTGTTATATACCGCCATCAGTCGGGGCTGACCAACCGCAAACAGCATTTGCTTCCGGGGAATATGCTTGGAAAGATGCGGAAAATTCAACGCATCCCTGCCGACAGCAATGGCGCCGGAAGAAACCAGCGTCACCGAAACACCTTTGTCACAGAGCGTGCAGAGCTGACGCATGAGATCGATGATGCCGGGATAATCCACACTGTTGGTTTTTCCGGTTATGGTAGATGTGCCGATTTTGACGACGATTTTCTGATAGGGAAGTGACATTGGTAAATATCCTTGTGAAAGCATCTGATCTGAGTGAAAATAAAGGTTCCGGGATGAAGAAATAAACTATTTCACTTCTTCATTCTGAATTCTTCATTTTAAAAAGGGCGCCCTTTTTGCCAGGGCGCCCCGGATTGGAGTTGGTATAAAATTATGCCTATCCGATTTTGTTATTCAGTGTGCGGGCAATAATCTCGTCCTGCTCCGCATTAGAAGATTTCTTCTTCTTGTCATCAGAACCTTTGCGATTCTTTGCTTTTTCCATGGCGAAGCGCCAGGCAATTTCCATCGCGGTCGGTTCTTCTTCAGTGGCATTTTCATCAGTGAAAATGAAATTACTGACATTTTCGTTCAGTTCCTCGCGTTTCTTTGCGCCGCGTTTTGCCGGGCGTTTTTCACGCGGTTCACGCGGTTCGGAGCTGAATTTACCTTCTTTGAGCTGCTGAGCGCGGGCACTCATCGGGCGCGGAGCTGTCGGCTTGGAATCATCTGCTTCAGATTCTTCCTTTGCTTCCGGTTCGGGCTGCAGTGCCTTCATGCTGAGCTTGATCTGCTTCTTGCGTTTGTTGACTTCCAAAACCTGAGCCTGAATTTCATCGCCTTCCTTCAAAATATCGGAAGGCTGGCGAACGTAGCTGTGAGCCATTTCGCTGATGTGAACCAGACCCGGACGTTCGGCGCCGATCTCAACAAATGCGCCGAATTTTTCGAGTTTCGTGACGACGCCTTTAACAACCATATCTTTTTTGATCTCGCGCCATTCAAGGGCAAGCGGTTTGACCATCGTCAGCTGAACGAGTCCATCCTTCACACGCTTCACATAAACATCAATTTCATCACCGACGTTCAGCAATTCAGCGGTGTTGTTGCAATTTTCCTTCCCTTCAGGACGAAGGATTTCAGAAATGTGGAGGACTGCGGGTTTATCTTTTCCAATTTCGACCAGAGCACCGGGAGCGCCCACTTTAAGGACTTTCCCTTTGATCTGTTCTTTCAAGGTTACACCAAGGGCCTGTGCTTCGTCGACAGTGGCTTTTTCAACCTTTTCGACTGTGGCTTCAGCATCTTCCATGATGGCTTCAACCTTGTTTTCAATGTTTTCAACGACCTGAGTAACTTCTTCCATGTTTTTACAACCATTCTCCAATCAAGATTTTTTCACAATCTCAAATTATACTCACTTTTTCAAAAATGTCCAACAATAATCAAAAAGTCATGAAAAATTCATGACTTTTTGTGACAATCAGCTGAAAAATTACATCTGAAACCTCAATTTTGAGGCAGATTTCCTTCAAGGAAAGCAATAGCCGCATCCAGCTGCGGGTCCACACCGTTGTTGGCATCCTCGATCGTGTAATCAACTTCGATGTCCGGTTTGATCCCGACACCGTGGATCAGCGTTCCGTCCGGCATGTACCAGCGGGCAATGGTCACGGAGACCGCGCCACCATTCGACAGTTCCGGCTGGATCTGTACGGAGCCTTTTCCGTAGGAGGTTTTGCCGATGACCGTGGCCCGGTCATGGCAGCGCAGTGCACCGGTGACGATCTCTGAAGCGGAAGCTGAATTCTCGTTGATCAGCACCACCATCGGGACCTCCAGTGCACGTCCGCCGCCCCGCTGGGTTTTGTAGATTGTTTCCGTTCCCTCAGCGTCCTTTTCGGAGAGCACCACAGTGTTCAGCGGCAAAAATTCGCTGGCCGTCTCAATTGCTGTGGTCAGCCAGCCGCCGCCATTGTTGCGCAGATCAAGAATCAGGCCCTGTGGATTTTCCTTCATCAGCCCATCCAGCGTATCACGCAGTTCCTTTGTCGTATTGTCACCGAACTGCTCCATGGACACATAGGCAATTCCATTCTCAAGCATTTCCCCTTCGACTGAAACGGTTTCGATCCTGCGCCGGACGATCTCTACATCGAAGGGATCCGTCCCTTCACGGCTGATGGTCAGCGTTACCGCGGTGCCCTCCGGACCACGAATATCATAAAGCACCAGGTTGGGATCCTTCCCTGTCACGTCCTCACCGTTGAGCGCGATCACCAGATCGCCGGACATCAGCCCTGCCTCTTCCGCGGGACTGCCGGACATAGTGGAATTGATCTTGACATACTCACCGGTCACATCCACATAAGCGCCGATACCCTGATAATTCCCGGCAGAAGAGTCCACCTCCGCCTGATATTCTTCCGGATCAGCATAACGGGTATGTTGGTCTCCAAGGGCGGAAATCATCCCGCGGATCGCACCTTCCATCATAGCATTGTCATCCAGCGGCTGGTCCACGAAATACATGTGGAGCAGGTCCCAGCTTTCCCAGAAAGGCTCAAACAAAGCTTCCACACGCTCACTGCCGGAGGTTCTCTCGCCACCTACCGTCAGCATAAAATCAGAACTGCGGGTATAATCCTGCAGATCCTCCGCCTTCTGGCTGATGATCCCGATACTTTCAACGATGACACCAAGTCCAAGTCCCATGAAAAACACACAAATAACGATCACTGCAGCGGCAATGATACGGACAGTTTTCATATTCATAAACGGTTCATTCCTCCTGAAATGCCGGAATCGTCAGCAAGTCACCGATAGAACTGATCGAAGCATCCGCGAGCGGGTCCGGCAAATATTCTTTCCCGACCTGCACAGAAAAGAAGCCTGCTTTGTGTCCTGCCGCCACATTACGCGGCTGGTCGTCCAAAAACACACAGCGGCTGACGTCGTCTTCCGCCGTGATCTGCAGTGCCCGTTTGAAAGCGCTCTGAGCAGGCTTGGGCTCGGGAAACACATCAATTGCATCAATGATACCATCAAAACAGTCCAGAATGCCGAGAACGTTCAACACCCGTACCGCATAAAACCGGTAAGCTGTCGTGAAAATGTATTTCCGTCCGCTCAGCCGCATCAGTTTTTCCCGCAAAAGCGGGTTTGGAGAGAGATAATCTTCAATGCGCAGATCATGGCAATAACGCAGTGATGCATAATAATCTGACCCGTATTCGACGGTCAGTCCCGGCAGCGTCCCGCCGTAACGGCGGAACATTTCATCCCGAAAAGCAGGGATTTCTTCCGGCGGCAGGGAAACAACACGGGGGATCCATTCACAAATGCGCTGATTGATGGCATCCAACATCCCGCAGTTCTCGTCGTAAAGCGTTCCGTCAAGATCGAAAAAGAAAGCATCAAATTTCACTGAAATTCAGTTCCTGTAAAAGTTTGCCTCATTGATCCGGCTTCTGGCATAAAGAGAAAGCAGCAGCGTTCCGGAAACGAAATTCATGATCGCCATCCCGATAAACCGCCCGAAGCCATAATTCATCGCCGCCTGAAACTCCGCATGCATGAGCAGGACGCTCAATCCCGGATAGATAATGCCCCAGCAGAGCATGCCAGACAAAAAATGAGTAAGATTGAACCGCACCACATCTTTTCTCATAAAGAAGCCATCATTGACGTTCGAATGGACCATGGATACACCAATCGTCCCGCAGTTCACGACCGCACATCCGATGGCAACCCAGTCATAGGAAGGGTCTTTCCAACCGGAAACGAAAAATTCACCGATACCGCTTGCGGCAGCCCCGATAACAGGACCGAAAACAACGGAAGCAAAATTCATCAATGGCTGGGCATAAGAAAACTGAATGTACCTGAAGGCGGTCGTGATTTTCACAAACCGTTCAAGTACATAATATAGTCCGGCAAATATAATAATGGTAAGGATTTTTTTCAGAAAAGAGATCATCTTACGAATGTCTGGTTCGGCATCAGCAGTCTGTATCCCTTACCGCGGATGGTCTGAAGCAGCTTCGGACGTTTAGGATCTTCCTCGATGGCCTCCCGAAGCCAGCGGATATGAACATCCAGTGTGCGCATGTCATCCACGTTATCCGTCTTCCAGACCTCACGGTACAGGTCCTCACGGGGAACGATCTCACCCTGATTGTCAATGAGCATTTCCAGCAGTGCGGAAACCCGAGGCGTCAGCGCAAAAGAATTGCCGTGCGCAAAAACGATCTGCAATTCCGGATCAAATTTGATCGATCCCGCATCTACAATGCTCTCCCGTTCGCTGTCAGCAAGGATCACATTGATGCGGTTCATCAGCTTATGCAGCGTAAAAGGATGGGACAAAACAATGTCCGCTTCAGAGGAGAGTTTGCTTTTGTCATAGGTATCATCCACGATGAGGATCACATGAAGCTCCGGGAACTTCTTCTTGAGTGAACTGATGATCTGCTTGCCGCTCGTATGAAGAGAAACGGTATCCAACACAGCAATATCAGCCGGTTTTTCAGTCATCTTGGCAATTGCATTTGCTCCATTGCGTGCCAGATCCACTTCATAGCCTTTGCTTTGAAGACTGAAGAAAAAAGAAGGATGTTCGGTTTGCTTTCCTTCGATAAGAATAATTCGTTTTTTTGTCGATGCCAACTCTCAACTCCGTAAATGCTTTTTTAAATTTTATTAAGAATCAAAGCCTCAAACGACATACTTTCGGCTATAAGTCATAGTTGCAATAAGCATGCCAAAAATTATGTTCCTTAAAATTTCTTAATTATTCTCAGTTGTTTTACGAGAAAACAACAATATTTAAGGTTTGGATCAGGCGAAAAAATTAAAAAAAGCTGACACAATGTGCATCAGCTTCCTCATAATTTTATAGCAGATTCAATCAGAGATTTAATAGACAGGAGTTCGTATTCTTAATTAGTATCAATTCAGAATATACGGTGCGCATCACCGATACAGTCTTTTTGTGCTGGCTTCGCAGCAGCAAAAAACCAGTCTCGTTGTGCTTCGTTCTGAATTGTTACCTTAATTATTCATATCGATTTTCTGGATGCTTTCTTCCGGTTTGATACGCAGCCCGCTATGCGGCGGCATGATCATCATTACCAGGCCAATACCGATCATCATCTCACCGATCTCAACGCCCATAGCCTGCAGCTTCCCGAAAAAGACCAGGCCGGTAAGCGGATGAGACCCGAATCCCAAAACATCTGCCATACCGGAGAAGAAAGCGACCAACCACCCCGTTGCCACCAGGCGCAAGCCAAAATCTGCGGTGATGGTCGTATACCCTTTCGGCCAAAAGCTCATCAGGCAGAAATATCCGCTGAAGCTGATGATACCCAACCCCACCAGGAAAGTTGCCGTCTGGGCAAACCCGATGACGGGGCTGCGGTCCATCCCGAAGAATTCAGGCTTCGCACCGAGAACCACCAGCAGAAAACCAAAAAAGGTACCCAGCAGCCCGGCCTGGATGCGTACCCGCGGATAAAGAACCGGGACGTTCCCGTCCTCAGCCACTTCAGCTGTTTTTTCGTTTTGTTTTTCACTCATTTCAGTGCCCTTTCCAAAATCCGCTGCCAGTTTTTATGGAAGATGTTCTCAACATCCTCGTCGCTGTATCCCCGCCGTTCCAGAATGTCTGCCAGTTTCTGCAGGTCGGAAATATCATTCATCTCATACGGGATTTCCGGATAGCCAAACCCTCCGTCAAGGTCCGACCCGATGGCTGCCGTGAGAGAATTGCCCGCAAGCTGACAGATATGATCGATATGATTCGCAAGCGTATCCAGAGTGACAGCGCTGCGCGGCGTTTTTCCTTCTCTGTCCCAGTCAGCCATGAGGAAGAAATTGAAGGGAATCACACCCATCACGCCTTTATGTTCGATGAGCATTTTGATGGTCTCATCATTGAAATGCCGTTCAAACGGGAATCCCGGCAGCAGCGCATTGCAGTTCACATGAGAAGCAGCGGCAATACCATCATAATAATCCAGGGCATCCATTGCGCTGCGATTTTTCATATGGGAAACATCCAGCACATACCCCAGAGAGGACATTTTTCTCAGCAGCGTTTTCCCGTCGTCTGTCAGGGCATCCTTCATCACCGTGCTTTTTGTCCCCGCGCACCAGCGCCCGCCGGCCCACACCGGACCGATCAGACGAATCCCTCGTTCATAGTAAAGATCAAGATCATCAAAACTGCGCAGATACTCACACCCTTCCATCAACCCGACCAGACCGACCGGATGTTCGCTTTCCGGCTGTTCAATAAGGTCTCTTACGATTTCGTCATAATCCGTGCGAGTGAAGATACGGCGGAAAAGGTCGGGATGTTCTTCCTGGAGCCGGTCATAGAAATCCAGCTGGGTACACACCGCCGCATGAAAATCTTCCGGCGTCTCATACGTCGTTTCCCGGTTTTTGTTGTCCGCATTGCTGTTCGCAGGCGGTTCCATGAAGATGGTCCCGAATACGATCCCGACCCGGCCTTTCTGATATTCCGGCCAGCCGATCGTACAGCCGAATTTCTCCGAGCCCGTGTAATATTTCCGGTTGTCCGCAACAGAGCGCGTGTAGTCAAACTTTCCGTACAGGCTTTCATAAGCCAGGTCTTCATGTGAGTCAATGATATATGTATTTTTCATAGTTTTAGTTTTATTATAAAGATTTATTCATATAAATCACTTTATTTGTTTTTTTTATTTAACAAATCGTTTCTTCTCCAATGGGATCAAAAATTGCCTTTTCAAGTCTCTTTCGTTATGAAAAATAAGCATTTCTGATTTTGATAGCGTACCCTCTTTTAACTTTTTTTCCAGAAGAGATAATGTACAAATCAGATCCGCAGCTTGGAACAACTTATAGTCCTTTGGTAAGACTTTACGAATATCAAAATTCAGAAGTTCTGTAGCAAGCACATTATTTAATATTTGGGTCAGTTCATGCTGTCCGTTATCATAGTATAGAATTACATTGTCAAAGGACAGAAAAAAGCCCAAATTTTCCCTGAAAAATAATGAGATTTCTCTCGCAATACGGCCTTGTAATTTTAATGGTTTATCAAAATCTCTCTTATCAAATAAAAAAGTTTTGTATACAACATCTGATTTTTTTAAAAATACGAATAATTTTGTGAACAAACCCCTTCGCTGATTTGGAAAAAGGTGTGAAAAATCTTCCTTTTTTCTGATAAGGGGTTCTGTATGAATAACAAAATCCGATTTATATCCCAGTTCATTGAGTGATTGATTCAATAAACTTACATTTTCCGAAATATCATTGTCTTGATCATGGAGAATAAGCGTAACAATATAATAAGGTGAATGTTTTTGATACACACCAAAATCTCCAGATTCATCAACAAAAATACTAAGATTGCTCATAATTAATCGTTAACGAAAAATGGCGGACAGCTTGCCCGCCTGATAGGTTGGACCAGGGTCTCACGACCAGCCCATATTAGATATAACGTTATATCATTAATTATACAGCTTTTTTTCATTTTTTCAAGTACTAATTCAAAAAAAAATAGACACCTTTGATGAATACTTATTTAACTAATTTGTTTTTACCACGATCATTTTTCATATTCTCAATATCTTCATCAGGAGCTGAATAATACATTGGAACACTAAACATATTGACCACAGTGCATATGCTTGTATCTGCCAGGCGGCTGCGAATATTCTGATCAACAACCTTCAACGGTTTTTGAAGTGTAATCATTGTAGGCAGCTTTGCCTGATATCGATAATTTAATAACTGGTATATTTTTTCCTTAGCCCAGGATGTTGCATTCATCGTATCCAGATAATTTAGAATAAGGACCTCACATTTACGAATCTTATCAAATACAGCATCATAAGTAATAGTACTGTTCGGGCTGTATGTGGCCCTTAAATAATCCAATAAATCAGATGCTGTAACAAAGAACAGTTGATCGCCATCTTTTTTGCATTTATTTCCAACAGCAGCCGCAAGATGCATCTTTCCAATACCACTTGGTCCGATTAAAACAAGCCAGTTTTTCGTCTCTCTTGCGAATTCTTTACAACGATCAACAGCGGTATTTAATTGTCTGGAGGCTTCACCTGTAAGGTTCCTTCGCGGATCAAAATTATCAAATGTTTTATCAGACAGGAGATGTAATATTGAAATATTGTCTTCATAATCATTGATCCTCTGCTTCGTACGATAACTCGGGACATTCATGTGTATAACCGTAGTAAGATCCCGATCTCCCAGACGGGAAACAATTCTTCCATCAATTTTTGACAAACCAACATTACTGGTAATAACCGTAGGCAATTTATTTACATACCGATAATTGAATATTTGATATAGTTTTTCTTCCGCCCAATCCGTAGTGTTTTGAGCTCCTAAATCATCAAGGATCAATAAAGGAATTGATTTTATTCTTTCTATCGTTTCCTCATAAGAATCATTTTTGTTGTTATAACTGGAACGTAACTCATCCAACAAATCCGGAACTGGTTGAAAAATAATTCTGTACCCATTCTCTAAAGCATAATTTGCAATTGCCGCAGCTAAGTGTGTTTTTCCTGTACCATAAATACCCGTATAAAAAAGCCATTTTTTGGGATTCGCAGCAAAATGTTTAGCTTCATATAAAGCCTCTTCCAGTTTCAATCGTTCTTCCGGCCAAAATTCATTACTTTCTTCAGAAGGAATAATAAATGAATCAAATGTCATTTTCTCATATCCCTGCATATTAGAAACATTTGCATTAACCTTTTTCCTGTCAAATTCAAACATTCTGACTCTGCATTCACAAGGTGTCATTGTTCCGGAACCAGGTTCCTCATTCCCACCCCTTATCACAAAGCCCGTGCCGTGACAGATTGGGCAGTCGGGATCGCCGAGACCGAAACGGTTTTCCGGCTCAACGGAAGGGGTCACCGGGTTCTCCGGCGGGACAAAATCCCGGGCGATACGCTCCGCGATACTTTTAATAGGATCCATGCTGACCATTCTCCTTCCACTTTTTCAAGATCGACTCCACATAGCGCCAGCTGCGGGCATTGTTCACCACCGCCTCTTCCACCGCATCGCGGATCCATTCATAAGGGTAATCCTTTTCGCTCTCCCTCAGGACGTCCGCGATCATCGGCGTCAGCGGCCCAATGTTTTCCTCATACAGTTTGAAGATCGTCGGACGGAACAGCTCCGTCTGAACGCTCAGATGCAGGAAGGCATTCGGGATCCATGTGCCATCTTCCAAACTGGCAAGGGCATTCCTCCCTTTGGGACTGTTGAGAAAAAACAGAGCTTTGCCGTCATAATCAGCCCGTAAAAAGGTACCGCGCTCTTCGGCGGCTTCCAGACCTTCATCCAGCAGCCGTTCGGCCTCGTCCGGATCATCCGAAAGACCCCGCATAAACTGCTCCTGTTCGGTATAATCCTCACGCAGCAAAAAGCGTTTATCCCCCTCAAACTGGTTGAGCAGATGGAAGGCGAAGGTCGTGACCTTCAGCTCGGCAAGGCTGTCAATATCTGGAACCAGCTCTTCAAAAAACTGCGAAGGGACCACCTCGATACCGCTGGTAAACCCGGAAAAAACGCTGTTCACCATTCACGATCCCTTAATCGATACGGGCTGCATTTTCAAACCGGGCCTGATTCTTCAGGAACACCAGGTCGATATCCCGGACTTCACCATGACGGTTCTTTTTGACCATGAGCTTCATCGCACCTTCCAGCTCCGGATGCTCTTCTTCCTGTCCGGCATTGGGATTGTGCAGAAACATCACGATATCCGCATCCTGTTCCAGAGAACCAGATTCACGCAGGTCGGAAAGCATCGGACCTTCCTTCGGATCACGACGTTCCACACCGCGGGAAAGCTGAGCTGCCGTCAGCACCGGCACATCCAGGTCCTTCGCCAGCATCTTCAGGGAGCGGGAGATACTGGAAACCTCCTGGACACGGTTGTCGTTGCCTGAATCTCCGCTCATCAGCTGCAGATAGTCGATGATGATCATGTCCAGATGATGCTCCATGTGGAGCCGCCGGCATTTGGAGCGCAGCTGCATCGGTGTGATGGCAGGAGTATCATCCAGGAATATCTTTGTTTCGCCCAAAATGTCGATCGCCTCAATGAAGAAGGTCAGATCATCGTTGGAGAGCTTCCCCGTGCGCAGTTTTTGTGTGCTGATGCCGGTTTGCTGGGAGATCAGGCGGTGGACCAGCTGTTCATTGGACATTTCCAGCGAAAACATAGCGATGCGCTTTTTCGCCCGCAGAGCCGCATTCCGCAGCACGGTCAGCATGAAACCGGTTTTCCCCATACCCGGACGGCCGGCAACGATGATCAGGTCCGATTTCTGGAAACCACCGAGAAGCCGGTCCAGATCGATCAGTCCGCTGGGGACGCCGACGATGTCTTCGCCTTTGGAATATAAAAGACGGACCTGGTCATAAACATTGCTCAGCACATCCGTGATCGGAATGATCTCCTTCCGGTCCCTTTTCTCGCTGATGGCAACCATCATCCCTTCCGATTCGTTCAGCACCTGGTTCAGGTCCTTTTTGGAATCGTAGGCCAGCTCCACCATCTTCTGCCCGGCTTCGATCAGGCTCCTGCGCTGACTCTTCTCCAGCACGATGTTGGCATAAGACTCCGCATGCATGGAAGAGGGTGTCTTGGAGGTCAGGTTATAGAAGAAGACCTTCCCCCCGACCTCTCCCAGGTGTCCCTGGGACTCCAGCTCTTCACAGACGGTTTGGACATCTATAGACTGCCCCTTTTCAAACAGAGCGCCGTAAGCCTCCCAGACCCAGCGGTTGCGGTGGATATAAAAATCCCGTCCGTTGATAAGCTGGGAGACATCAAAATATTTTTCCGGATTGATCAGGATCGCACCCAAAACAGCCTCTTCCGCTTCCCGGCTGTGTGGGATCTGGTTGATCTCATCCGGGGTGGTGAGGTCCATATCATCGGGGACGAAGTCGAAATCATTCATTTCCATGGGCAGCAGCCTTTGGTAATATTAGAAATTGGAGAGAAAATCTGAAAAGGCGGAGAGATCGTCCTCGTCTTCATCAGAGGGTTGAGGGCGCTGCGTTTTCTGCGTTCGCACATCGGGTTCCGGAAAGATCCCGTAGGTTTGCATCAATTGCCGATCAACGTAAATCGGCACGTGCGCCCGCAATGCGACCGAAATCGCGTCCGACGGGCGGCAATCCAGATGGATTTTTGCACCGTCAGCATTTTCGATCAGGATCTCTGCATAAAAAGTGGAGGCCTTCATGACGATGATCTCCGCGGAAAGGATGTGCCCGTCAAGGGCTGCAATCGCATCACAGAGCAAATCATGAGGCTGCGGGCGGCTGATTTCAATGTTCTGAAGCGACAGCACGATCGCTTCTGCCTCAAACTGACCGATAAACAGCGGCAGGGAAAGCGGGCCGTCGATTTCCTTCAGAAGCAGGATACGGTTCTGATTGGTCAGGCTGACGCGCAGACTCTGAACCTGTACTTCGGTTTTTTCAGACATAGTTGCCTCCCGGACTTAATATAGCCGGACTGAACCGGCATTATTATTTTACATCAATTATTGATTTCCGGGAAATGAGCTATTTCTTTTTCCTGCGTTTTTCCCGCAGTTTTTTCCGGGTAGCATTTGAAGGTCCTGCACGGCCCGCGGCAGCCAGGGCACGTCTGCGATTTTCCGTCTCGATTTCTTCCACATAGCGGAGCCAGCGCTCATAGAAGGTATCAGGATCTTCCATCCGGATGGCTGCTGCCGTTTCCGTGTCTCCCCGGTCTAACGCCCGTTCGATCAGGAGCTGCCTGGCCTCCGCTTCAGTGAGCTCGCCTGGCTGCCGCTCTTCATCCGGCGTTTCCGCTGCCGGTTCCGGTGCGGGTTCCGGGTTTTTCTGGTTGGATTTCATGCGGTCTTCCATGAGCTCTTTCAGAATCTGTTTTTGCGGCGTTGGCGGGAAAGGCCTGGCCATCAGTCCGAGGTCCATCAGCTCCCGTTCCCAGCGCTCTTCCTCCCGTTGTTCCCGGGCCTGCATCCTCGCTTCTTCCGCTTCCTTTTGCAGCATGGCCCGGGCCATCGAACCGTTGAGCGGCAGGGCACAGACATTCATGCGCAGGCTTCGCGGTTCAGAAGGAGCCAGATTGGTTCGAGGCGCATCTTTGAAGGTCTGCGTCTGTTTGAGCAGGGAATCAGCTTTGATTTCCCCATCCAGGATCCTTTGAATCTTGACCTCTGTGGCTTTCAGCCGGTTACCCAGCCCGAACCAGCGGAATTCCCAGTTCAGGTAGCTTAGTCCCAGCAAATTGTTATCTTTATACAGTCCATCCAGCGCTGCATGGCATTTCAGCAGGTGGAAGGAGACCATGCCGACCAACTCTTTGACCGACATGCTTTCCAGCCCCGGGAATTCATAACCGTTCTTTTCCAGGACGGCTTTGGTCAGGCAGAGACTGCCGGCTTCTTTGATGTTCTTTTCCAGCTGTGTACAGTATTTGAGGTAGTTTTCGGAGAAGCGGTTTTCGATGCAGGCATGATCGTAGATTTTGAGCGTATCTTCCCAGAGCAGTGCTGCCGTTGTTTCAAAATCAAAGGGAGCATTGCTGAACGCATTTGACGCTTCCAGCGGCAGATCGGCAGCTTTGATATCCGTCAGGATTCCACGGTTCTCCGAACCGCCGGACTCACCATATTGATACAGACGCTGCAATTGTTGTTCAACTGACAAACTGTTTCGCATGACTTCCGTTTTCATGATTCGCTCCCTCCTTTTTTTGAATAACTGTTTAGCATTTTCTTTCTAATGTTTATTGTAAACAATAAAATTTTATTTGTCAAGGGATTTTCACATTTTATTAATTTATTTCTAGTTTCTAATTAAATAATCAAACTGAGGAACGGAGTGACTGCGGGTCGGTTGCCCGGCGCACCGCAAGGGTCCTGCACTCGCCAAGCATCAGAATTGGGATACATTTTTCCATCACAGAGCATTAAGGGTTTGTGCAGAGCGGAACCGTCCCGCTGTCACGATAACACAACAAATGTGACAGATGGGGACGGTTCCACTCCGGCGCCGTAAAGGAAGAGTTCCTTCCTTCCGACAGCATCTGTACGGCGCCTCCGGGCAACCGGCCCCACTGTCACCCTCGGGGAAACGGCTCAAATGAAAGACCCCGCCTCCCGGCGGGGTCTTTTGAATCATTTATTCGAATTTATCGTTTCAGTTTGCAAGGACGGGGCGGAATTTATATCCGTAAAGGATCACGCCGCGTTCGTTTTCATCATCCTTCAGACGACGTGTGACCATCTCCACCGGCATACCGATGCTCACGGGATCATCACCCAAATCGGTCAGCTGGGCCGTGACCACAGGACCTTCCTCCAGTTTCACCAGCGCGATGGAATAAGGGGTAGTTTCCCGGAACCCGGCAGGCGCATCATTGATCGATGTGTAGGAATAAACCTCTCCTTTCCCGCTGAACTGATATTGTGTTTTCGCTTCCAGACCGCAGACCGGGCAAACATCCCGGGGAGGGAAGATCTTGGCACTGCAGTGCGGACAGACTTCCCCTGTCAGGCTGTAGCGTTGTTTTTTGAGTCTCCAATGGCGAGGCGCTTCCATGTTTTTTCCCTTTCTTTTCTATCAACCATGAGAAATTATAGGGAAAAAAGCTATCAAAAACTATCATCCAACCTTTTTGTGACACTAAAAAGCTCTCAAAAATAAACGCAACACGCAGTCCGGCCGTTTTGTGCCGGCTTCGCGGCAGCAAAACAACCGGCCAGGTGTACTGCGGGTGTTAAAGTCTTTTTGCATTTTTCTGGATAAAGGCCTGGGCGCGGTCGTAATCGGGGTGACGCTGTTCAAGTTCGCGGAATTCCTTTGTATGCGACATGCGGCGGGAACCGGAGGTCTTCACGCCCAGCGCCTTGTGCAGCAGCTCATGGTACATCACGAAATCCAGCACATAAGCCGGCACGTCGCTGCGGTCCAGCCCACGGTTGATCATCAGGGTGTCCTCATTGATGTTATAAGACCCCATGGTGGAATGGTTGACCTTCGCCGACCAGTGCATCACCTTCGGGCGAGCCATCTTCCCGCCGAAATGACGCTGATTGCAATTGCTGAAGACCGTTTCCAGATCATAATACCGCCCTCTGGTCCGGTTTTCATGCGTGGGGTTTGCTTTCGTCTCATGAAAGAAGGCGCTCATTTCCTTCGCTTGCGGGGTCCTCTCCTGATATTCCGCGACCAGTTGTCTCAGCTCGCCCCAGCGCTGTCTTCGGACAAAATTCGCAAAGCGTTTGCAATCATATTCCGTCATGTAATCCAGCGCCTCATGAAGCTGTATCAGCGGTTTGCCTCTCTCAAGCTTATAGCTGTAAAGCCGGGCGGCATAGGGATAGATCTGCAGCGTAAATTTTCCGACACCCAGCTGCTGGTTCAAATGTCCCAGCAGTCGTCTGCGATGCATCAGGTTCAGCGAATAGTTTTTCCAATCCGCAAGCCAGCGGATCCAGGCGTTGAACAGCAGATAATAATTGCTCAACCCGGTCTCTTCCGCGGGAAGGCTTTTTTCGAGATTGACGATCAGGTTATAGGTCTTGACAGTCTCCGCTTCCAGACGGTAGTTTTCCGCAAGAGCGGTCTTGTTCATGATCTCCTGCAGCTGCTCATTGATCTGCGCAGGAGAAAGCGATATTTTTTTCACAGACATATTTTTTTAAAACTCTATTTCAATGTCAAAACGTCTGCGCCAGGCAATAACAGTCTTCAGCCACTCGGCTGCAGCTTTTACGCCCGGCTCCGGATAATTTTTGACGAACTCATCTATGCGGTTCATTCCCGGCAGTTGGGTCAAAGGCAGGACGCGGATCATATCGGAAAACAGACCCAAATCCCAGCTGCGCACCGTTCCCACGGAATTGCAGCCATAAAGTGTTTTTCCCGTCTCATCATACCACAGCCCCGTGACAGCCGCCTTACTGCCAAAAGACAAAACCGCAGCACTGTCTTTCGTGAACGGATCAAAGATCAGGACCTTCCCGTCAAGCGTCCCCAGAGCGAAAAGCTCTCCCGTGGAGATCGGGATGATCCGGCGGACGTTTTGACCGCTGAGGTCGATCTTCTCCAACACTGGTTTCCCGGAAAGCAGATTCAAAACCGAAAGCCTTTCCTCCCGGGAAAGATAAGGCAGACGATGGGAAGCAATGTGTTCGGATGACGAAAGAATATTCTCTTTCAGGCTGACCGCATTCAGCGGACGCCTGGTGTTGAGATCGTATGCCGCACAATTTCCATCCGTATCCAGCCCACATACACAAGCGCCATCCGCATCATATGCTGAGCGAATGCAATCCTTCAGTTCCAAATCAAAATGATACAGCTCCGTCCCACCCGGGAAGGAATAAACGAAACCTTTCCCGCTCTGCAACAGCACAATCAACCGTCTGTTATCAGGCTGCAGGAAAAGTCCGGAGGGCAGCGATCCGCCCAATGAAACAGTCTTCACTGCCTGTCCGCCGGGAAGCGAAAAAACCGTGATGCCATCCTTTCCGCAATCCGCGCACAGATACTTCCCGTCCCGGCTGATCACAGCACGGCGGAAACTGAGATGGTTCGAACTGATGCGAAGCGGCGCGGCAAAGGTATCCCGCCTGTCCCAAAGCAGGATCTTTTTGTCCGCGAACAACACGGCGATATACGGTCCGCCGGCACAGAGATCGATGGCAGCGCCGAATCCTTCCCCTAAACGTTCCCTGACGGGAATTGGCGAAAGTCCTCCACAGGCGCTGATTTTTGAACATAGCTCCTGAAAAAAGGTCTTTTCATCCGCCTGTAACGGGCTGAACCCCGCCGCGGAAAGCGCTTCACACACAGGGGGCATACACAGCAGCGGCAGGTTCGGCAGCAGGTCCCAGAGCCGGGGCCATTGCTGCTGTTCAATCAGCGACGCTGCCAGCAGGTGCTGATCGGAGAGGGTACCGCCATGGGGCAGATTCTCCGAACTGCTGTTGATCTCCCGCAGCCAGGCGTTATTGCCGGAGTCCCGACTGACCGCAATCAGACGACGCTGAAGAACCGCATTT
The DNA here is from genome assembly GCA_017432685.1 of Flexilinea sp. GTDB lineage: Bacteria > Chloroflexota > Anaerolineae > Anaerolineales > Anaerolineaceae > Flexilinea. The sequence goes on along the minus strand of JAFRIR010000052.1, from coordinate 34,139 downwards.
TTTCCTTCATAGGCTATACGAATACTGCGGTAATCGCTGTCGGAGGCATAATACTTTTCCCACTGACCGCTGAGAAAATAAAACAATGCATGCTGAGACGGGTCCGAAGGGAGCAGCCCGTTCTCCACGCAGAGCGCTGACAAAAAATCATCGTCATATGTCAACAGCAGATCCGCAGGAAGGGAACTGACGGAAGGATCTTCCCCGACACAAAAAGTAAGCAGCTTCCGCTCATCCGGTGAAAAAGAACGATAGTTCTCTTCGATATCAAGCCGATGCGGAAGAGTCGGTTCATCAAAAAATCGCATAAGCAGCGCCCAATGCGAGAGAATCTTCTTTCCCAGTTCCATCAGCCGGAAGCGTTCGGGTATGTCCCCGCTCAGATAAAGCTCTGTCAGGTGTTCCGGGCCGGGATCCGCCTTGAGCAGCTCCTTTTTCTGCTCAAACAGGAGCATCCGGGCACTGTTCCATCCCGGTGCTTCGTCCTGCAGTCTGCTTTTCTTCAGGAATCGCCCGGCTTCCGGGATACCATCCAGCACCGCCAATTCATGCAGCCGATGGACCGCCTGCGCGGAAACGGGTGAATCGGGAAGCGCAAGACTTTCAAGGGCAGATAATGCCCGTCCCCGGCTCTCCGGTGCGGAGGCATTCCGCACCGAGTCCGTCAGTCCGTCACAATCACCAGCTTCAAAAAGCAGCATCACCGCACCGATGCAGGCGGCACGGTAGGCGTCTTCTTCCGGGAAATCAATCGGAAAACCCGGAGCTTTCAGTAAATTAAGCCACTTCTTTTGAGAATTATCAGGCATTATATGTAAATCAATTCAATATTATCCAAAATAAGTAATACCGGTCAGTTTTTCTATTTTTGATAAATCCCAATATTTATTCTCCCAATAAAAAAACTGATTCTTACGTTTTTTAAAAATACGAAATGGTTCTACTGTATTATCATAAATATGTAAAATATCGCAAACCTGAACAAGGTCCGGTATCAGTAAAAGCGCTTTGGAATATCTTGAGCGAATCTTGTCCTCCGGAACGCCATGACCTCAGGAAGAAAAACCTTATCAACTAACATATTCACGCCTACCATCAGGGTATTCGAGATATGCAATCATGGTCTCATCATCATATTTTGGCTCCGGCACTCCCATTATTTTCCGAATTTCCTGATCTATACGTATTGATTGTTTGAAACGTTCCGTCAATTCATCATCAGAAAGGCCACAAGTGAAATCAAGCTGGTTTTTTTCTTCCATATTTTTTCTCTTTATCTTTCAACTGTGCATATATATTATTTTATCAGATAATTAAAGGAGCCTCAAATATTATCTGTTTTTCTCTACCGCTCCATACCCCGCCCGGTAGTTTTTAGAGGTACTCTTAAAATTCCGTCCGGCGGAGGACGATGTGAAGGCGCTGTTTTTCGTCCTTCGTCTCTTCCGCAATGCAGTAGCCCTGCTTTTCAAGCGACTGCTTCACCGAAAGATAAGCATAGCGCTGTTTGAGACGGTTCTCAAATTGTTTCCGGTCCAGATTCACCCGGAACCAATCCGCGGTCAGCTGCCAGCCGTTTTTCCCTTTGCGGAAACCGATGGAATCCGTATAAGGAACTTTGACGAGGAAATCAACCTTCACCGACTTCACACCGTTGGTAATGCGCAGGTCGTCCCCTTCCTCAAGCTCATAGCCAAGGTCTTTGAGCGCCTGAAGCAACAGCTCCCGGTCCGCAAAAGCAATTTTCATAACGGAAATGTGCGACAAGATATAATCCTCAGAACAAGCTTGGCTGCATAACCGGAATCTCTACGGCAGGATGCTGTATTCTCTTATTTTTTATCAGAATGCGAAAGTATGTCGATTTCCCGTTTATCCTAAGATCTCGATCATCATCACCTTTTCTGAATTTTATAATCTCGAACTGATCCGGATTAAATTTGTTCAAAAAAGTGATAGGGACTCCCATCACACCCGTGAAATCAGCCGGAATATCTTTTGTCTTATTAACATTGATTCCCTGATAGTTATCATAAAAGGGATATTCTTTCTCGTTTCCTTCATAGTTTTTCACAAGTTCGATCGGTTCATGCCTTTTTTCGTTATCAAGGTTCGTCAACCACATACAATTATTCGGGGAAATAATGCGCTCCCCTGTTTCTCTAATTTCAGTTTCCAATCCGTAAAGTTCATAATCCTGCGGAACAATAAATCCCGAAATCCCTCTTCCAAAATTGATACCCAGCCATATTTTGTTTTTTTGAATCAAGGCAAATACTTCTTTATATGTGATTGCATTTATGTTACTGATAATCAAAAACTCTTTTTCAAAATCAGTTAATTGGCGAATGTATTCTCTGAAAAGCGAGAAAGGAGGATTTGTTACAACAATGTCCGATAGCTGCAAAATTTTTTTACATTCTTCACTACGGAAATCTCCATTTCCTTGAAGTTTATTTTTTGTAATTTCCTTCCCATCATATTTCCAGCAGATTGATTCTGAATCATAATATGTTGCAATCAAACCTTTGAGTTCTAAGTCTACAAAATGATCATAAAAATATTTCCAAAAGTTTGAATATTGCGGGTTGTCGCAGTTGCAATAAACAATCTTACCGTGAAACAGGTGTGTATAATGAACAATTTCATTCTCTATGTCTGAAAGAATCGTATAAAACTCATCCTTTTTGTTTATCTTTGCATTATCTAACAGTGCATGATCTATCGTTCTTTTCATCTGCTTTATCCTTTTCGGGTAATTTGAGTAAATAGATCTTTCCCTAATATTTTCAATGATGTCTTTGCAATCTCAAGCAGTATTTCCGTCATCTCGGTTCTGCCCCATCGTTCGCCGGTTCCCTTTGAATAAATTGAAGCCGCCTGAAGCATGACAGTATGCCCATTTATCGTTATGTGCATATTTTTACAGAGATTTCTATTGATAGGCATTCCATAGTTTGCAGCTGTTAAACGATCCAGACGGTTTAATGCACCGGATTTGTAATGAAGCGTAACTTCTCTTCCATCCGGTCTGATAATTGTTATATCCCTGGTAAGAAAATTTGACCCTTCAAGAAACAATACATAAGGAAAATGAGATTCAGACAACATATAATTTGCAATTTCTGAAATGTTTTTATAAGCTCGTTCAATGGCATTGCCTGCTGTCATCAGGTCTTGATCATTATTGATTCCTACCAGCTTTCCTGAACGGATATTTTCAATGTCTTTTCCCTGATACTTTGCTTCAGACACTAATATAATCCGCCAGTTGCCATCATCATCTTTTACTTCCAGTATTCCTCCGTCAGGTTTAACTTCTGCATTATCAACAAAGAGGGTTTGGCCTAATGATTTGTCGAGTTTCTGTAAGGCTGCATTGATGTCTTTTTTCAGTATTGATTTTCTGTAACGAAATATAAGTGATGGATATTCTTTTTCCAAAATAATCAGAATATTTTTTGAAATATTTGATACCTTTGAGTCATGAAACATGGTTTCATCATTAAGAATTCCTGATACACCATGTGAATCTTTCTGCTGCCCTGCCAGTCTGTCCGATTGCCCTTTAACATTCATAATGATTTCATCCTCATTGATTGGTTTATTCTATGATTATACTTCAATCTTTATCGGCACAAACTGTAAGTACTTTGACTCTCACATCAGCCGAAGGAAGCCGACTGTGCACGGCCTTCACGAAGCCAGCTGCGCAGTTTTTCGATCTGTTCGCGCTGTGATATCGAAAGCGGCACCTGATGCCGCAGGGCAAGCAGGATATCCTCCGTGGTGAATTCCCGTTTCCCGTCATTGAAGCCGAGATACATCGCGTCGATCACTGCCTGCTCGATTTCCGAACCGACATAACCCAGGGAGGCTTTCGCCAGCTTGTCAAGATCAAACATCTCCGGAAGCCTGCCGCGTTTGAGAATGTGAACCTCAAAGATTTCACGGCGTTCCTGTTCGGTCGGAAGATCCAGGAAGAAGATCTCATCAAAGCGGCCCCGGCGCAGCAGCTCCGGCGGCAGCGCCGAGATATCATTGGCGGTCGCGACCACAAAAACAGGAGCGGTCTTCTCCTGCATCCAGGTCAGGATATTTCCAAAGACCCGGGTACTGGTTCCGCTGTCCAGACCGCCGTGCGAGAGCGCTTTTTCCACTTCATCGATCCACAGGATGCAGGGAGCGATGATTTCCACCACGGAGAGAGCCCGGCGGACACGTTCTTCCGATTCACCAACCAGCGAACCGAAAAGTGCTCCCACGTCCAGGCGGATCAACGGCAGATGCCACAACCGGCTGATCATCTTGGCCGTCAGGCTTTTCCCGGTTCCCGGGATCCCGATCAAAGCGATCCCTTTCGGGGAAGGCAGCCCGTATTCCCTTGCCTCACTGCCAAAAGCTTTTTCACGAAGGTTCAGCCAATGCTTGAGCGCGTCCAGCCCGCCCACAGCTTCCGGCGTCTCGGAAACGTCCGTAAATTCCAGCGCCCCGATATCACGGATGATCAGCTTCTTTTCCTGAAGGACAAAATCAATATCCTCGTCACTCAGCCTCCCGTCCCGTACGATTGCCCGTGCAAACACACGTTGTGCCTGTGATGCGGTCAATCCAAGCGCCGCCTGAAGCAGTTTTTCCTTTCCTTTGGGACTGAGCGTATCGCTGATACCGGGAGTAAGCTTGAGTTTCTCCAGCACGGATTCAAGCTCACGGATGTCCGGCAGCGGATAATCCAGGACCACACACTCATTGAGCAGTTCCAGCGGGAGAACCGCCGCCGGGGCCGTGATAAGGATGGATTTCCGGGTATACCTGAGCTTTCGAGCCAGCCCGCGCAGCTTGCGTTTGACGTTCGGGTTGTCCCAGCATTCATGAAAATCATGCAGGATGAACAGCGCCGCTTCGTCCGCATCGGCCTTGTCGATCTGCTCCAGAACACTGAGCGGATCTCTGCCACCGGTCGGTGCAGATTTCCCGACCAGGAGTTTAAACCCTTCTGCCAGATCCCAGTCGATACAGTTCCGTTCCGTCCTTTGGCACAGCGACTTCAGGTCTTCCGTGACCCGTTCTTCCTCCGCTGAAATCACCAGAATCAGCGTCGCCTTGCTGCGTAAACTGAGATCGATTTCCTGTACAAATTCCATAATTTTCCTTAAAAGCTGACCGGCAGCCGCCGGCTTTCTACTCCCGATAATTATTCTCCAGCATCAGTTCTTCATCCGCTTCCCCCTCTTCGGCGCCTTCCGGCATTGGCGTATCGGTGGGAACAGCGACAAGAACGATGTCAAAATCTCCGTCCTTGCAGACTTCCGTCATGTATTCCGCATTCAGGACCGCAGTAGCATCCTCCGGGACGCCCTGCGTCAGGAGCCGCACCACTTCCGCCGCTTCCTGACACTGTCCGCTGCGGGCAAGGATCAGCCCGTACATGTAATAAAGCTCCGGCACCCGGTTGTCATAGGAAAGCGGAATACCCCGGACAATGGCGCCATCTTTGCCGATACCGCCCTGAATTGAGATGCGGAAATATTCCAACGCCCGGGAATAGTCACCGGAACGGTAATACTGCGTGCCGAGATTCCAGTAAAATTGAGTCTCAGTCGGGTCAAGTTCAATGGCATCCTCACCCATCTGGATCGACTTGGTATATTCACCGTTGCTGGCATAGGTACGGGAGATGTAATAGGGGGCCCAGGGATCATAAGGATTAAGCGTTGCCGCCCGTTCAAAGGCAGTGATAGCTTCCGTATCCATGCCGTTGGCACGGTAGGCACGTCCCAGCGCGAGATAGAGGTCAGCAATGTTGGGGTTGATGGCGATAGCGATCTGGAATTCCGTGACCGCTTCCTCATAGTTCCCGGTGATCTCCAACAGCAGGCCACGGGCACGGTGAGACTCCATCAGGGTATTGCCGAGGCTGATTGCCTGACGGGAGTTTTCCGTCGCCTGGGTAAGGGTGTCGAGCCGGTCTTCCCCGGCATTGATCTGCTCCACCAGCACCTCGGTCTGGTAGGCATAAGCCAGAGCCAGGTTCGGGTTCAGCTCCTTGGCCCGATTAAAGGCGGTTTGCGCGTCCAGATAGTTGCCCTGCATGCCGATCGCCCAGCCGCGCACCGCGTGAGCTTCCGCATTGTTGGGGTTCAGCAGGATCGCGTTTTCCGCGTTGGTCAGGGCTTCTGTATACTGACCGTTGAACACCTGCAGCTTTGCCAGGGCAATATAGGTGTTGATATTTTTCGGGTCGGAGTTGATCGCCTGCTGGTACATACCGATGGCACGCTCGATCCGCCCCTCGGAATAAAGCTGTTCAGCCTGGTTCAGATAGGCTTCCGGTGCGGTGGTCGGAGTTGCCGTGGGGATGAAGAGCGGATCCGTGTTCGGGACGATGTTGATGGCATAATACAGCCCTGCTCCGACCAGGACCAACAGGATCAGGATCCGGATCGGACTGGAACGCTTGCGCTTTGAGCTGTAATTATACGAAGAACCTTTTAAATACATGCTTCTATTATAAATGAGGAATGAAAAATGAGAAGTGAGATAATGAAGCGAAGGCCGAAGCACAGATGACGGTTCTCTTGTGCCGAATTTATAGAATTCCCGCGGCCCGGCGAATGTTCTCCGAAGAGGATTCAAGTGTCTGCATGGCGCGGCGCAGGTCGGCGAGGTCGGCTTCCGTCATCTTCTCCGGCTTCAGTTTCGACGCCAGTTTGCGCAGTTCATCGAGGTCGGATTTGACGCGCTTCTTTTCGTCTTTGTCAAAATCCTTCGGAGCATTGTGCAATGCATTGTCAACTTTGCCGATCAGTGTTCCGGCTTCCGATAATGCAGTGAAAGTATCCCGGCGGAACTGATCCTGCGCAGCATAAGCTTCTGCATCATGGATTGCCGCGTTGATCTCGGCATCAGACATACGGTCGTTGGCTGTGATGGTGATGGACTGCTGCTTACCGGTATCCAGATCCCGGGCGGAAACCGTCAGGATCCCGTTGGCATCGATATCAAAGGTCACCTCGATCTGTGGAACGCCTGCCGGAGCACGCTTAATTCCATTCAATCGGAACTTACCGATGGTCTTGTTGTCAGCAGCCATCGGACGTTCGCCCTGCAGCACATGGATATCCACGGAACTCTGGAACGGAGCAACTGTTGAGAATACCTGTGAATAATGGATCGGCAGCGTAGAATTTCGCTCCACCAGCCGGGTCGCCACACCGCCGACCGTCTCAATCGAAAGGCTCAGCGGAGTCACATCCAGCAGCAAAATGCCGCCGGTGGTTCCTGCCAGTTCCATCTTCCCGCCGGAAAGGGTGTCGCCCTGAATGGCAGCGCCCTGTGCTACACATTCATCCGGGTTGATGTTCTTGGAAGGTTCGATGCCGGTCATCATGCGCACCCGGTCCTGTACCGCCGGGATGCGGGTAGAGCCGCCCACCAGCAGGACCTTCCCCAGTTCCGAGGGAGCAATACCCGCGTCATCCAGCGCATTCTGCACCGGAACAGCGGTCCGCTCGATCAGGTCATGGATCAGTTCCTCGAATTTTGCCCGGGACAGCGTGGTCTCATAATGGATCATCTGTCCACGGTTTTCCGCCAGATAGGGCAGATTGATGGAAGTGGTCACCGCGGAGGAAAGCTCCTTTTTCGCCTGTTCCGCAGCTTCCTTGATGCGCTGCATGGCAGCCATGTTCTTGCTCAGATCAGCGCCGAATTTTGTTTTGATGTCATTCAGGACATATTTCATGATCCGTTCGTCGAAGTCATCCCCGCCCAGGTGATTGTCACCGTTGGTTGCCAGAACCTCGATCACCCCGTCACCGATCTCAATGATGGAAACGTCAAAAGTGCCGCCGCCCAGGTCATAGACCATGATCTTCTGGGCAGCGCCGTTGTCCAGTCCGTATGCCAGGGCAGCGCTGGTCGGCTCGTTGATGATTCGTTTGACATTAAACCCGGCAATCTTCCCGGCATCTTTGGTCGCCTGTCTCTGGATATCGTTGAAATAAGCCGGAACCGTGATGACCGCATCCGTCACCGGCTCGCCGAGATATGCCTCCGCGTCCATGCGCAGTTTGCGCAGGATCATGGCGCTGATCTCCTGAGCGGAAAAGTTTTTACCGTCTACGCTGATGTGCCAGTTCGTGCCCATCTGCCGCTTGACGGAGGTCACCGTCCGGTCTGAATTGACAGCCGCCTGGCGGGCAGCGCTGACGCCAACCAGACGTTCCCCATCTTTTGTAAACGCGACCACACTGGGCGTGGTCCGGGTTCCCTTGTCGTTCGGGATGATGATCGGACGTCCGTTTTCCACAACGGACATGCAGGAATTTGTTGTACCAAGGTCAATACCAATCGTTTTGCCCATATTTTTTACCTTTCGCTTGTATAACTGGTCAGTGATCCGTGGTCAGTGGTCAGTGTTTAGAGGTCAGTGGTCGGTGAGCAGTGATCAGTGTCCGGTATGCCATATACGGCAGAAGCCGGTATTATTTGACACTGAATCCTGAGAACATCAGAAATAGAATCCGAAGCCGAGGAAGAGGCGCAGCAACATGAAAATGAACTGGATCGCCATATACCCCAGGAAAATCTTGCTGATGATGCCGAGACCGCTGCTGCCGCGGCTTTGCCCGGTCCGGTAGCTATAGGTCCTGTAGGGACTTTGGCTGCTGCCATTGCGATACTGGCGGAGCAGGTTGTGATACAGGTTGTTGTTCGGGTCCAGCTGGACCGCCCTCTGCATCATGTCCACATCGCGGGGACTGTTGCCCATGCCATGGTTGGCCAGGCCGCTGAGATAATACCAGCGGGCATCACGGGCTGTGGAAGGGATTTTCGTCAGGATCACGACTGCCTCGCGGTAGTTCCCGGCGTTGATATAGCTGATGGCATTGCGGATCTCAACGGAGTCCGTGGATTCGGCTGTCGGTTTGCTGTAGGTGCCTGTGCTCTGGTAGGCATTTGTTCCGCCGAAGAAAATATCTTCCCAGTTGAAGAAGTCACCTGTCCAACCGTAATCGCCGTCATAGGTCCGGCGGTACTGACTGTAACCGGACTGCTGCGAATTGCTGTAGGTACTGCCGCCATAAGAGCCGGTGGAAGAGGAGCGGGAATAGGCGCTCTCCCGGGCACGCTGAGCCTGATATTTGTCCGGGTTCATCAGCATATCGTAGGCCGTGTTCACGTCATTCATTTTTTTGTTGGCTTCAGGGTCGTCCGGATGCAGGTCCGGGTGATACAGTTTGGCCATTTTCCGATATGCTTTTTTTATTTCGTCTTGAGAAGCGTCACGGGAAACCCCTAACACTTTATACGGATCGTCTATCATCTTTTATCCTGTTGCTTCGGAACCCATCCAAGTAATGAAGAAGTCAGAATGAAGAATGAAGATTTGTTATCTGTTATGGTTCCGAAGCAGCATCATTCTTCATTGATATGGTTTCGTTTTTCTATATTATTAACTATACCCCGTAAACCAGGGCTGTTATTATTTTTAATTTATTTCTAACATTTTTTTGATGATGCTAAGCTACAATTATTACAGGGAACAGGTGATAGGGAATAGGAAATAGGTTTCAGGCGCCAGGTTTCAGAAATTCAATTCACCTTTCACCCTTCACCTTATAATTTTTATGCGTCTTCACGGTTTGCTGAGAGAACGCACAACGTGATACGCTCCTGCCGTGCGGGCTTCGCCGCAGCGGCAGAAACGTCTCGTTGTGCTTCATTACACTTTTACCTTACGGAGATAAAGATGAGAAATTTTTTGGAAAATATAAAAAATAAAATCAATTACTGGATGCAGGGGCGGTACGGCTATGATGAACTGAACAGCGCACTTGCCATTGCCTTTCTTGTGCTCTGGATCATCTCGCTGATCACAAAGAGCTCGGTGTTTTACTATGTCGGGCTCATCGGCCTTGGCTACTCCCTCTATCGCTCCCTGTCACGGGATCACCTCAAACGCTCCAATGAGCGGCTGTGGTTTCTGAAAAAAGTTGAGCAAATCAAAAAATTGCCGAAGCAATGGAAACAGCGCTGGGAGCAGCGGAAGACACACAAATTCTACCGCTGCAAGGAATGCGGTGTGACGATCCGCGTGCCGAAAGGGAAAGGGCAGATCGAAATCACCTGCCCAAAGTGCGGAAACAAGTTCATCGAAAGAACATAATAAATAACCCATTTTCCGTAATTACCGTTTATTTACACAAACCCCGGCAATTTCTCATACCGGGGTTTTATAATATATTTCCGAAAAAATGAATTTTCTACCCTTTACTATGTTGTGAAAAATACTTTTTGAGAACTTCCATACTTTCGTCTCTCAATATTCCCGCTGTCACCTGCGGCTTCCAAAGGGAATTGTCGAATACAATTTTCCAGAATTCTTCCTTCAGAATAAAGCGCTGCATTCCCTGCGATTTTTACTCTGTCTCCATGAATACCTGCAAATAAAACTCCGGTTCTTTTCGATGCCTGATAGCAGACCAGATTCTTTTTTCTAAGTCGATGGCACCAATAGGGCGTTATCATGCAATGAGCGCTGCCGGTGACGGAGTCTTCCGGCACGTTCAGCTTTGGCGCAAATACACGGCTGATGCAGTCATATTTTTCATCATCTGACGGAGCAGTCACAGCTGTGAGCAATCCGTCAAGCTGCAGCATCTTATTCTGGTCCGGTTGTAATTTCACTACCGATGCAGCGTCAGGCAGCACAAGCAGCAGATCTCTGTCGATGTATGCTTCCAAAGGCCGTACTCCGATTGCATCTTCCATTTGATCGGTGACTTCAATTCTGTTCAATGTATAAGCCGGAAAATCCATTTCAAAGATACCGTCTTTCCGCTGAACTTTTAATTCGCCGACTTTTGTCATGAAAGTAATTTCGGAACTGCTCTTTTCATAATAATTGAAAATAACAAAAGATGTTCCAAGCGTAGCATGACCGCAGAAATCGATCTCTCCACCCGGTGTAAACCAACGCAGATGATAGGCATTTCCTTTCCTGACCGCAAAGGCAGTTTCAGAAAAATTGTTTTCCTTTGCGATGTTCATCATCAGTTCGTCTTCCGGCCATTCATCAGGGATACAAACAGCCGCCTGATTGCCGCTGAATAATTCATCGGTGAAAGCATCTACAATATATTGTTTCCTTGTGTTTTCCTTTTATTGATTTATGAATTTTACCTTTTATATGTATCAGAGACATTAATTCATTCGCTGTGTAATCTGCAAAATGATGAAGACGTATTAAAAACCGGCAATTCAGAACTGATTTACCGGTTTTTGTACTGCTGGACAAATTAGTCCTTTATTCACTTTGGTTAATTTACGCCGGATTGAACTTGTCCTTTCCTTTCCTGCAGCGGGGGCATTTCCAATCATCAGGCAGATCTTCAAATGCTATGCCGTCATGTTCAGCCGGGTCATAGACGTAGCCGCAGATGGAGCAGACATATTTCCCGGTTGCCTGCCCGGTTGTAAAATCGATTTCGGGATAAACCGTTTCCACCGGATGATCCAGGTCCATGATTCGTTTTGCCTCAAGGTTTTCATATCCCTGCGGCGTATGAGTGCCCATATAGACTGTCGGGTGTTCACGGACAAAGACACGTACACGATCCATCGTCTCACGGGCAGCAGGGAGATCCTCGAATACGACAGAAAGCTTATTCTCATACAGCGCTTCATCCACGTAGGTGATGTCGCCGTGGATCATATAAAAGAGACCGTCATTTTCAACGATCACAATGCTGTTGCCGTTGGTGTGACCTTTCGCTTTGATGAAAGTAATGCCTTCCGCGATCTTTTGACATGCCGGAAAATTATAGTAGGCACCATCAGTGAATTTTACGGGAACCAGGTTCGGGATTTCCTTCAGTTCATCTGCAGAAAGTTCATCTTCATTGACAAAGATCTGTGCATTCGGAAAAGATTTCAGTTCACCGGAATGATCTGAGTGTTTATGCGTGAGAAGGATCTTTGTCACCTGCTCCGGCTTGTAACCGAGTGCTGCAAAGGCTTCCATGTAACTTGAAATATCCTTCCCGGTAAAGGCAAGGCTGGTTTCGTTCGGCTTTTCTTCCGGTGTTCCGGCGGGAAGCCCTGTATCAACCAGGATCACCTCATTGCCTGTGTCGATCAGATAATTTTGTAAAGTCCCGCGATAGCGGATGTTCAGATCAAATTTATCCATGCCCTCTTCTCCACCGAAGGCAAAAGGCTGTGAATAAAAACCGTCTTTTCTGAATTTTACTGCTTTGATCTCCATAAACAATCCTTTCTGTTATACAAGTGTTTCCAGCATCTGTGCTGCGTTATCTGATGGCTTTATCGCCCCATTTTGATCCGGGAGATCAAAATCAGGGGCTATAGCGCCAATTTCCAGCATTATCCGTTTTTCTTATCTTCCAGCATTTTTAAGCTTCTTATTCATTTTATCATGGGAATGCAATTTCCATATTTAACATAGCACGATCAAGAAGCCTTTTCAGCAGGAGCAATTCATTTTCTGAAAGGGGAATGCATCCCTGCATGGCTTCAGGGACTGAAAGGGCTTTATCTTTCAGTTTTATTCCATCTTCCGTCAGAGATAAGAACAGTTTGCGCTCATTATTTTCCGGTCGGATCCGGTTTATCATTCCCTGCTTCTCCAGCCGCTTCAGCAGCGGAGCCAATGTACCCGAATCCAAATGGATTATTTTGCTCAGTTCCCCTTCAGTCATACCGCCATATTCCCACAGGATCATCATCACAATGTACTGGGTATAAGTCAAGCCCAGCGGTTCAAGCGGTTTTCGGTACCGGCGGATAACCGCTTTCGCACAGGCATATAAAGGAAAGCATAATTGGTTTTCCAGAAGCAGAGGATCGGCGCTTTGCATTTCAGCTTCTCCGGTTTTCTTTCTTCACCCAACAATGCCATTTCGGAGCTTTAGGCATGGGTTCATGCCATAATTTGTTATTTTTGTGCGGGTTCCCATTTGCAGCGAATGGGAGAAACGATGCTGCCGTCCTTCTTCATGGCGGCAAAAGCCTTATCTACGACTTTTCGATCCAGTCCGGTAAGCTCAGCCACTTTACCTGCATTCAAAGGTTCACCGGCTTTCCGCATGGCTTCCAAAATGATTTCTTTTTCGTCCATTGTAATACCCTTTTAATTATTCACCGATCTGTTCGATGAGATAGTTTTCATAACCGATTTCTTCAATGAGATTCAAATGCTGCCGAACCCAGTTGAAATGTTCCTGTTCATCAACGATAAACTGCTGGATCATGTTCTTTGTCACAAAATCATCGTCAAACATGGCAAGGCACTTGCTCATCTCAGGAAGCGCCTGAGCGCTGTCTTTGCAGTCATATGCCAGCATCTCTTTAATATCGGTAATGACCGGATATTCCTGAATAGCGACAACAGGTGTCTCACCAAGCTCGATGAGTCTGGCGTTTACCTTTTTTGCCTCTTCCCATTCCTCATCGGATTCAGCCATGATCTTATCCCCGAGTTTCCCAAAACCACGCTGTTTCAGAAGCTGTGCATGAATGGAATGCTGCTGAGAATTACCGAACCAACCTTTGGCAAATTCCTTTAGAAGTTCAACCTTTGTCATTGAATTATCCTCCATATAATAACATCATATTGCGCTATCTTATCGCGCACAACCATATTATATGGGAAATATAAAAATTCTCAATTGATAAACAACCTGAAAAGTCCCATAATGGGACTTTTCCTGTAATTTGTTCCGTTTTTCAGAGAAGGTATTTATGAAGAGGAACCGGTAGGCAGTTTTCAAGAACTTCTGCCAATTCCTCAGGTGTAACCTGATATGTACCCATGATCCAATCACAAATCAGATCCACGGTACCCTGACAATAAGTTCTCACATACATTTCTGTCTTAACATCCAGTTCTGTTTCGCCCGATACATCAAGCACACATTTGCTTAAACTATCAAAATGAAGCTCCTTCATATATCTTGAAAAGGAATCATATCCACTTGTATGAAGCAGCAGATTTTTCAGATAATCCCGCTGATCATTGAATAAAAAAGCGCCTTCAAGCAGTGTTGTTTTCCACTCATAACCGGCATTTCCGACCTGATCCATAATTTCTTTCTGTCTTTTTGCATAATCCCATGCTATCAGATCATATTTATCTTTGAACAGCCGGTAAAAGGTAGTTTTTGAGTAACCGCAGTTTTCAATAATATTCGGAACTGTGATTTTATCCACCGGCTTGCTTTCCGCAAGTTCCCGAAAGGATTCTGCAAGCATTTCCCTGGCTGTTTTTCGTTTCATTAGCTTTACGCTCCAAATTTGAATTTATATAAACCTTTTCTGTTTCAATTGAAATTCCGGCTTTGACACATATTCCAGGTAGATCGGTCTCCCTTCATACTCCAAAAATGCCTTATATCGTTCGATATACGCCGGAGCCTGGATCAATTCCAGAACTTTGTTTTTCGGAACAAAAGCTGTATCCGAATTCTCATCAGAAGGTTTCGGTATTCCGCCTTTGGCATAACAAATGAAGTCAAGTATGATTTTTGTCGGTATTTCTTTTACACCGTTATAACCGGGATATTTGCCGGTATTTGAAGAAATACAAAAAATCTCACCAACCTCAATATCAATGCCTGTTTCCTCGAAAATTTCCCGTCTGACAGCATTTATCACACTTTCACCAACTTCAACCTGTCCCCCCGGAAATTCCCAGCCTCTTCGAAGATTTTTGACCATCAGGATTTCATTTTTCTCATTTATGACAACTCCAGCCGCTGCAATGATATGTACAGGCATAACCCTTTCTGTATTATCCATTTTATAAAACCCCATTTATTTTATTTTCACTCAGCCGGAGGATATTCATTGCAGAGGAGGCGGTAGGGCGGTTCGTCCTCTTCGATTTCAGGAAAACGGCCGGTGGGCTCGTAAAAGCGGTTATCGGTGTTGTCATCGTTGCACTGTGAAACCTCACCGATCAAAACGCTGCCGGTTCCGGGAAGAACACGGAATTCATGGTACTGATGCGGCCAGATCGTGATGCTTTCACCCGGTTCCAGACGGATCGAGGCGCCTGCGGGGGCCTGATAAGAGCGCCCGTCGGAATTGACCGTCACCGGATCCGGCGAAAGGCCGCCGTTCCCGTCATCGTTACAGACCTTAATCAGCAGCGATCCGCCGCCCCGGTTGATGATATCCTCGGATTTGAACCAGTGAAAATGCATGGGGCAAACCATGCTTTCCCGCATGTACAGCAGCTTTTCCGCGTAGACCTTCTTATATTTCGGGTCATGCTGGTTGCCGTTGCGGAGTGTGATGAGGCTCAAACCGCAGCGGTTGAAATCGCCCGAGCCGAAATCTGTGATGTCCCAGCCCAGCATATTATCCCGAATCTCGTCATATTCATGGCTTTTCGTCTGCCATTCCTCCGGTGTCCAGTTACAGAACGGCGGCAGATAAAAACCGTGATCGCGGATCATCCGTTCCATCTCTTTGATAACCTGATTGATCTCGGATCGCTTCATGGGAGGCTCCTTAGATAAAAAGAACAGCCCGTATCTTTTTACGAATACGGGCTGTTTCGATGTGATGAAATTATTTCGATTTCTTGGTGCTGCGCAGGAAGTCCACGTAGACCGCGAGCAGAATGACCGCACCCTTGATGATGTACTGCCAGTCGGAGTTGACGCCCATCAGGTTCAGACCGTTGTTCAGGATACCGATGATCAGAACACCGATCAGTGTCCCTCCCAGTTTCCCGGAACCGCCGGACATGGACGTACCACCGACCACGACCGCCGCGATGGCATCCATTTCCGCCCCGTCACCGGAAGTACAGGTACCGGAATACAGACGGCTCGCGATGGTGATGCCTGCCAGACCGGCCATCAGTCCGGAGAAGCTGTAGACAAAGAATTTGACCTTCGCCACGCTGATACCGGAGAATTTGGCAGCGGTATCGTTACCGCCGACAGCGTAAATGTGGCGGCCCATCTGGGTGCGGTTCAGAACCAGCACACCGATCACAAAGACGAGCAGCATGGTGATGACAGGTGTCGGAATCGGTCCGACATAACCGGCGCCCAGGAATTTCCAGGCATCCGTCATGCAGCGGATCGGCTTCCCGCCGGAATAAACGTAAGCGATACCCTTGGCAATGTTCATGGAAGCGAGTGTCACGATGAACGGTGGAATTTTCGTCAGGGCGATAACCATACCATTCAAAAGACCGAAGATCAAACCGGAGAAGATCGCGATCAAAATACCGCAGATTTCCGGCAGACCCCACCAGACCACTGCTGCCGCACCCAACACACCGGACATGGCAATGATGGAACCGACGGAAAGGTCGATCCCGCCCAGAATGATGACCATCGTCATACCGCAGGCAAGCATCATGTTCGGAGCACTCTGGCGCAGGACGTTGAAGATGTTCTTCTGTGTCAGAAATGTGTTGTGCGTTGTCGGAAAAATGTAAAGGAACAGGATCATTGCCGCAAGTGCGATGATGATGCCCAGATTATCGGTAAAATATCGTTTAATAGATTTCATTAACTTTTCACTCCTGCAGTTTCTTCTGTTGCAAGCTTCATAATGGCTTCCTGGCTGAGATCCTGCCAGTTGATGCAGCCGGTGATGTTACCTTCATACATCACGTAAACACGGTCAGACATGTTGATAATTTCCGGCAGTTCGGATGAGATCATGATGATGGAAACGCCCTGCTTGGTCAGTTCGTTCATGATGTCATAAATTTCCGCTTTTGCGCCCACATCCACACCGCGTGTCGGTTCATCAAGGATCAGAATGCGCGGTTTGGTCGCCAGCCATCTGCCGATCATGACCTTCTGCTGGTTGCCACCCGAGAGATTCGTCACTGTCTGTTCAAGGCTTGGGGTTTTGGTCTTCATCTTATCGATGAATTCCTGTGTGATCGCCCGTTCTTTCTTCCCATCCACACGAAGATGATTGATAAATTCCTTCAGAACTTCAATGGTGGAGTTGAAACTCACGCTCTGGACATGATACAGACCTTCGACTTTCCGGTTTTCCGGAACCAGAGAAATTCCCGCAGCCATGGCATCTGTGGCATTTTTGATCTCCAGCTTTTTCCCGTCAAGGAAAACCTCACCGGTAGAACCGGGTGTCAGGCCAAAAACACACTGCATCGTTTCACTGCGTCCCGCGCCGACCAGTCCCGCGAAACCAACAATTTCACCCTCCCGGACTTCAAAGCTGACATCATTGACCCGCTTTTTTGTCTTTTTCGCATCATCGATATGCTCACAACGGAAAACAACTTTGGTTGATTCAGCATGATCCCGGACATAATACTGACTCAGTTCCCGGCCGACCATCATGTTGATCAGCTCATCCCGCGGGGTCTCTTTCACGACACGGGTCCCTACATAAAAGCCATCGCGAAGAACTGTCACACGGTCGCAGACCTCATCCAGTTCACTCATCTTGTGTGAAATATAGACGATCCCTACACCTTGCTTTGCCAGATCGCGCATGATGTTGAAAAGTGCTTCCACTTCTCTGTCCGAAATGGAAGAAGTCGGTTCATCCATCACCAGGATCTTACAGTTGAAGGAAATCGCCTTGACGATCTCAACCATCTGCTGCTGGGCAATGCTGAGGCTGCCGACCGGATCACCCGCATCAATGCCAAGATCAAACCGGTCCAGCATTGTCTGAGCCTCTTTGCGCATCTTTATGCTGTCGATCCCGAAAGGTCCCATCAATTCCCGTCCCAGGAAGATATTCTCAGCGACTGTCATATGCGGAACAAGTACCAGCTCCTGATGGATGATCGAGATCCCGTTTGCCCGGGCATCTGCCACATTCTGGATGTCCACATGCTTTCCGTCAATGAGGATCTCTCCCTGTTCGGCAATATAAATACCGCCCAGGACCTTGATCAGTGTTGACTTGCCGGCGCCATTTTCACCAAGCAGCGCGTGTACTTCCCCGGCTTTCAGCTGAAAGTCTACATCCGTCAGCGCTTTGACGCCCGGAAAAGACTTGGAGATTTTTTTCATTTCGAGAAGATATTCGCTCACTTGTTTTCACCTTATTCTACAGAAAACAGACGGCTTTGCCGCAGATGTGCAAAGCCGTCTGCTGATTGATCAGTTTACACGTCATCCGATTTTTATCGCGGATGACTGATGTATTTTACTGCCAGCCACCGTTGTTGTATTCTTCGATGTTGTCAGAGTTGATCATGAAGGTCGGGATCGGATAGCGGTCTTCGAGTTCTTCGCCATCGAGCCACTTGTAATACAGTTCAGCGATGGTCTTGCCGATGGTCATCGGGGACTGGGCGCCGGTACCGGTAACCTTACCTTCGGCGATCAGGGCTTTGATGTCCGGGGAACCGTCGACACCATAGATCAGAGCCTTGGAGCCGGCAGCTTCAGCAGCAGCGAAAGCGCCCAGGGCGGTCGGATCGTTACCACCGAAGATGGCGACTGCATCCGGATCCTTGGTCAGTGCATCGGTACCGTTCAGGTTACCCTGTTCCTGGTTGCCCATGCAGTCGATCTGGGAAACAACTTCGAAGCCATGATCTTTGATGGCTTCAAGGAAACCGTCGGTGCGGTCAACAACGGACTGCATGGTCGGGGAATCCAGAACGATGATCTTGCCGCCATCCGGAACCTTTTCGACAAGGTCGACACCGCAGACGTAACCGGCATTGTAGTTATCGGAGCCGGCGTAGGTCACGAGGTAATCCATTTCGGTAACTTCAGTGTCGAAACCGAACATCGGGATGTCAGCATCCTTCAGTGCATCCAGACCCGGGGTGATACCGTCACGGTCAACAGGATTGACGAACATCGCAACAACACCGCGGCTGATCATGTCTTCGATCTGGGCGATCTGTTTTTCATTGCTGTTCTGGGGATCCAGGGAAACAAGCGTGTCACCGTGTTCTTCAACAACTTCCTTGATGGAACCTTCAAGAGCTACGAAGAACGGGTTGGTACCGTCCATGCAGGTGTACCCGATCAGGTTTCCTTCTGCAGAAACAGCGGAAACGATGCCGGCGAACAGGCAAAGAGCCGTCAACAAAACAACTAATTTACGCATAAAAGCTTCCTCCTTAAATGGTTTGAGCATCACTGCCCACTAACAGCATACGATTTTAAAAGCTCTTTATTTTTCTGTCAATGGTGACATTTGTTATGATTTGGACGTCAGTTGCCAGTGGTCAGTTGTCGGTTGCCTGTTACCGGTTGACAGTTGCCAGTTGCCGGCTACCGACACCAGGCAACCGGCAACTGACAGCCGACAACCGCTACGGGATTCGGCGGAAGACGCAGGTTTCCCGCATTTCGAACCCGCAGCGTTTGTACAGGCGATGAGCCTCCACACGGGTCGGACGGGAGGTGAGGTCGATGGTCTTGGCGCCCTCGGCTTTTGCCCGTTCAATGGAAGTACGGATCAGCTTTTCCCCGATCCCCTTCCCGCGGGCTTCCTTGTCCACCACCACATCCTCCACCCAGGCCCGAACGCCGGTCGGGATACGGAAGACCACCAGGGTCATCGTCCCGAGAATGGTTTCATCCGGATCCTCATCATCAACAGCCGCCAGGACGATCCCGGCTTTGGAGCTGATCAGATCTTCCAGTTCGTCCCAGGTCGGGGTCTTTGCGGAAGAGGAGAGCTGCGGCAGCAGCCGTTCAAAGGCGTCATATACCTTTTGCGACATTTCAGTGATTTCAAAAATTTTGATCATAATTTCCTTTCAGTGGCCGGTGGTCAGTGGTCAGTGTTCAATGACTGGTGTTTCCTGACTCCTTACTCTTTCTCTGTACACCAGACAGACAGCCGATATGAGCGCCACGATCGCCATGACCGTTTGATTGACATTGATACCGCCGAGCTGTGCGGTATCGAGACGCAGGAATTCGAGGAAGAAGCGGCCCACCGGATAGGCGATAAGGTAGATCAGGAACAGGCTGCCCTGCTTCAGCTTCACGTTTTTCGAATGATCCAGCTTCCACAGGCACAAGCACAGGAGCAGGTTATAAAGCGATTCATAAAGGAACAGCGGGTGGTAGGTAGCTGTGTCCGCGTATTCCGGGATGCGGTGAGCAGAGTCGATGGTGATCGCCCAGGGCAGTGTCGACGGACGTCCATAAAGCTCCTGGTTGACGAAATTTCCCCAGCGTCCGATAGCCTGCCCCAGCGGCAGACCGATGGCAATGGTATCCATGAAATCACCGTAGGGGAAGCCCTTGCGCCGGCAGAACAGCCAGATCCCGAAAGCGCCGCCCAACACGCCGCCCGGGATGCCGAGCCCGCCGTTCCAGACAGCCAAAATCTCACCCGGGTGCTGCAGGTACCAGGAAAAGGAAAGCCCGGAGGAGACGGAGGGCATCAGCACGTGCCAGAGCCGCGCGCCCAGAATTCCCGGGATGAGCATCCAGGGAACCATGTCCCAATAATCATCCGGCTTGTATCCGCGCTTTTTCCCCGCCTGCATGGCCAGCCACACCCCGGCCAGCACCCCGAGCATGATGATGAGCCCGTAATAGTGCAGGAACAACGGCCCGATAATGATCCCTTCACGAACAAATTGCATATCAGTCTCCGTGAACTTCGTTCTGAATAGTCACGATCAGATAAGTAAATGGATATAATCTTCCTTCAATGAAGCAAAAACTTCGATCACCACGAGATGCTCTTTCTCATAGACTTTGTAAAAGGCGGCATGATTCCCAATGAGCAGGGCTCTGAAACCCTTTTTCCTGATTGAAACATCTCTCGGCAGAATGCCCCGGTTCGGCATTTCATCCAGTTTTCCGGTAGCCTCTCTGACCTTGTCCACAAAAGAAACCGCTTCTTCTGTATCTCCGGTGTTCAAAGCAATATATAATGCGTCTTCGAAGAGCTGGCTTTCCGCAGTTTCAGTCCATTCGATACTGTATTTCATTTTTTATTTACATCCGCCAAACGGGCATACAGTCTTTCAAAAACAACATTTTCCGGAGAAGTTCTGCCCTCCCGGTAATCGCGCTCACCATCATCGAGCATTTCCAGCAATTCAAGCTTTGCTTTCATATTTTTATATTGCTGGTATCCGATCGAAACAGTATCCCCCCTGCCGTTCACCGTTATGATGACCGCCGTGCGGTTTTCTCTGCACTCACGGGAAATTTCACTGTAATGATTCCGCAGATCTGCTGACGGACGTATTTCCTCTTGCATTTGTGTGATCATATTCCTCCAATATAGGCATATTATATCACATTTTGCATATTTTTAAGGAACCCTCTAAAAATCCAAAAATTCTGACCTCATTCACAGTTCATTCATTGTGGCGCGGGATTCAAAAAAATTTTTCTCAGGGAATATACCTTCCCGCGCCATGATCTCCGTGGGGCGAAGCTCCTGCTCCGCATACAAACCGGGCGTCAGCCCGTACCTTACGGAGCAGGCTCTACTATGCAGCCCCCATACCCCCGCTCATATGTTTTTAGAATTTCCCTTAATCCAGATTCTTCTTCATATGCAGCAGACGCTGGATGGCGGTGATGTTGGCAAAGACGGCGATGACGGCCATAGCGATGTTCGGGAAACCGATCAGCAGACAGACCACCAGGACGATGTAGCGCTCCAGCCGGGACATGATGCCGAGACGCATATCCAGCCCGTAGATCTCACCCTTCGCCCGGGTATAGGGGACCAGGAAAGCGCCCATCATGGCAGCCACACAAACCGCGACCCAGGGTATATTTCCCGCTTCTGCATTGTTCAGCAGGATCCCGCCGAAAATCAGGAATTCTGCATAGCGGTCGGTGGTTGAATCCAGCACCGCACCGAACTTCGTACCCTTTCCGCCGGTTGCCATGCGGGCCATCGTTCCGTCAAAGAAATCCATGACGGCAAACAGGATCAGCAATATGCCTGCCCAGAAAAAATGACCTCTATAAGCCAGCCAGCAGGCGCCGATATGTCCCAGACAGCCGATGACAGTCACGGCATTGGCCGTCAGACCGATCTTCAGCAGAAAGGATGCAGCCGCATCACCAAAGCCTTTGAACCATTTCCGGCACTTCTCGGTAAACGTGATTTTTCGCTCTTCACTCATAATTCCTCCCCATCAACTAAATAGTAAAGAGTTAAGAGTAAGGAGTAAATGATAAGGAGTAAGGAATAAGGAAATTTCCATTCAATATTTACTCCTTACTAATTTATATTTCCTCTTTACTACTTGCTCCTTACTCCTTATTCCCTATCCCCTATCACCTATTCCCTAAAACCTGACACCTGACACCTGACACCTAAAACAAATCATAATCTTCATTTTCATCATCAAACATATCTTTTTTATTGCTCTTCAGGGTCTGAACAAAGTCCTCAGCCTCTGCCTCATCCCATAGCACCTCACGGGCTTTGCCGCCCAGCTGCATGGGACCGACCACACCGAGCTCCTCCATACGGGAAAGCAGACGGGAAGCCGTCGGGAAACTGACATTGAGCTTTCCGGAAATATATGCCGCACTGGCTTTCTTTGTCCGGCAGACCAGCTGAATCGCCAGCTT
Organism: Flexilinea sp.; assembly: GCA_017432685.1. Taxonomy (GTDB): domain Bacteria; phylum Chloroflexota; class Anaerolineae; order Anaerolineales; family Anaerolineaceae; genus Flexilinea. Next base: position 11,574 of record JAFRIR010000052.1, on the reverse strand, counting down.
CAGCTTCTTTTCATCCTTGTTGTCGGCACTCATTTTACTGTTTTCCGCGATCTCATCCCACGGGGTGGTGTTCAGCTCCGCGGTCGGTTTCGGAGAAAGCTTTTTCCAGAGGTCGACGACCTTGTCGATCTCGTTGTCCGTCAGCAAAGCGCCCTGCACCCGGGTCGGCACATTCAGAGACGGGTCAATGAAATACATGTCCCCGCGGCCCAGCAGCTTTTCCGCGCCCTGCTTCCCCATGATCACGCGGGAGTCGATCGCGCTTGCCACATTCAGCGCGATACGGGCGGGAATGTTGGTCTTGATCTTCCCGGTCACGATAGAGGTATCCGGACGCTGGGTGGCACAGATCAGGTGCATGCCGGTTGCACGGGCCAGGGAAGTGAGCTTGTCGATGCAGACCTGACCCTGCTTGTCCGCACCTTTCATGATCTCGGCCATCTCATCGATGATGATGACGATATAAGGCAGCGTTTTCTGCCCGTGATCCTTCGCATACTCGTTATAAACCTCGAGCTTGCGGACGCCAACGGTCTCAAAGAGCCGGTAGCGGCTCTGCATCTCCTGCACCGCCCATTCCAGCACGGCGATGGAGCGCTCATATTCCGTTTCGACCTTCCCGAGCAGGTGCGGCAAACCGTTGAAATGGTAAAATTCCACACGTTTCGGGTCGATCATCACAAATCGCAGCTGCTCCGGAGAATTGTTCATCGCCAAACAGATCGCCATCGCCCGCAGACAGATGGATTTACCGGAGTTTGTGGTCCCTGCCACCAGCAGATGGGGCATGGAGCCCAGGTCCACCACCACCGGGTTGCCGGTGATATCCCGTCCCAGCGCCACGGAAAGCGGAGAATTCTTCCGCTGGAATTCCGGGCTTTCGATGAGCGGACGCAGACGAACCTTCATCGCCTGCGGGTTGGGGATGTCGATCCCGATATAAGATTCACCCGGCACCGGCGCCTGGATGGAAAGGTTGCTGACACCAAGCCGCACGGCCAGGTCCCGCTCGGTTTGGGCGACCTGCGTCACCCGGATGTTTTTCGCGCTGACCTTGCCGGCTTTCGCGATATTCCCCGGGACCACCTGGTACTGCACCACGCTCGGTCCCACCGAGCAGCCGATGACCTTCACCGGAGCGCCAAACTCATCCATTGCCTCTTCGATCTGGGCAATGAACTCCGAATGATCGGCGTTCTGCCCGTAAAACCCGAGTTCCGTATCGAGCAGGTTCAGGGGCGGCAGACGGTTCGACCGAACAGCCGGACCGGCGGCCTGGGTTGACATTTTTTTCGTATTCGTGTTTGTGTTTGTTACCGGTTTAATGTTGATATTTTCGTTTTCCATTGTCTTTTTCTTCGTAAAGAAGGCCGGGATCGGGTCCACGATCTTCTTTACGGGAGCCGGGATCTTCACCGGCTCAGGAACAGTTTCCTTTCCCTCCATGTTATCTGCAATGTTTTGTGCTGAGGCTGTTTCCGTCACAGCTTTATACTCCGTGCGCCAGTCAAAATCCGCCGGCTTTTCCACGGCCGGGCGCTCTTTAACGACCCGGACCCCATCCATGAACAGTTCTTTGACCTCGCTCCAAAAGGCACGAAAGAGCTTCGGCATCCATTTGGTCCCGCCGGTCAGCAGGCACAGTCCAATGATCAGGAACACCCACAAGAGAAAACTGACCTGCCCGGCGTTCCCGCCGGAAGTCAGGGCACGCACAAGGGTCATCCCGAGCCCGCCGCCCGCTTCAGCGCCGCCATAAAGGGCGCTGAGCGTGATGCCGTCCAAAATCATCAGGAAGACCAGCACGGCATAAAAAATCTGTTTGCCCCGGCTGAGCCGGATATGCGGCAGCACCCAGCGGAAAAGAAGCACCGCGATCCCTAAGAGCGCCATCGCCACCGAAAGGACCACAGCCCAAACCCCGAACCAGGAGCGCAGCAGCTCGCAGAACGGGACGATCAGGGAGCCCGGACTGGCGCTGAAAAACCCGGCCGAAAGCAGCATGCCGATGAAGATCAGGACCACACAGATGATGTCTGTGCTGTGTCCCGCTTTGTAGATCGGCAGCGTCGGCTGGTTCAGAATTTTCTGCTTCTCATTTGTCATTTTGTAAACCATCACCTGTCTCATCCTGCAAAGATTGTTCCATCCGGATGATCACTTTCGAAAGCGCTTCCACAGCCACCTTCTGTTTCCGGTAAAAATCAGCTTCCGACATGGAAAGTCTCCGGACGATATCTTTGACCTTTTGCTTTTCAAAAAACTTCAGATCGATCAGGTTATACAGCGTCCACTCACCGCTGATGGAACGCTCTCCTTCCGGACGGAGCTCCTCCAGCGCCTGTTTCAGCACGCTGCGCAGGCTGTTCACCTCATTTTCACTGCCGGCAGCCGCATTTTCACGGACGACACGCCAGCTCAGCAGCGGGTTTTCCGAAAGCTTCGGGCCGCCCCAATAGTGCGTGAGCGCATCCTTGACCCAAACAGTTACCCGGTCCAGTTCCGCGGTATTCGCATTTTCCAGCAGCGCATCCTGGTCCAGAACGCTGCCGCTGTGGAAGCTGTTGGCGCCGGCCTCTTTCGTCTTTGTACGCAGCACCTGATAAGCGCTCGTCAGGTAGCGCCGCTGCCACAGCACCGTGCGGGCTTTGTCCAGTGCATCTTCAAGCACGCTGACATTCCCGTTCGGGAAAAGGTCCGGGGAGACGTCCGCCAGCCCCAGCACGCCCAGAAACGTATCCAGGCCTTCATCATGGTTAAAAAGCGGAATGAGGACCCCGGTGCCATCCCAGTAAAAGGCATCGCCATGCTCCGCAAAATAAGCCGGCATCCGGCTGAGCAGCTCCGGCAGGTCCAGCCAGCTGCTCTCCCCGGTCTTCACGACCGGGTCAAAGGAACCGGACTCGTCCATCACCGCAAAAAAACCGTCCCGCGCCTGAAACCGGTCGCACAAGGCCCCGGTCAGCGCTTCCAGATAGGTTTCCAGTTCCGGCTTGAAGACCATCATGCCCTGGAACTCCCGGTAGATCGCATAATCTTCCCGGCCGAGACCGACAAGGGCTCCCCGCTCAATGCGCGGCATCAGCACTGTGACCAGATATTCCATCAAAATGATCGAGACCACCGTCGCCAGCGTGTTCACCCCGGAGATATCAAGCCCGAGCGCGTCCCCGGAACGGTTGATCATCGTCACCAGCCAAAGCGTAAAACTGGCTGTGACCGGTCCGCGCAGCATCCATTCGATCATACGCAATCGAGTGAAACGGTCGGACCAGGAGACGGAAAAGGTAGCGGAGGCATAGCCCAGCAAGACCACCATCACCGTCACCATCGCGTTTCCCAGTACGCTCAGCGTCCAAAAGACCACCGGATACCGGGAAATAAGCAGGCCGGAGCCGAACAGCAGCAGCGGAAAAGTGCCGATGATGATGCCGATGAGACCGAAGATCAGATAAAGCATCCTGCGGCGGCTGGCCTGAGTCCGGGTCCGTCCGTAAGCTGTTGCCAGTACAATGAGTATTCCACAAAGATTGAGTGCAAAATAAACCCAGAACAGCGCTGTCATCCCGGTATGGACCATGGTCGTCCCGATGTCGGAGATCACATGGATGCCGTCAAACAGTTTACCGCTCCACAGCAGGGAGACAAAAACAAAGGAAAGCAGGTAATTGAGAACCGAGCCGACGGTCACAGCTTTCCCGATCTCTCTGCCGGTCAACTCCAGAATCACCAGTGAAAAAAACAGAGCAGCCGCGGGCAGGATCACAAAACCGGTCCAGTGGATCAGCTGCCACATCAACTTGGCCGCCGCACCCATCGCCATAGTCTCCAGCGCATCCGCGCTGTAGATCACCGTGACGCACACCAGTACCGGCACCAGGGCAGCCGCCAGTTTTTGCCTTCGCCGCAGGAACTGCAGGGAAAAAAGCAGCACCGAAAAAGCGGTCATGGCAACAGCCGCTGTCAGCACCTCGCTCAGCGCCCGCAGTCCGTGAATAAAATAGTTCATGTCAGACACTACCGGATGTTTTTCGAGAAAAACAGACCGATCTCCATATTCCGAAAGAAAAATTCCTGGTACCCGCAGAACACAAACCCCCGCGCCATCAGGAAATGGATCGCCGGGTCATTTTTCGCCTGAACCATGCACACCAGGCTGCGGAGGTTGTTGCTTCGCGCGATCTCGCTCACCCGTTCCAACAGCACGGTCCCGACCCCCTTGTTCCGGTATTCGGGCATGACACCGCCGGTCTTCAGCACCAGACGGTTCACCGTTTCGTCCTGCTCCAGGCGCAGATAACCGATCACTTTGTCCTCATAGCGTACCGAAAGGACCTGGTGCTGGCGGATCAGCGCTTCCATGTTCGCCGTACTGTAGGCCTGAAAAGATACACGAATTGTTTTCGGGAGCCTGATGCGCTGAAAGCTGGCTTCAAAGCTGCCAAGCCCTTCCAGCATCTGGGTCTTCCAGACATATTCGCTCTCAAAACTCAGGTCCATTTTCGCGATCTGAGGGAACTCATCTAACGTAGCCGCACCAATTTCAATTTCTGCCATGATTCTATTGTACTTGAAATTATGCAAGTTTTCAATTTTTTCATATTTCTTCAGATTATTGAACAGTGCAATAGGGATCCGACCCCTCCGACTCGTACGCAGCTCATGTTGACTTTTCCCACCGCCCGGTGTATAATTTAAACCGGAAAACGGATTGGTAAAGATGGCAGAAAAGGATATTACGGAAAAAATTCTTGAAGGATATAACGATGTTTTTGCTGACATCGTAAATGTGTTGCTTTTCGGAGGGGAACGGGTGATCGATCCGGCTGACCTTGAAGATCAGGCTCCGAATGCTTATTACAAAGCAGACGGAAAAATCCGCGAACTGGAACGCGATGTGTCGAAACGCTGGAAGAAACAAAATATCCGCATTGCCTGTATCGGACTGGAGAATCAGACAGAACCGGATCCCTATATGCCTCTGAGAGTGGCCGGTTATGACGGAACCGAATATCGCGCTCAGATCAACAAGTTGAATGATGGCTTTGAACCTTATCCGGTGGTAACACTGGTATTATATTTCGGATATCGAAAACGATGGGACCAGCCCGTTACCATTTTTGATGCTGTAAATGTTTCGGAAAAACTCAAGCCTTATGTAAACGATCTGAAAATCAATCTTTTTGAAATTGCTTATCTGAACAGAGAACAGGTGAATCTGTTTCAAAGTGATTTCAAGATCGTGGCCGATTATTTCGTACAAATGCGGGAAACGGGGAATTATGATCCCGGGACAGAAGTTGTGGAACATATTCAGGAGGTCTTGCATCTGCTGAACGTAATGGACAAAGAAAAGCGCTTTGAAATTAAAATGAATGACAACGTTGAAGCGGGAAAGGAGAAAACGATGTCTGAATGGCTGGATAGAGTTTTGAGAGAAAGTGAAGATAAAGGCAAAAAAATCGGAAAAGCTGAAGGAATTGCCGAGGGAAAGGCTGAAGGAATTGCCAGAGGAAAGGCCGAAGGAGAATGGATGATGGGAAAACTGATATCATTTCTCCTGAACCAGGGTCGGACAGAAGATCTGAGCCGTGCAGCCGAAGATCCGGAATTCCGTGCTCAGCTTTACAGAGAGTTCCAGATTGCCTGAGAATTTTCACACTTCCCCACAGTCAGTGAAGAATTGCAGCGGATTCTACCGGCTCGGGCGAAGTGGTAGGCACATTAGACTTTAGACAACGAAAAAGAAGGTGCGGCGCACCTTCTTTTTCGTTTTATTTCTTATTTCTTATTTCTGATTTCTTATTTCACCTGATTTCACCTGATTTCCGCAAGCTTCGCCTTCACCACCACGCGGCCGTCGTAGTCGTTCGTGGCCTCGTTGTAGTATTTGCAGGTGATCAGCGTCAGCTCCGGCACGTCCGTCTTCTGTGACATCACCTGAGGCGTATCGGCAAAGACCGTCTGCACGTCTTCGACCAGGTAAACGAAGGTCTCTCCAAAAGCCGTGACGGAAATCGAACAGCCGTAGCTCAGCCGGTCGAGGCCCGAGAACACCCCCGGGCGTCCCAGGTAGTTGTAGGAATGTCCGGTGATCACCGCGTTCCCGGCTTTGGAGGAAGCCGGCCAGGCCGTGTTCTGCAGCCAGCCGACGCTGTCTCCCAGCCAGCTCACGTCCCAGTCACCTTCCCTTTCAGGGACGCCCAGGATCTCAGCGTCCACACCGAGGGCAGGAATGCGCAGCCGCAGCTGTGAATAGACAGAATAATCCACCCGCTGCTTCGGCAGCCGCGTCACCACACCAGGCGCAAAGCCGGTACGGGGCAGAGAGCTGCCGCTGCCGGATTCGCCGTCACCATCACCACCATCGTCTTCCTCATCATCACCTGAGCCCCACTTGTTGGTAAATTCATAAAACTCGCCGGAGTAATCCACTCCGCCTTTTTTGATCGACCTTTGAACAAGTGTTCCTGTTTCGTTTTCGATGACATCATAGGTGACCGTGTAGATCGTACTGTCGTAATTATATCCCGCATCTCCCGGAACTTCCCGGATCGTATAAACATACTTTCCCGGGTTTTCAAAGGCGATCGTACCGAAATTCTTCCGGCCTCTGCCATTGATTTCAAGAATCTTGATCCCCTTTGTCAGGTCGGAACCATACGGCATCGGCATGGATACCACCGGAATTTTCCGGTCATTTTCAACAGCCTTGAATTCAAAGGTAAAAACATCGTCACGGTTCGGATTACCCTTGATCACTTTGCGCACAGTTGGATCCATCTCATCCACACCCTGCAGATAGTGATTCTCAAAGGACACCGCCATGTTATGATTGGCGAGCGCCACATCGTCTTTTTTGATCTCCGGCGGACGCTGAACCTTGCCGTCGCGAACAATATATTTCACCGTGTAAACCGATCCATCATATTCATAATCTTCGGAACTGCCAGGTGTTTCACGTACCTCATAGATATATTCCCCATCCTTTTCAAAGGCAATTTTTGGAAAATAATCATGTCCGGTATTGAGAATTTCCACAGCGCAGTGATCATCCTCACAGCTTTCCGGCAGCGGGTTCTTATCCAGGCCTTCCACCGAATTGCTGACCCCTTTGAGCGTGATAAGGAACCGGCTTAAAATATCCGGCGTACCTCCTCGCACGAATTTGTTGACCATCAAAACGGCTTCGTTGGGCTCAAGCAAAACATTTTCGAAAAGAAGTTTACTGCTTCTTCGGGTGTCTTCACGGTACCCATCCATCAGCACTGTCATCTCAGCCCGCAGCGGAGAATCCTCATCCGTTGTGCTGTGGGTAACGGTCCAGCTGACGGTATAGACAGTCGAGTCATACCGGTAATGATCCAGTTCATCCAGAACTTCACGAACCTCATAATCATAAACGCCCGGGGTCCCAAAGGTGATCATTCCGAAATCCGCCGTCAATTCTTCATCGGAAGCCTTGATCGAAACTTTAGCGGTATCTCCGGACACACCTTCGGGCATTGGATTGCTGCTGTTCAGACGCTTCATCGTGAAATTGAAGACATCAGCCTCGTCCGGCTCACCACCCAAAATCTTCTTTTCAACTCCAATATGTGCGTGAGCAAAATCAGAATCCGGGCGTTTCTTATTTTCATTGGTGAAAACGAGCGTCTTGTCCGTATAAGTTACCCCGTCTTTTATAACGGTTTTCGATTTCAATTCCCCGTATTCCACGACATAAGTGATTTCATATTTTGCTGTATCGTAGACGATATCCGGATTCCCGTCATCGATTTCCTCCACAGTATAAGAATATTCTCCGTCTTCCGGAAAATCGATCTCACCGAAATAGAAGTTCAGACTGCCGCCTTTGAGAGCGCAAACCAAAACACTTTTGTCGGGATCTTCAAAATTACATGTGTATGTTTTATGCGTATTGTCTTCAGCCGGCATTGGCGGAACCGTCAGATCGGAAGGCATACCGGTCAGTGAAAAGCGGAACCTTGCCGCTTCATCCGTTTCATATCCGGTGATCACCTTCTCTACATGCAGATCATCTCCCGCACCTTCCGGCAGGATAAGGTTCCGGAAAGTTACCGCATTATTCTGGACTTCCGGATGGACCGTACTTCCGCTCTGATTTTTCACATATTGGACAGGAACATATGCTGTTCCATCTTCATTCAGACTTACATCCCAGGTAACGGTAAATTCATTGGTGTCGTAATCGTACCGCGAGAGATTTCCTTTCTTTTCTGTGATCTTATAGGTATATTCACCCGGAGCTTCAAATTGAATGTAACCGAAAGAGGCGAATTTTTCATTATTTTCAGCGCCTGTACCGTTGAGGGTAATGGTTTTGGTCGGAACATCACCCTCTTCCTCCGAAAGCACCGGCATGGGGTATTTTTCCACATCTTCCGGCTTGCTGACTGCCTGCAGGACAAAATCGAAGCGGTCATCACCCGCCCAGTCCCCGTTTTCAACGACTTTGTGCACACCAATTTCAACCGGTTCGATCGTATCGGGATAGGTATTGGTAAAGACATAGGTATCACCGACAACTGATCCGCCTTCAACCTCTCTTGAAACAAGCTCTCCGTTTTTTACGTTGATCGTGACGTGATAAACCGTCTCATCATAAGTGACGCCTTTGATTGGCTTTGCCGGGATCACTTCCCGGATATAATATTTGTACGTGCAGCCGGCATCATCTTCGCAGACAAATTCCACTTCACCGAAGTCAGCCTCACCTGCGCCGGTGATAGAAATAACCTTTTGATCTTCACCGTTTGGCATAGGAGAGTCCGGATATTTCGGATCGCGGCGCAGCAGAAATTCAAAAGTATCCGGATTCTCCGGTTCAATGCCGTTGATTTTTTTGATGACCGATGGGATTGCCCAAAGTCCGCTTTCGAAGGGATAATCATTCTCAAAAACAAGTTCTTTGTCATTGTAATTTGAAGTATTATCACTTTTTATGTTCGGGCCGGTGATGGCGCCATTGCTTCCAACCTCATAGGTGACTGTATAGGATCCGGGAGTGACCGTATATCCACCGTTGGAATCGACAGCTTCCTTTACGGTATAAACATAGGTTCCTGCTTTCTCAAATGTAATGGCACCGAAGTCTTTCGCCTGCCCTTTTTCACCGGCAGGAATCGTAATGCGTGTGACTTCGTTTCCGTTTCCGTCCTTCGGCATCGGTGCATCAACAGGGGAGGCTGTGATATTGAAGGTATAATTTGCGCCTTCATACGCGGAGGATGGTCCCTGAATGCTCTTGATGACCGAAGGAAAGGTGACTTGATGAATCTTTGTGTTGGTGACAGTGATCGTACCGGATTCGGATAAGCTTTCCGGGCTGATCGTCACCGCATAATTGTCTTTGAATGCCGAGTCTTCTTCTATGCTGTATCTATACACATTTCCGTCCGGATCCATCTTTGGCAAACGGGTAAAGGTAACTTCCGTGGCTGGGTTGGTGATTGCTTTTTTCATTGGTTCCACTGTCCCATCCGCACGAGTGACTGATTTGTTTCCGTTTTGCAGAAGTTGGATCGTAACGGTTTTCGGCCGGGTGCCGTCGCTGTTGTTGTTATCCGCCCAGTTTTTCGTGACTGTGACGTCGATGACCTGAACCCACTCGACATGAATGGTATGATCTCCGGTCACCTGGTTTTTCGCTGCGTCAAAAGTGTATTTGTAAACCCCGTCAATCAGGCTCGGCAGGGATTTTTGTTGGCCGTCGATGGTGAGACTTCTCATCACATAGCCCGGATTCGGGGTCATGGTATAGGTCACGTCTTTTCCGTCAGGAACGTCATAGGTTCGCTTTTCAGCTGTATCCTCGTTTCCGCCGCCGGGCAGATCGGTGCCTGTCCCATTGCGTCCGGTCGCTATTTTTCCCCCGGTACCGGAGGAAGAGGTGATGGTATGCGTTATGCCGTCGGGGAGAAAATACAAATCCAGACCGGCACTTGACCAAAATTTTGCATTCAACCCGGTTTTCGCGTTGGCAAGAACGGCAAAACCTGATTCATACGTATCATTATTTAGCTGCTGATTTTTATCTTCATTTTGGTTATAAGGCGCCTTAAATATATTTGGAGCTTCATAGCCATCCGGATACAATTTTCCATTTTTCGGAATATAAATGTTCCCGGTTGTGCCGGAAAGATCAAGCATGACACGTTCTGAAAATCTGTTATTTTGATTTGCCATATAATACATTTTATTTGAATAATCCTCTGATCGTTTAACATTTACACCATAAATCGTATAGAAAAAAGTGTCTGTATATGCAGCCTCATCAACATAGACTTTTAAAGAATCGTAACTAACTCCAATTGATTCTTTAGACTTCACTGATACGCACGGATAGTCCTTTTTGTTATCATTCCCAGTATGATGCGCGAAGAACAAAATAGGAGATAGGGTAACTGGATTGCTATTATTTACCCATGTGAAAATTTTTACACCGGTAAACACAATATATAGATCCTTCGGCGTCCCGTCACTTAACCTGGCTGCCTGATTAAATTTTACGGTAAAGTTGCCTGCATCATAGGTTGTGCGTGGACTCATATAAGCATTTGGAAATGAGAGTTCATTATTTTCAAGCTTGGGGTTTACTGTATTTCCATTTACATCTGTCAATTGGGAATCGGAAAAAGATACAAGTTCAGCCGTTACTGATAAATCTTTTAAATTGAGGATCGTCACCGTCGCGAGATTTGCGTCTTTGGCAAAAGTAGATTGATCAGTGGCACCTTTAATCAACTCTGCGTGAACAGCGGAAAAACAAGACAAAATGAGAATGGGAACAAGCAGCAAAAAGACGGATTTTTTTAGAACGAATTTCATACCCCCCCCGAGACATATACGCAACAAAGACATATATGCAAAAAAGGTGCTGAATTTCTGTCCGACAGAAACACATGGGACAGGAGAGCATCGGATTACCGAAAATAGATTTATCTGTCCGGTCCACACATCCCGCAGCCACCGCGGAATGAAGGATATACCGAACAATTATACAAATGGTAATTATACACCCGTTTTATTATTTTCAAGGAAACGCCGATGAATCTGTGAATTTCAACAGGCTGGCGTCGAATCCTGCTCGCTCGGGGTCGGATTCCGCAGACTCACGCGATGTGCGAAGCACGAGCGGAGAGTTGGAGGGATCTGACCCCGCCCGGGCTCACCCGGCACACGGGGACGGTTTCTGCGGTGTCGCGCAGCCGACACGCAGGAACCGTCCTCATGTGTGCGCAATTGCAGGATGACCTTTTCGAATCAGGCGCACAAGGTGACAGTTCTTCTGTGCAGGCTTCGCTGCAGCAGGAAAACCGTCCCCGTTGTGTCTCTGCCTGGACCTGACAGTGGGGCCGGTTGCCCGGAGGCACCGTATTGGCGCTCCCCGGTGAAAGAAGCGCAGTTCTCACGGTGCCGGAGTGGAACCGTCCCCATCTGTCATTTGGTAAATTATCAAGTGACAGCGGAGACGGTTCCCTTTGCACCCTCATTGTTATGTGAAGGATGAGCCTCTCCCAATTCTGATGCAAGCCAAGGACAGATCCTTTG